>CAZNGF010000052.1:0-23063 GCA_964572855.1 uncultured Thermotogae bacterium | reverse complement strand
GGCAGGCACAGGGGCTTGCCACTACCGTCAAAAACCTCTGTGGTCCAGTACTAGTAGACGGCCACAGTGGTTCTTGGGTGTAGGGGCGCGATTCATCGCGCCCGTGGGCACGCGCTTTGGCCGCCCGTGAAGTCTATCTGGTCATGAACCAGACGTGTAGGCCGGGTCCCATGAATGGGACCCCTACACAGTAAAAACAGGGTGGCCTTGTGCTAGCCTGAGGCGGTGGGTTGCGTGAATCCATTCTCCAGAAGTCCATCCCGTTCACGTCAAATCGCTCCAGGGCATGTATTTCTGGAAGTGAGCGGTTGCCGGCGCCCTTTCAGGGGATGCAAGAAAACGAAAAGCCGGGAGCGAAAACGCTCCCGGCTTACCCCTTCCCCACGGGTCTTGTTGGCGTTTACGGCCCCAGCGCGGGGTTGCGCGGGTTGAACATGCCGTCCGGGTTCTCGCGCCAGATCCAGACCGTCAGCAGCGAGACCGGGGACTCGAACTCGGGCGGCGTGAACGCGGCCCAGTCGGTGAGGCCGAACAGCTCGGCCTCGTCCTGCTCGAAGGTCACGTAGCGCACGCCGGCCAGCTTCAGCACGCCTTCCTCGTCCGGCGCGTAGATCAGGATCGGGATTTGATCGAAGCGCGGGGGCTTCTCGCTGTTGACGATCTCGCGGTTGACGTACTCGCGGACCCCCCTGGGGCGGGGCGGTCCCGGCACGGCCTCGTAGCCGTCGGCCTCGGCTTCCTCGGGATCCAGATACTTCTGCGTGATCACGCGCAGGTCGTGCAGCTCGGTGAGCGCGCGCAGGTCGGCTTCAGTCAAGCGGTACTGCGTGCCCTGCACGAACGAGCCGTTGGCGAAGCGGCGCGCCGCGTCGTCCAGCTCCTCGTCGGTGACCACGCCGCCGTCGATGTAAAAGCCCATCCACTCCGGCACCGTCGGCCCCTGGTCCAGCGCGAGCTCGCGGAACGCCTCGGGCAGCAGCCCGACCCGCACGGTCTTGCTGACGGGGTCGCTCTCCACGCCGCTGTCGTCGGTGACGGTCAGTTGGACCTGATACACGCCGGGGGCGGCGTACTCGTGGATCGGGTTGGGGTCGGTGCTGGTGTTGCCGTCGTCGAAGTCCCAGCTCCAGGCGGCGATCGAGCCGTCCTCGTCCTGCGACGCGTTGCCGTCGAAGGCCACCGGCCGGCCCACCCTGGGCACGAGCGGGCGCCAGGTGAAGTCCGCAACGGGGGCGACGTTGCCCAGGACGTTCACGTCCAAAGTGCCCTCACTACGTCCGTTATCGACGGTGCAAATCACCTTGACGGTGTAGCTCCCCTCGGTGTCGTAGGTGTGTTCGACCGAGGTGCTCGTATCTTCTTCTTCGCTGCCGTCACCGAAGTTCCAGTCGCAGACCGGGTCGCCTTCGGGCGGGTTCGGCACCGAGAAGGTCACGGCTTGACCGCGCGTGATCCTGTCGATGTCGGGTTCGATATCGACGGGAGGCAACGTCCTCGTACCTTGCTGTCCGTCAACGTTGTCATCACCGGGCTCCGTGATCGGCTCGGGCCGGGCCACGGTGATCAGGCGCCGCAGCCGGAGCGTGCGGCCGTCGTTGAAGGTGACGACGACCTCGACCGTGTAGTTGCCGGCGTCGTTGTAGGTGTGATCGGTGCTGCACTGGTCGCTGCTTGCCCCGTCGCCGAAGTCCCAGCGGCACGACCGGATGTCGCCCAGCGGCGCGACCGAAAACGGGATCTTCCGATCGGGCCTGAGGTTCCTGGGGTCGAACACGATGTTGAGCTCGGGGCCCGGTTGGAACTCCGCCAGGCGGAAGGTGCGCTCGCCCCGGGTCGTGCAGCTCCCGTCGCTCACCTCGAGCGTCACGCTGTAGCGCCCGATGTCGCGGTAGACGTGGACCGGGTTCTGTTCCGTGCTGGTCGTCCCGTCGCCGAAGTCCCAGCGCCAGCTGGTCAGCTCGCGGCCGAAACGGGCCGTGCGGTCGAAGAACTGGATCGCCTGGTTGGCCTTGGGCTGCTCGGGGTTGAACTCGAAGCTCACCGCCGGCGGCGGCGTGCCCGTGGCCGTGAGCTCGGGGCGCGGGATCGTCTGCGTCTGCCGCCCGCCGGTCTCGTCCAGGTAGCGCACGAAGGCCTCGCGGGCGAGCGCGAAGGTCCCGGCCCGCTCGGCGACCAGCTCGAATTGCGTCTCCCAGACCTGGCCGCTGACGAGCACGTCGAACGCCCAGGCGAGCTCGGTGGTGTGGTTGAGGTTGTGCGAAACCGTCGGTTCAAGCGCGCCCTCTGGAACGCCCGCGTAGCTCAGCTCGGCGGGCAGGGTCTGGATCACTTCCACGAACTGGGCCACGAGTTCGCGCCCCAGGCGCTTGAGCACGCCCACGCGGCTCTGCGTGCTGGCGTCGGCGAAGAAGCGCCCGCCCGCGCGCTTGGCCAGCTCGCTCAGGTTGCCGCGGTTGGCCTTGGCGCCGATGCCGACGAAGTAGACGGGCAGCCCCAGCTCGCCGGCGCGCTCGGCCTGCGCCAGCGGGTCCAGGCCCGCGGTGGCGCCGCCGTCGCTCAGCACGACGACCGCGCGTTCGGCCTCGTCCCGCCCCTGGGCGTCCAGCTCGTCCAGCGCCAGCGCCAGCGCGTCGCCCAGCGCGGTGAGCCGGCCGCCGCGCAAAGCGGCGACCGCGTCCTTGAGCGCGTCGAAGTCCGAGCTGAATCCCTGCTCCAGCCGCGCCACGTCGGCAAACGACACCAGCGCGACGCGGTCGTCCTGACCGCCGTCGAGGTGGTCGATGAACTGCGCCGCGGCTTGCTGCACCCGCGGCAGGTCCTCGCTGCTGGAGCGGTCCAGCACGAGCACTAAATCGAGCGGCGCGACCGGCTCGCTGCCCTGCAGGCGCAGCGTGGCCGTCGTCGTGGCCGGGTCGTCTGTGCAGCTGCGCACCTCGGCGCTGGCCTGGGCGAGCGTCTGCTCGACCTGCAGCCCCACCTGGGGCGCCGCGCTGGCCGCGGCCAGCGCGATCATCAGGCAGGCCAGCGGCATCCAACGGTTGATTCGTGTCACAAAGAACCTCCATTACACCGGCCCGGGGACGCCGGCCTCGATCTGGTTCGTCTCTTTCCCAGGATAGTGTAGGGCGGGCGCGCGCCGCTCAGCACCCCATCCGACCGATCTCCCCCTGACATTGGTCACCCGGCGGCGGCGCCCGGCGTGTGTGGCGCACACACCTGTCGGCGCCGGCCATGGACGTTACAATAACCTCCATTGAATCAGATGCGGAATGGAGTGAGCGCCCCGACGCAAATCTCTATGAAGGCCTTGGTCGTCACCGCCGACCCCGACCGGCGCAAACAGCTCCAGCGGCTGTTGCGCGCGTGCGGGATCGCCTACGCCTGGCGCAAGACCGTGACCACGGCCGCGCGCGACCTGGCCGCGCTGGCGCCCGACCTCGTGCTGCTGGCCGGGGAGGCGGCGTGGGCCGATGGGCTCAAGGCGCGCGCGAGGAGCCCGTACGTGCTGGCCGTGCTCGACGACGAGGATGAGGCCGAGGCCGCGCTGGCGGCCGGCGCCGACGACTGCGCCGTGCCCGAGTCGCTGCCCCTGCGGCTGCGCGTGCTCCAGCGGCGGCTTGCCGCCGAGCCCGACGGGACCGTCAACGGCCCGCAGCAGGCGTATTTCCGCCAGTTGTTCGAACACTCCCCCGAGGCCATCGTCCTGATCGACGCCGACGGGCGCGTAGTCGAGGCCAACGAGGCGTTCGGCCGGTTGTTCGGCTTCGCGCTCGACGAGCTCTCGGGGCGCAACCTGGACGACCTGGTGGCACCGCCGGAGCTGCGGGACGAGGCGCACGCGCTCTCGCGCGAGGTGCTGGCCGGGGAGATCCAGCAGACGGAAACCGTGCGGCGGCGCAAGGACGGCGCCCTCGTCTACGTCAGGATCTTGGGGTTCCCGATCGAGCTCGACAACGGGCAAGTCGGGGTGTTTGGGATCTACCACGACATCAGCCGGGACAAGGAACTGGAACGGGAGCGCGAGCGCCTGTTGGCCGAGCTGGAGACCCTGGCGCTGCACGACCCGCTCACCGGGCTCCACAACCGCCACCACCTGGACCAACTGCTCACCCAGGAGCTCGACCGGGCGCACCGCTACGGGCACCCGCTCACGCTGCTCTTGCTCGACGTGGACGGGTTCAAACAGGTCAACGACCAGCTCGGGCACGTGCGCGGCGACGCGGTGCTGCGCGAGGTGGGGCGCGTGATCCAGGACACCGTGCGCACCTCCGACATCCCGTTCCGCTACGGGGGCGACGAGTTCCTCATCCTGCTCACCGAGACCAACGGCCAGGCCGTACACGCCGTCGAGCGGCTCAAGCAAGCCTTCGACACCTGGAAGCGCGGGGCCGGTCTCGACCTGCCCCTGGGCTTGAGCGTGGGGCGCGTCACCTGGCAGCCGGGCGACGCGCGCACCCCCGAGGACCTGCTGCGCGAGGCCGACCGCCAGCTCTACGAGGAAAAGCGCGGCAAGGACGTGGCCCGCATGCAGCGCCAGCTCTCGAGCGCGTCGCGGCAGGTGCGTTTCCAGACCGCGTTCCTCGACAGCGTCTCCGAGCTCATCGTGGCCACGGACCTGGACGGCGAGGTCATCTACGCCAACCAGGCGTTCGCGCGCTGGTGCGGTCGGGCCCCCGACGCGCTGGTGGGCGTGCCGCTGGAGGAGGCCGTCCCGAGCTTCGCGGGGGTCGTGCGCCGGGCGCGGGAGGGGGACTTCGCGCCGCAGCAGCTCCAGCAGCGCGCGGGGAACGCCGCCCAGACCGTGCTGGTCAACCCCTCCGAGCTCAGAAACGCGCGCGGCACGCCTTACGCCTTGGTCTACCTGGGCTCGGACGTCACCGAGCTGGAACAGCTCAACCGGCGCCTGCGCCGGACCCAGCGCTTTTTGGAGCGGCTCAACGCCGAGACCCGGCTCGAGCCCATCCTGCAGCTCCTGCTGGAGGAGACGGTCGAGCTCGTCCCGCACGCCGACAGCGGCTCGGCGCTGCTCTACGACGAGGCGGCAGACGAGCTGGCCTTCGTGGCGGCCGTGGGCTGGGACCTGGACGCGCTCAAGCGGATCCGCATCAAGCCCGAGTTGAACATCCAGCACGTCAAGTACGGCGACGAGCCCGCCATCATCCGCGACGACCTGGTCGCCTTCCAACGGGCGCACTGGCCCCCGGAGCGCGTGCGGGCCATCGGCGAGGTCGGGCTGCCGGCGGCGTTTTTGTCCGTGCCGATCAAGCCGGAAGGGCGGCTGGTGGGGTACTTCAACCTCAACAACCGCGACGAATCCGACGCCTTCGACGAGGACGACCTGGCGCTGGCGGTCTCGATGCGGCCCCAGATCGAGCTCGCGCTCAAGCGCGCCCGGGACCGCGAAGCCCTGCAAGAACGACAGCAACGTCTGAGCCAGGTCTTCCAGCTCGGGCAGGAGCTCGCCTCGCTGACCGCGGTCGAGGCCATCGTGCGGCACGCCGCCGCCTGGACGGGCGCGCGCTACGGCTACGAGCGGGTGGGGATCGCCCTGGCCGAGGACGAGGGGTTTCGGATCGTCGCCAGCGAGGGCACGCCGTCGGCGGGGAGCCATCTCGGCCAGCGCTTCCCGCTGGACGAGTCGCGCTTCCTGGTGGCCCGCGCCATGCGGCGCCGCGAGCTCATCTGCCTGGACGACGTGCGCGCGGCCGAGGCCTATTTCGCGGCCGACCCCGACACGCGCTCGGAACTGGTCGCCCCGATCGCGCTCGGGGACGCGCTCATCGGCGCGCTCAACCTCGAATCCTCCACGCCGGCAGCCTTCGGGGAGCAGGACCGCGAGCTGGCCTCGTTCGTGGCCGGCCAACTGGCCGTGGCCATCAGCAACGTCCAGCGTGGCCAGGCGCTGCACGCCAGCGAGCAACGCTACCGCGCGCTGTTCGAGTTCGCGCCCGACGGCATCTCGCTGCTGGACCTGGAGGGCCGCCACCTCGACGCCAACCCCGCCATGCTCGATCTTTTGGGCTACAGCGCGGAGGAATTCCGCGCGCTGAGCTATCGGGACATCATCGCGCCCGAGGACCAGGACGACACCGTGCAGCGGCTGGATAGGATGCGCCGGGGCGCAGCGTTCCTCAAGCCCTATCGCAAGCGCGTCCTGCGCAAGGACGGGGCGCGCGTGCCGGTCGAGTTCACGGTCGCGCCCGTGCCCGACGAGCGCGGCGAACTCGCCTTCGTGCTCAGCGTGGCCCGCGACCTGCGCGAGGTCGTGCGGCTGGAGGGGGAGTTGAGCAAGAGCGAGCAGCGCTTCCGCGCCATGTTCGAGGGCTCGCCCGACGCCGTGTTCGTCGAGAGCATGGACGGCGTCGTGCGCGACGTCAACCCGGCGGCCTGCCGGCTGCACGGGATGACGCGCGCACAGTTGATCGGGATGCACGCCCGCCAGCTCGTCCCGCCCGAGCGCCGGGACCAGGTCGCCGACGACGTCGAGCGCTTCGGGGCCAACCGCGAGCGGGGGATCGAGAGCCACTCGCTCACGGCCGACGGGCGCTCGGTGCCGGTCGAGATCCGCGCCGGCACGATCGACTACGACGGGGAGCCCGCGCTGCTGCTGCACGTGCGCGACGTGAGCGCGCGCGTGCGCGACGAGGCCGCGCTGCGCGAGAGCGAGCAGCGCTTTCGACACGTGTTCCACCACGCCTCCTCGGGCATGGCGCTGGTCGACCCCGAGGGCTGCATCCTGGACGCCAACGAGAACTTCCTGGCGCTGTACGGTTACTCCTTGGACGAGCTCGGGGGCCTCACGGCGCGCGATTTGGTCCACCCGGACGACCTGCCCGAAACGCTGGCGCTGCACGACGAGCTGCTGGCGGGGAAGCGCGACGGCTACCAGGCCGAGAAGCGCTACGTGCGCAAGGACGGCGAGGTGTTCTGGGGCTACCTGGCCGTGAGCGCCATCCGGGACGAGGACGGGCGCCTGCGCTACACCATCCCCATGGTGCGCGACGTCACGGCGCGCGTGCGCGCCGAGGCCGAGCGCGCGCGCCTGCTGGCGCGCGTCCAGCAACAGCACCTGTTGGCCGAGACCCTCAGCGAGGTCACGCTCGCGCTCACGGCCCGCACCGACCCCGAGGCGGTGCTGGACGAGGTGTTGAATCAAGCCCAGCGGCTCGTGCCCTTCCGTTCGGCCAACATCGCGCTGGTCGAAAGAGGCGCGCTCCGGGTCGTGCGCGCGCAGGGCTACGACGCCTTCGGGGCCGGGGAGTGGATCGACGGCTTGGTGCAGCCGCTGGCCGAGATGGGCGCGACCGGGGCGGCCGTCCAGTCCGGCCAGCCCCTGGTGGTCGAGGACACGGCGGCGCAGGCGGGCTGGGCCGTCTACGAGCCGACGCGCTGGATCCGCTCGCACGCGGCGGTTCCGATCTGCTCCGGGGAGCGCGTGCTGGGGCTGTTGCGGCTCGACAGCGACGAGCCGGGCCGCTTCAGCGCCGAGGACGCCGGGCGTCTGAGCCCGTTGGCCAACGCCGCCGCGGTCGCGCTCGAGAACGCGCGCCAGCACGAACAGGTCCGGCACGAGCTCGCCGAACGCGCCGCCGCCGAGCGCGCGCTGCGCGCCTCGGAGGAGAAGTATCGCGACCTGGTCGAGAACATCAACGACGTCATCTTCACCGTCGACGCCCAGGGGGTCGTCACCTACATCAGCCCCGTGATCACAGCCTACAGTGGCTATCGTCCCGAGGAGGTCGTGGGACAACCGTTCCAGCGCTTCGTCCACCCGGACGACCTGCCCGGCCTGCTGGACAGCTTCCAGCGCACGCTGGCCGGCGAGGCCAACCCGTTCGAGTACCGCTTGATCGACAAGGACGGGTCGCCGCGCTGGGTACGCAGCACGAGCCGGCCCGCCTACGAGGGAGGCGAGCTGGCTGGCGTGCGCGGCGCGTTCACCGACGTCTCCGAGCGCAAGCGGGCCGAGGCCAAACGGGCCGAGCTGCGCGAGCAACTCGAACGCACCGCCATCGACACCGCCGCGTTGCTGGCCCGGGTCATCGACGAGCGCGACCCCTACACCGCCGAGCACAGCAAGCGCCTGGCGCACTTCGCCACCGCGCTGGCGGCGCGCTTCGGGCTCGACGAGGCGGCGCGGCACCAGCTCCACTACGCCGCGCTGCTGCACGACGTGGGCAAGGTGGGCGTGCCCGAGCACATCCTCCACAAGACCGGTCCGCTGGACGCCCAGGAGTGGGACACGATGAAGGAGCACGTCCGGCTCGGCGTCGAGCTGATCCAAAGCATCCGGCCGCTGGGGCACGCCGCCCGCATCGTCGAGCAGCACCACGAGCGCTGGGACGGCACGGGCTACCCGCACGGGCTCAAGGGTGAGGATATTCTGTTGGAGGCGCGCATCCTGTCGACCGTGGACGCCTTCGACGCCATGACCACGGATCGGCCCTACCGTGCCGCGCTCAGCTTCAAGCAGGCGCGCGAGGAACTGCGCCGCTACGCCGGCCGCTGCTGGGACCCCGAGGTCGTGGAGGCGTTTTTGGCCCTGTGGGGGCAACGGGAGCGGTGAGGGGGCGACTGCAAAACGATCGCGCCGCAATAGAAAACAGCATGTCGTGTGAGAAACGCTGAAATAAACGGTATTATGGTAGCATAAAGGGAGGGGGCGCCGGCGAGGGCGAACGCGCGGGCATTGGGGGGGCTCTATGAGCAACTTGACTCTGCTCTACGAACTCACGCAATCGATCCTCACTAGCGAAAGCTTCGAGGGCGCCGTGCGCGTTGCGCTGTGCAAACTGTGCCGCGCCACCGGCTGGGCCTACGGCGAGGCATGGGTCCCGTCGGACGACGGCGCGGCCCTGCGGCAGCTGGCCAGTTGCTTCCAGGACGCGTCATTGCAGACGTTTGACCAGACCACCCAACGGGTTGCGTTCGCGCGGGGAGAGGGGCTGCCGGGGCGCGTGTGGGCGGCGCGGCAGCCCGAGTGGATTCGCGACGTCTCGGCCGCGGACCGGGAGACGTTCGCGCGCGTGGAGCCCGCCGCGCGGCACGGCCTGCACGCGGGGTTCGGCGTGCCCATCGCGGCCGACGGCGAGGTGCTGGCCGTGCTGACGTTCTTCCTCTGGGAGGCGCGGCCGCAGGACGACGAGACCATCAAACTCGTGACCACCGTGGCCGCCGAGCTGGGGCTCTGGTTCAAGCACAAACAGTCCCAACAGGCGCTTGAACGGAGCGAGCTGCGCTACCGGACGCTGGTCGAACAGGCGTCCGACGGCGTGTTCACTTTTGACGCCGCCGGCAACTACCTCGAGGTCAACGCCCGGGCATGCGAACTCACGGGCTACACGCGCGGCGAGCTGGAGGCCATGAACGTTCAGGCGCTCATTCTCCCGGAGGAGGGGGAGTTCAATCCCCCGAGCCTGCGGGAGCTGAACGAGGGGCAAAGCCTGGTGCGCGAGCGCCACATCCGCTGCAAGGATGGCCAGCGCCTGCCCGTCGAGATCAGCGCCCGGATGCTGGCCGACGGCCGGCTGCTGGCGTTGGTGCGCGACGTGAGCGAGCGCAAGCGGGCCGAGGCCGAAACGAAGCGCCACCTGGCACAACTCAAGCGGATCAACGCCTTCGGCTGGGAGCTGGCCCAGTTGCCCGAAGCCGAGGCCATCCAGCGGCGCACGGGGGAGATCGTGACCGAGCTGTTTCCCGACGCCGATGCCGTGTTCGTGTCGCAGTTCGACCCGGACGAGGGCGTGCTCCGCTGCGCCTACCTGCGGCACGAGGGGGAGGAACAGGACGTGAGCCGGTTCGCGCCCATCCCGCTCGAACCCCCGGGCCAGGGGATGCAGAGCGAGGTGGTGCACACGGGCAGGCCGCTGATCGTCAACGACTATCAGGACCGCATGCGCGCGCTGCGGAGCAAGCCAACGACCAAGGAGGAGGGCGCCCCCGTGCGGTCCGCCATCTACGCGCCCATGCTGGCCTACGACCGCGTCGTCGGCGTGGTGCAGGCCCAAAGCACGACGCCGGACCGCTTCGGCGAGCGCGACGCCGAGCTCCTGTCGCTGGCGGCCAACGCCGCGGCTACCGCGCTGGAGAACGCGCGCCTCTACCAGGAGACGCGCACCCAGCTCGAGCGCATGAACGCGCTGCGCGAAATCGACCTGACCATCACGGCCAGCTTCAATTCCAGCCTCACCTTCGAGGTCGTTCTGCAGCAGTTGGAGCGGCTCTTCGGGGTGGAAGCCAGCCGCGTGCTGTTGTTCGACGCCACGGCCAACGAGCTGACGTACGCCGCCGGCCGCGGCCTGCCCGACGCCGAGAAAGCCCACCGCCGCGTGCGGCTGGGCGAGGGGGCCGCCGGCCGGGCCGCGCTGGCGCGCGAGCCCGTGTGGTTCGACGACCCGTCCGCGGTCGAGGACCTGGCCCCGTGGGTCGAGGCGGGCGGGTACGCGGCCTACGGCGCGTTCCCGCTGCTGGCCAAGGGCGAGCTCCAGGGCGCGCTGGAGGTGTGCGGCCGCCGCCCGCTGGGCGAGCACGCGAGCTTCCTGGAGGCGTTGGCGGGGCAGTTGGCCATCGCGGTGGACAACGCGCGCCTGTTCGAGAACCTGGAGCGCAGCAACACCCAGCTCGCGCTGGCCTACGACCGCACGCTGGAGGGCTGGGTCAAGGCGCTGGAGCACAAGGACGCCGAATCCAGCGGCCACACGCGCCGCGTCACCGAGCTGACCCTGGCGCTGGCGCGCGAGCTGGGCGTGGACGAACGGGACTGGCCCCACCTGCGGCGCGGCGCGGCGCTGCACGACGTGGGCAAGCTGGCCGTGCCGGACGCGATCCTGCTCAAGCCGGGGCCGCTCACCGACGACGAGTGGGCCGTGATGAAACAGCATCCCGTCTACGCCTCCGAGTGGTTTGCCTCGGTCCCCTACCTGCGCCCCGCGCTCGAGGTCGTGCGCTCGCATCACGAGCGCTGGGACGGGACGGGCTACCCGGACGGCCTCGTGGGCGGGGACATCCCCTACGCCGCGCGCCTGTTCGCGGTCGTCAACGTCTGGGACGCGCTTTTGTCGGACCGGCCCTACCGCAAGGCGTGGAGCGAGGACGAGGCCAAGGCCCACCTGAAAAGAGAAGCGGGCCGGCAGTTCGACCCGGAGATCGTCGAGGCGTTCTTGGCGCTGATCGAAGCCGGGGAGGCGGACATTCGGTGAGAAAACGCAGCCGTTGGGGTGCGCTGGCGTTGACGCTGCACGGGTGGCGCTTTGGGATGACGCTTAAGCTCGCGCTGGCGTTCTTCGCCCTCTCGGCCGCGTTGATCGGGGTGCTCAGCGCGCTGGCCTACACGGTCGGCATCGACGCGCTGCGCGCCGCCGGGGTCGCCAATCTGAACACGGCGGTCATCGAGAAGGAGGCCGCGCTGGCAAGCTGGATCGAGGAAAAGCGCCTCGATATCGTCACCGTCGCCTCCTCTCCCAGTCTCAGCGAGCTGGTGCAGGCGTTTGTGGCCTCCCCCGAGGGGGCCGCGGCGGCTCGGTTGGCTGACCGCATCCTGGCCGAGCTGCGGCTCAGCGTCGAGGTCGATCCGGAGTACACGATGTTGAGCGTCCTCGAGCCCGACGCCGGAGAGATCGTGCTCTCGACCGCGCCGGGGGAGGTGGGCAAGTTCAAGGAGGACCGTGCCTACTTCCTGCGGGGGCGCGAGGGCACGTTCGTGGAGGAGCCGCACTACGCGCTGCCATATCAGAGCGCCGTCATGCCGATTTCGACGCCGCTCCGCGCCGCGGACGGGCGCGTGCTCGCGGTACTGACGGGATGGATCAACCTGGACGGGCTCCAGACCATTGTGCGCCGCCACGAAGCGGGTTTTCGGAGCTACGACGCGTACTTGGTCAACCGGGCGAACTTGGCCCTGACGCAGCCCCGGTTCATGGCGCCACAAGCCGCCTTCAGGCGCTTCGTTCATACCGAGGCGGTGGACCGGTGTTTGACCGGCCGGGATGGCTGGGTGGGGGCGCCCGATTACCGCGGCGTGCCGGTGCTTTCGGTCTATCGCTGGCTCGAGGACTGGAACGCGTGCCTGCTCAGCGAGATCGACCAGGACGAGGCGTTTGCCTCGGCCCAGGTGTTTGGCCGCTCGATGATCGTGACCGCGGCCCTGGCCCTCGTGGTCGCCACGGGCATCGGCGCGTGGCTGGCGCGCGGGATCAACCGGCCGCTGCGGGAGCTGCAGCGGGCCGCCGAAACGCTCGGCCGGGGCGAGATGTGGGTGCGCCTCGACGAGCGTCGGCGGGACGAACTGGGGACGCTGGCCCAGGCGTTCAACTGGATGGCCTCGCGGCTGGCTCAAGAGCGCGTCCAGTTGCGCGACCGCGCCGAGCGCTTTTTTAACCTGTCCAACGACTTGCTCTGCATCGCGGACTTCGACGGGCGCTTCCGGGAACTGAACCCGGCGTGGGAGCGCGTGCTCGGGTACCCACAGGACGAGCTCAAATCCAAGCCCCTCATGGAGCTGGTCCATCCGGACGACCGGGCCGCCACCCAAGAGGCGCTCGCCGAGCTGAGCGGGGATGAAAACGTGCTCGCGTTCGAGAACCGCTGTCGCTGCCGGGACGGGTCGTACCGCTGGCTCATGTGGAACGCGGTCCCGGCGACCGACGAGGGCCTCGTCTACGCCGTCGCGCGCGACGTGACCGAGCGCAAGCACATCGAGCGCGAACTCGAACGCTACAATCGGGAGCTGGAACGCTCGAACGCCGAGCTGGAGCAGTTCGCCTACGTGGCCTCGCACGACTTACAGGAGCCGCTGCGCAAGGTGGCCAACTACACCGAGCTGTTGGTCAAGCGCTACCGCGAACGGCTCGACGACAAGGCGGACCACTTCATGGACTACATCGTGGACGGGTCCGTGCGCATGCAGCAGCTCATCAACGACCTGCTGGCCTACTCGCGCGTGGGGCGGACCGACACGTCCTGGAGGGCGGTCGACTTGAACGAGGTCATGGGCGGGGTGCGTTCGGCCCTGGAGCACAGCATCGAACGGAGCGGGGCCGAGGTGAGCTGCGACCCGCTTCCCACGGTGCAGGGCCGGCGCTCGGAGCTGGCCCAACTGTTGCAAAACCTCCTCTCGAACGCGCTCAAGTTCCGGGGCGACGCCCCGCCCCGCGTGCGCGTGTCGGCCGAACGCTCGGACGACACGTGGGCGATTTGCGTTGCGGACAACGGCATCGGCATCGAACCCGAGTACCTGGACAAGATCTTCGTGATCTTCCGCCGGCTGCACACGCGCGAAGAATACGACGGCACGGGCATCGGCCTGGCGCTCTGCAAGAAAATCGTCGAGGGGCACGGCGGGCGCATCTGGGCCGAATCCGAGCTTGGACAGGGAACGTGCGTTTGTTTTACCTTGCCGGAGGGAGGGGGGGAACATGGACGAGACGCGTCAACGCTTTGAGGTGCTGCTGGTGGAGGACGACCCGGGCGACGCCGAGCTCACCCGCGAGGTGTTAAACGACACCAAGATATGGATCCGTCTGAACGTGGTCGAGGACGGGGCCAAGGCCATGCAGTACCTGCGGCGCGAGGGGCCCTACGAAGGCGTCCCGCGCCCGGACCTGGTGCTGCTGGATTTGAACCTGCCCAAAAAGGACGGGCGCGAGGTGTTGGCCGAGATCAAGGGCGACCCCGAGCTCAAACACCTGCCCGTCGTGATCCTGACCACGTCGCAGGCCGAGGAGGACGTGCTCAAGAGCTACGACCTGGGCGCCAACTGCTACGTGACCAAACCGGTGGGCTTGGAGCAGTTTGCCAAAGTGGTCCAGTCCGTGGAGGACTTCTGGCTCACGGTCGTCAAGCTGCCGCCCAAGGCAGGGTGACGTGAGCGAACCGATCCGCGTGCTGCTGATCGAGGACGACGCCGGCGACGCCGACTACATCCGCGAGCTGTTGTCGGGGCTGGACGACGCGTTCCAGTTGGCCTGGGCGCAACGGTTGGACGACGGACTGGCGCAACTGGAGGCGGAGGACGCCGACATCGCCCTGCTCGACCTGGGGCTACCGGATAGCCAGGGGATGGAGACGCTGGACCGATTCCTGGCGGGGGCGCGCGAGGTTCCGGTCGTCGTGCTCACGGGGCTGCACGACGCAAGCGTGGCCCTACGGGCCGTGGAACGCGGCGCCCAGGACTACCTCAACAAGGGCCGGCTCGACGACGAGCTGCTGCGCCGGACGCTGCACTACGCGCTGGGCCGCAAGGCCGCCAACCGGAAGTTGCGGGAGAGCGATGCATTCAGCCGGGACGTGCTCGGCTCGCTCGACGCCCACATCGCCGTGGTCGATCAGGCAGGCACGATCATCGCCACCAACGAGGGCTGGGAGCGCTTCTCTCGCGACAACGGCCAGCCCGACCTGGGCTGCACCGGGGTCGGGGCCAACTACTTCGCCGTCTGCGAGCGCGACTCGGGGAGCCCCGAGGCCGACGACGCGCGGCGGGCACACGACGGGTTGCGCCGCGTCCTGGCCGGCGAGCGGGACTACTTCTCGCTGGAGTACCCGTGCCCCGCGCCGGACGAGCGCCGCTGGTTTCTGGTCTCGATCACGCCGCTGTCCACCACGGCCGAACGGGGGCGGGGCGCCGTGGTCGCGCACATCAACATCACCGCGCGCAAGTTGGCGGAGGAGGCGCTGGCGCAAAGCGAGCGGCGCTTCCGCAAGCTGTTCGAGGAGAGCCCGCTGGGCATCGTGCTGCTGGACGAGGGGCTCAACCTGCTTGAGGCGAACCGTTCGTTTGTGAACCTGCTCGGCTACGACGCCGGACAGCTCGGGGACCTCTCCGTCGAGTCCCTCACCCATCCGGACGACCTCGACGCCGACATGGCCCAGACGCGCCGCCTGCTCGCCGGGGAGGTCGACAGCTACCAACTCGAGAAGCGCTTCCTCGCCCGGGACGGCCGGGTCGTGTGGGCCAACCTGACCGCCTCGATCATCGAGGACGAGCAGGGGAACTTCCTCTACGGCCTGGGCATCGTCGAGGACATCTCCGAGCGCCGGGCCGCGGACGAACGGCTCCGGCGGCACCTGGCGCGCCTGCAGGCGTTGAACACGATCGACACGGCCATCTCGGGCAGCGTGGACCTGCGCGTCACGCTCAACGTCATCCTGGAGCAAACGCTCAACCAGCTGCAGGTCGACGCCGCGCTCGTGCTGCTGTACAACCCGCACGCCCAAGCGCTGGATTACGCGGCCGGCCGCGGCTTTCGCGCGACCGGTTACGAACGGTCCCACGTCACGCTCGGCGAGGGACTGGCCGGGCGCGCCGCGCTCGAACGCAGGCCGTTTGTGATCCACGACCTGCAAGCCGAGAGGAGCAAATGGCAGGGGGACCGCTTCTTCGAGCGCGAGGGGTTCGTGGGCTACTACGCCGTGCCGCTGCTGGCCAAGGGAGCGATCAAGGGCGCGCTGGAGCTGTTTCACCGCGAGCCGATCGCGCGCTCCGGCGAGTGGGAGACGTTCCTGCACGCGCTGGCCTCGCAGACGGCCATCGCCATCGACAACGCGCAGATGTTCCAGGACCTGCAGCGCTCCAACACCGAGCTGCGGCTCGCCTACGACCACACGCTGCAGGGCTGGGTGCACGCGCTCGACCTGCGCGACGACGAGACCGAGGGGCACACCCAGCGCGTCACCGAGATGACGCTGCGCCTGGCGCGGCGCTGGGGCGTGTCCGAGGAGGAGCTGCCCCACCTGCGCCGCGGCGCGCTGCTGCACGACATCGGCAAGACCGCCATTCCCGACAGCATCCTGCGCAAGCCGGGACCGCTCGACGACGACGAGTGGGCGGTAATGAAGCAACACCCCGTCTACGCGCACGAGTGGCTCAAGCCGATCCGCTACCTGCGCCCCGCGCTCGACATCCCGTACGCACACCACGAGCGCTGGGACGGCACGGGCTACCCGCGCGGGCTGGCGGGCGAGGCCATCCCGCTGGCCGCGCGCCTGTTCGCCGTGGTCGACGTCTGGGACGCGCTGCGTTCCGACCGGCCCTATCGCGCGGCGTGGCCGGAGGCCGACGTGCGCGCTCACCTGAAGGAGGGGGCCGGCTCCCACTTCGACCCGGCGGTCGTGGACGCCTTCTTGAGCTTGCTGGACGAGGGTTAATCGCGCTCTCCCTTGCGGGATCGGTTGCGCGTGCCATGGGGGGTAATCGAGAGGTCGGCGTTCAGGACGTGCAACACCTTGAGCAACGTCTCGATTTTGACGTTTGCTCCGTTTTCCAGGCGCGAGACCATGGCTTGGGTCATGTTTGCCTTTTTCGCCACTTGGGTTTGCGTGAGTCCCGATCGCTCTCGGAGTTGCGCCACCCGAATGGCGTAACGAAGGGTTTCTTTCCCTTCTTCAAACGAGTTACGGACTTCCGGGTTTTTCAGCGCCTTGCGCTTGAAGCGTTCGTATCTGTTCTGGACCATCGTTCCTCCCCTATTCCAACCGCTTCCGAGCCGATTTTCTGGCTTGGTCGTCCTCCATCCTCTTCCATGCGCGCCGTTTGTCGCTTTCTTGTAGTTTTTCCGTCTTCTTCTCTATCCCGTACAGCAGGACAAACGCATGATGGATGTCCTGATAGTAGAGGAGACGATAGCGCACATTCCCATAGCGCGTTCTCAGCTCACGCAACTTTCCTTCCACTTGACTGCAATAGGGAAATGGAAGCTCAATCCCGAACTCCTTGAGCATGTCCATGCGCTGGAGGAGCTTGCCCAATGCTTTTTGATCCGCAATGGCTTCCAGGAACGCCTCCACAGGGGCATGCCCGTTGCCATCCTCGTAAAAGTCAACCTCCCAAGCCACGCCGCCATTATATACTTTTGAAGATATAGAGTCAATCACCCAGTTCGGTTTCATTCATCGAATTGATCGGGCGATTCACTCCCTTTCGCGGGAATACCTCATGACGGAGGATCTCGTTCGTTGACACAGCATCGTCATTCGATCACAGTGGCCCCATCCCCGCGCGCGAGGTGAGCCCATGACCGCACGAACCGTTCCCTACGGCCTCTGGCCCAGCCCGATTGCCGCAGAAGACCTGGCCGGCGCCACCCGGCTGGGCGACGTCCAGTGGGATTCAAGCGGCGAGACGCTCGTCTGGCTCGAGGGCCGCTCGGGCCGCGGCGTGCTGGTGGCGCTGCCCGCAGGGGAGCTTGCGCCCCGCGACCTCACGACCACGCTGTCCGTGCGCGGGAAGGTGGGCTACGGCGGCGGCGAGTTCGCGGTGGCCGGCGGGCACGCCTATTTCGCGGCCGACGACGGACGGCTCTACCGCCAGCCGCTGGCGGCGGGCCCCGCGGTTCCGATCACGCCCGCGAGCGGCGCGGCCGCCGCGCCGGCCGTCTCGCCCGACGGGAGGTTTGTCTGCTACGTCCACCACGAGGGCGACACCGACCTGCTGGCCGTGGTGGACGCCGGGGGCCGGCGCTGGCCGCAGAAGCTGTCCGAGGGGGCCGACTTCTACATGCAGCCCCGCTGGTCGCCCGACGGGACGCGGGTCGCCTGGATCGAATGGGACCACCCGCACATGCCGTGGGACGCCACCCGGCTCATGGTCGCCGACGTCGGGGTCGAGGACGGCCTGCCGCAGGTTCGTGAAGTCCGCGCGCGCGTCGACGCGGGCACGTCCGTGTTTCAGCCCGCGTTCTCGCCTGATGGGAAACACCTCGCCTACGTCGACGACCCCGACGGCTGGTGGCGGCTCCACCTGTGCGAGCTGGCGTCGGGCGCAGCACGCGCGCTCAGTCCGGCGGGCGTGGAAGCCGGCCTGCCCGCCTGGGTTCAGGGGATGCGCACCCACGCGTTCGCGCCCGACGGGGCGCGGCTCGTCTACCTCCAAAACGAGCGCGGGATCTGGTCGGTCTGGTCCCACGAGCTCGAAAGCGGGGAGTCGAAGCGGGTCGATGCCCTGGGGGACTACACGCACTTCGCGCAGCCCAGCCTCTCGCCACGCGGCCGGCTCGCGCTGACCGCCTCGTCGGACGCAACCCCGCCGCGCGTCGTGCGCGTCGACTCGGCGTTCAAACGAGCCGAGATCGTGCGGCGCAGCGCGGGCGAGAGCGTGCCCGCCGCCCGTTTGGCCGCTTCCGAGCCCGTCACCTGGCCGGTCGGGGACGAGGAGGCTCACGGGCTCTTCTTCCGACCCACGCACCCGGACGTCCAAGGCAAGGGCAAGCCGCCGCTGGTCGTGCTGGTCCACGGCGGGCCGACCTCGCAGCGCAACGCCGCCTACGAGGGCCAGGTCCAGTTCCTCGCCACGCGCGGCTACGCCGTGCTCAACGTGAATTATCGCGGCAGCACGGGCTACGGGCGCGCCTACCGCGAGGCGCTCAAGGGCAACTGGGGCCTGTACGACGTCGAGGACTGCGTGGCGGCCGTGTCGTACTTGGCCGAACGGGGCGAGGTCGATCCCGGCAAGTGCGTGGTCATGGGCGGCAGCGCGGGCGGGCTCACCGTGCTGCAGGCGCTGGTGACCCATCCGGGGGCGTTCAAGGCCGGCGTCTGCCTCTACGGCGTGGCCAATCAGTTCACGCTCGTGCTGGAGACGCACAAGTTCGAATCCAGATACTCGGACTCGCTGCTGGGCCCGCTGCCCGAGGCCTCGGACGTTTACAGGGAACGCTCGCCGCTGTTCGGCGCCGAGCGCATCCGCGACCCGCTCATCGTGTTCCAGGGCGCCAAAGACGAGGTCGTGCCCCCGTCGCAGTCGGAGGCGATCGTGGCCGCGCTCAAAGAAAACGGCGTCCCGCACGAGTACCACGTCTACGAGTCCGAGGGCCACGGCTTCCGCCACAGCGAGACGATCGCCGACTTCTACCGCAAGCTGGAAGACTTTCTCAAGCGGCACGTGCTGTTCGCGCCGTAGGGGACTGAACACCTAGGGCTTCCTGATGCAGGCGCTTGACGCGTTGCAGGTGTGTTTGAAGCGGCCCGATCAGGCTTTCGGGCAGCATGGTCACGCGATCCTGCATGCCCTTCCCATCCCTGACGACGATCCGGTGTTGGGCAAAGTCGAGGTCTTTGACGCGCAGGCGGACGCATTCCATCAATCTGAGACCGCTGCCGTACAGCAGTTGGGCCATGAGACGATGGATGCCAGAGAGCTGGGTGAGAACCCGCTGGACCTCTGCTGGCGTGAGCACGGTAGGCAAACGTTTGGGCCTTTTGGCACGCACCGCGTTGATGGGAAGTTCCAACTCTTGTTGGAGGACCTGGCGGTAGAGGAACAGCAGGGCATTGAGGGCTTGATTCTGGGTGGAAGCGGCCACGTTGAGGCCTACGGCCAAGTGGGTGAGAAACGCTTCGATTTCTGGAGCGCCCATCTCCTTGGGGTGTCGTTTGTCATGGAACAGAATATAGCGCTTGATCCAAAGGACATAAGCCTCCTCCGTACGGATGGAGTAATGCTTGCGGCGGATAACTTGACGCACTTGGTCGAGGAAGCGCGGTTTTTTCTCCATCGAGATCGCCTTGACTTTTCACAAGATATTGTGCTAACCTTGTGTAGTGGAACGGCGACGCGACTTTCCACAAAGAGTCTATTATAGAATATTATATGGAAAATTTCCGTCTAGTCAATAGTTGGACCCACTGCTGTATTTGAGGAAAGGGGTGCGTGCAGTGCCATTTGTTCCCACAACCGAACAGCTGGCAATTCTCGGGCATGATTCGAGTCGACACGCTCAGGTGCTTGCAGGTCCGGGGACTGGAAAGAGTACGACGATGGTCGCCCTGCTTGACCATCTGTTGAAGTCTAATCCGTCGCTGCGTGTTCGCATGCTCACCTTCACCAGGGCCGCGACCGCCGAACTCGCGGAGAAGGTTGCGGTGTCATCGCCACAAGCGGAGCGTCCGAGCACCATCCACTCGTTCGCGATCTCGATCCTGCTGCAAAACCCCGGAACTGGCGGCTTCCCGGAACCGCTTCGAATAGCGGACAAATGGGAGTTCAAGAACGTCGTCCGGCGGTCACTCGCCGCTCGTGCTGGGGTCGATGTTCGCCTCCTCGACAAGCTCGTACAGGAAATGGCGTCGAACTGGGAGTCACTCACAGAGGAGGATGATCCCGAGATTCGGGAAGTAGACCGTACGCGGTTCAGGGGCGCTTGGAACGAACACCGCCGCGTGCTCGGCTATACTCTTCTGAGCGAACTGCCATACGCGTTGCGGCGCGCCCTCAGTGAGCACGACGACCTAGACGACATAGACTTCGATCTTCTGCTGGTGGATGAGTACCAGGATCTCAACTCCTGCGATCTTGACCTCGTACGCCTCCTCAGCCAAAAGGGAGGATGCGCGGTCATTGGCACGGGAGATGACGATCAGTCGATCTACTCGTGGCGCAAGGCTGCACCCATCGGCATACGGCGCTTCCCGCAGGACTATGTCCCCGCGGATCGCTACTCGCTTTCAGTGACCCTTCGTTGCGGCAGACGAATCATCGAGTGGGCGAACTACGTCATTCAGGGTGACCCAGGCCGGCCGCCGGATCGAGCAGTTCTCGATCCCGACCAGAACGCGCCGGATGGTGACGTCGCTTTGCTTCGCTTTCGCGGTGAACGGGCTGAGGCCAAAGGAATCGCGCGTCTCGTTCACGGTCTCTTGGAAGCAGAAGCCGAACCGCGCCTTGAGCCAAGAGACATACTCGTGCTGATGAGAACTGACAACAACCGTACGTTCAGCAACCCCATCCGTGAGGAGCTAGAGGCGCTAGAAATTCCATGCTCAGACCCGAACGCTATCTTGTCGGTCCTTGGAGAAGAAGCAAACCGTCGGTTTCTCGAGCTCATGCGTCTAGTTGTTGACCTGGGAGACTCCATTGCCTGGGCAAGCCTTCTCCATCTGACGCCAGGCGTTGGAAGGAGCTTTCTCGATCACGTCTACGTACAGGCAAAAGAGAAGGGTTCCACATTTGCCGCTGAACTGCGGGACTTGCATGAGAAAGGCTTCTCGGGCGCTCCGAGGTCTGCCAGTAGGGCCAGAGATGTCATGCGGTCGGTGCTTCAGTGGCTGGGAGCCACCCAACCGCCCGAGATGCGACCCGAGGAAGGCTGGGGGCAGTGGATGATTGACCTGGCCGGCAGGGAGGACGGCCTGCTGTCACCGAACCCCGCCCTCGGCGATGTTCTGTTGAAGCTGGATGAACTTGCGGGACAGGAGCAAACCTTGGGGCGCTACCTCGGACAGATTGAACCACTCGGAAGGGACCTCGCGCAGGCCGCCAGTGACGGCGTTCGCATCATGACCATGGGCGGATCGAAAGGCCTGACCGTTCGCGCCACAATAGTTGCCGGTGTCGAAGACGGCCTTGTGCCACGGCCGGAATCCGACCTAAGCGAGGAGCGCCGCATCCTCTACGTCGCGATGACCCGCGCAAAGGAACACTTGTACTGCACGTGGGCCCAACGGCGGCGGGGGCCAACTGCAAGAGCGGGTGACCCGAGCATGGACCGCCGACGCTACAGTCACTTCCTCGAGGACGGGCCAGTGGCGTCCCAGGATGGGGAAGTATTCCTCAGCGGCCACTCGTAGCTCAGTGCCATGATATGTCTGGCACGGGGTCCAACAACGGGATCAACACCGACTCGCTTCGCTCGCGGGTTATCCCGTGAGACGTTAGGCGTCATTTATAGATATGCGCATCTATCTTCCCAATAGCGCTCATTTGCAGAATATTGAGGGATTCCTGCGCCGTTATCGGCAGGGCTCAACGGAATCTCTTCAAGTATCTGGTCATAAGAACTACATCCATCTTCATCCCTTCGCTCTTGCTCTCGCAGCATGCGCAGGGGCAACAGCAGAAGCCAAAGGTTGGAAAACGCGCGGTTCGCTTAGCGATGTTAGGTCGATCCCCTACTTGGTTCGTATGCGCTTGTTCGACTACTTGAAGATCAAACCACCTCGAGTGATTCAGGAGCATGAAGAAGCTGGCAGGTTCGTGCCACTTACTCGAATAAGAACATCCGACGAGTTGAGCCGAACCATTACCGACATGATCCCTCTGCTGCACGCAACGGCAAGCGTGGCGGATCCGATACGATACGTGATCAGCGAATTGGGCCGTAATGTCCTTGAGCACGCAAGATCAGATGTCGGGGCATTTGTTTGTGCTCAGTACTTCAAGGACAAAAAACGCATCGCGATTGGAATGGCCGACTCGGGTCGCGGAATCTTTGAGGCAATTCGGCAGTCGCATCCCGCAAATTCGGAACAGGAAGCTTTTCGATTGGCATTAACGCCAGGTATTTCTGGCGCAACGCCTAAGATTGGTGGAAACGAAACCAACGCGGGAGCTGGCCTCTTCTTCATCCGCAGCATAGCGAAAGTGTCAGGAAACTTTTTTGTAATGTATTCGGGCAGAACTTCGTACAAGCTCCTGCGCAAGCAGCAAGAGCCGCAACTCCTCTATGGAAACCCGTTCAAGGAAGACCACTCGCTAGTAACAGACCTTCCATATTGGCAAGGCACAGCTATCGGAATTGATATTAGTGTCGATGACTCAGCAGACTTTTCAACTCTGTTGAATATTATTCGCAAGTCGTACAGCATAGATGTAAAGAAGGCGCGCAAGGCGTACTACAAGAAGATTCGGTTCTTATGAATACGCTACTCATTGAAGACTTGGCGGGTTCGTTCGCAGAGAATAAAGATATTGCGGCACGCCTTCGCGAAAAGAATATTCTACCTGCGCTTGCGGAGGGCAAGTGTATTCACTTGGATTTTAATGGCGTCTCGCTGTCGACGCAGTCCTTTGTCCACGCGTTGATTTCAGAGGCGCTGAGGCAAAATGGGGAGCAAGCCTTGGAACTATTGGAGTTCTCAGGTTGTAACGATGCGATCCGCGGAATTATCGAGACTGTAGTGCAGTATGTTCTTGAGACAGTCGCAGATGACGCCTAACAATGGGATGCAGCTGACAGTCAAAAGTGTCACGCCCTTTGCTAGGGCAAAGCGCGCGCCACTTTCGTCTGCAGCTGATCCCCGACGTTAGGCCGACAAGGCGAGCTTCGCTAGCCAAGAGCGTCCGCAGTAGACTTGAT
>CAZNGF010000051.1:2394-23077 GCA_964572855.1 uncultured Thermotogae bacterium | reverse complement strand
GCGCAGCGAGGTCAACAAATTGGTGATCCTCCGCTAGATCCTCCGTTGTTCCAAAGGAAGCAAGAGGGAGCCGCTCTCTTTTCGAGGGCGGCTTTCCTTTTCGCGCCCCTGCGGGGTGTCGATGACGGTGCGGCTGGGGCGCGCACATGCCGGCAGCGGAAAGCGCGATCTGGAGGCCCCTTTTTGGCTCCCCCGCGAGTGACCACAGTCAACGCCCCCGCAGACGAATGTCCTTGGTTTCTCACCCCTGCCTCACCATGCTAACGTCGTGAGAACCGCTATGAACAGAGAAACCACAGCAAGCGCCGCCAACCAACCCGGGCGTAGGTCCGGCACGGCGTTCGGTGACGCGAACCGGGTTTGGTGGGCCGGCCTAAGAGGGCTGTTGATACTGGGATGGGTGTGTGTGCTGGCCCTGTGGGGCTGGCCCAGCGGCTGGGCGCAGGACACGGCCACGGTGTCGATCGCCAACGTGTCCGTGCCCGAGGGGCAGGCGATCAACGTCAAGATGTCGATCGGCGGGATCAGCGGCGCGGGGCTGTCCGACTTTCAGGGGCGGCTCAACTACGATTCCGAGGTGGCCCGCGTGACCCGCATCGAGGGGCTCAACGGCTACACCGTGTTCGCCTCCAAACTGGACACGCCGGGCGAGGCGCGCTTCGTGGTGGCCAAGACCAACGACCCCTTCCTGCAAAGCGGCGACGTGCTGCAGTTCACCTTCGCGGCCACGGGCCAGGTGAACGACAGCACGAACCTGAACCTGACACTCACGACCTTCAACGACAAAAACGGCGTCTCGATCCCGCGCACCATCAACAGCGGGCGGCTCACGGTGATCGCCCAGCAGCCGCTGCGGGCGAGCTTTACGGTCGAGCCGTCGGACCCGTTCGTGGACGAGCCCGTCCAGTTCCGCGACACGACGGCCTCGCCGCAGGGCGGCTCGATTGAGTCGCGCAGCTGGGACTTCGGGGACGGGACGACCAGCAACGAGCGCAACCCGGCGCACACCTACACCGAGACCGGCACGTTCACCGTGACGCTCACCGTGGTGGACAGCTTCGGGCAGTCCGACTCACAGAGCCGCGAGCTCGAGGTCTCGACCGCCGTGACCTCGGGCAGCGTCGAGACGCACACCTACCCGCAGCCGGCACGGACGAGGGTGACCTTCGTCTACCACCTGCCGCGCGGGGCGGAAGCGGCGACGCTCTCGGTGTTCTCCGCCAAGGGGCGGCGCGTGCTGGAGGCGAACCTGAACGTGAACGCGAGCGAACTGGCATGGAACTTGACCGATGAGAACGGCGACCCCGTTCCCAACGGCGCGTACGGCTACGTGATCGTGGCCCGCGGGGAGAACGGGGCCGTGGTGGGCCGCTCGCCCACCGGCAAGCTGGTCGTGCAGCGGTGAAGGGGGAGCGGATGAGAGCGACAACCGGACTGATTCTGATACTGCTGGTTGCGTTGGCGGGGCAGGTGCCCGCGAGCGCGCAGGCCACCTCGGCGATGACGGTGTTTGATCTTGCTTGGGGCGTGCGCGCTTCCGGCATGGGCGGGGCGTTTGCCGGGCTGGCCGACGACGAGCAGGCCGTCATGTTCAACCCGGCGGGCCTGGCGCTGCTGGACGGGATCCACGCCCACGGCGTGCTCGAGAGCCACTTGGGTGTGGCCACGGTGGGCTCGCTCATGGGGGCGCTGCCGTCCTTTGGCGGCGGTCTGGCCTTTTACAACGTCGGCGGGCTCGTGCAGCGGGACGAAAACGACGACGAGGGCGACCCGTTTGGCTACGGCCAGACGGCCGTGCTGGGGGCCGGGGCCATCCGGCTGGGCTCGTTCATCCGCGCCTCCGCGCTGGAGGACCTGGCGCTGGGCCTGCGCTTCAAGTTCCTGAGCGTCAACACGCTCGAGGGGGGCAGCGGCGCGACCTTCGCGCTCGACCCCTCGGTGCTGTGGGAGCTCGGGCGGCTGGCGGGCGTGTTGGAGGGGGTTCGCTTCGGGCTCGCGCTCGACAACCTGGGCCCGGGCCTGAGCTATGGGAGCGGGCACGAGGAGGCGCTGCCCCTGGTGCTGCGCGTCGGGAGCTCGTTTCGGATCGAGCCGGTCACGACCGCGCTGGAGTTCAACACCTCGGACGGGCTCCACTGGGGGGCCGAGTACGCCGTGCCGGTCTCGGGCGCCGGCGAGCTGGCCCTGCGGACGGGGTTCTTCACGCGCAACGGGGTGACGTTCGCGTTGGGGCTCGGCTTCACGTTCCAACAGAACTTCCGCGTGGACTACGCCTTCACCACCCTGCCCCTGGGCGGAGCGCACCGGCTGGCGCTCTCGCTGGTGTTTTGACCGAGGGCTCCCGACCGTTTTGTCCAATACAGACGCGCCGGCCCGACCGACGTATGATAGGATGGTCACAGGGATGCGCTCGTGGGAGGATTTTGATGAGTCATGAACGGCGCAAATGGATTTGGGCCCTTTGCTTTCTATGCTTGATGCTGGCTTCCGCCAACGCCTGGGCGCAACCGGCGGCCACGCTGGTCGTCGACGACGCCACGGCCGAGCCGGGTGAAACCGTCTCCGTCGCGGTGCGGGCCCAGGACGTGCAGGATCCCATCTTTTCGATTCAGGGCCGCATCGCGTACGACCCCAGCGTGGTCCACGTGGTCGGCGTCTCCTTTCACGAGGCATTTCAGGTCACCGCGTTCAACGCCCTCAACGCCGAGGGCGCCCTGCGCTTTGTGGGGACGCTGGTGCTGGATGCCGACGAGGTGAGCGGGCTGGAGGACGTCACGCTGTTCACCTTCGAGGCGCAGGCCGTGGGCAGCAACGGGGCGAGCAGCCCGCTGGATGCGACCTTCGAGCTGGCCAAGAACCGGGCCCACGAGCACATGGAGGTCGCCGTCGAGGACGGCAGCTTCACCATCGGCGGGGAAAACGCGCCGCCGGTGGCCGACTTCAGCTTCTCCCCCGAGCGCCCGGGGCCGAACGCGGAGGTGACCTTTACCGACGCCTCGTCCGATCCCGACGGGGAAATCGTGCTGTGGCACTGGGACTTCGGCGACGGCGAGCGGCTCGAGGTGCAGTCCGACTCGGCCACCGCCGAGGTCGTGCACGCCTACCGCGAGCCCGGGACCTACACCGTGACGCTCACCGTGACCGACAACCTGGACGCCACCGGCACGGTCAGCAAGAGCCTCCGCGTCGGCGCCGAGCACGGCGAGCCCGAGATCTTCGTGTTCCCGAACCCGTGCGGCACGCTCTGCACCTTCCGCTACCGCGTGCCGCAGGAGACCGAGCGGGCCTTCGTGCGGATCTACAACGTGCGCGGCGCGCTGGTGCGCACGGTCGATTTGAACGTCAACCTCAACGAGGTCCGCTGGAACCTGACCGACGACGCGGGCGCCCCGGTGCCAAACGGGCCGTACTTCTACTTCATGGTCGTGCAGACCGACGCCGGCGTGCGGCGCACCCCGGTCGACGTGCTAGCCATACAACGGTAGGTGAGCGAGGCATGAACTTATTGAGACCGGCATACAAGACCCGCCACACCGGCTTGCGCGCACTGGCGTGCGGGCTGGCTTTGATCGTGGCTCTCATGCTCCCGGCGCAGGCGCAGAACGCGCTCACGCTGCTCGACGTCGAGGTGGGCGTGCGCGCGCTGGGCATGGGCGGAGCCTACGTGGGCGTGGCCGACGACGAATCGACCGCGTTTGCCAACCCGGCGGGCTTGAGCACGCTGCGCGCCATGGCCTTCGAGTTCAACGTCGAGAGCCGCTTCGGGCGCGCGGCCTACGGCGGCGTGACCCTGACGGGGCGCAACCTGGGCGCGGGCGCGCTGTTTTTGAACGTGGCCGATATCACGGGGCGCAACGAGCTGGGCGAGGTCACCGCGCCCTTCAAGTACACCAGCATGGCCGGCTACCTGTCGGCGGGCGCTTCGCTTTCCGACCTGTCGCTCACCGCGCTGCAGACGCCCGCGCTCGACAACGTGAGCCTCGGCCTGCGCGCGCAGTTCTACCGCGCCGACACGCTGCCCGGCGGCGACGGCGGCGGCGTCTCGCTCTCGCCGGCGTTCTTGTTCGAGCTGCCCGTGGGCGGGACGGTCGACTTCCTGCGCGTGGGCGCGGTGGTCGAGAACCTGCTGCCGCTGGGCGTGGGTTACGGCAGCGGCCACGGGGAGCCGTGGCGCATCGGCGCGCGCCTGGGCGCCTCGGTGGGGTTGCTGGACGACCTGCTGTTGGCCGCCGAGTTCGAGACCGCGGGGGTGTTCCACCTGGGCGGCGAGTTCCGCTTCTCGAACCTGAACACGCCCGAGATCAGCGGCCTGGCCCTGCGGGCCGGCATGATCACGCTGCGGGGCGGTCCCATGTTCACGCTCGGGCTCGGAGCCAAGTTCAGCACCTTCGAGGTCAACTACGCCTTCACCTCGCACCCCGAGCTGAGCGCCTCGCACCGGCTGGCTTTCACGGCGCGCTTTGCCAACCAGACGCTGGTGTGCCTGTTCACGGGCTTCGACGACGTGGGCATCTGCGACCCGTAAGGGTTGAGACCGAAACGCCATTCATAAACGAGCAGAACCGTAGGTCCCGCTGTGCGGGCCGAGACAAACGAATTGGCCTGCCCCAGGCCCTACACTGTTTTCGAGTCTTAAACAAATCATACCGAACCGCGTTCATTCCGTCGTAGAGGCGCGATTCATCGCGCCTGCGGGCACACGTCCTGGTCTTTTCCCTGCCGATGAACCGGGCGCGCCCAGGCGGGTCCCATGAATGGGACCCCTACGGGGGATAAGCGCGCATCGGGTCCTGCCCTTAAGGCGACACAATCGAAAGGGAACGGTATCAGGCTTCCAAACGCCAGAGCGCCAGCGCGAGCTGCGTCTTGGCGTCACGTACCTCGCCCTCGGCCACCAACGCGTCGACCTCGGCCAGCGTGAAGGCCCGGACTT
The DNA here is from genome assembly GCA_964572855.1 of uncultured Thermotogae bacterium. GTDB lineage: Bacteria > Bipolaricaulota > Bipolaricaulia > RBG-16-55-9 > JAJCYT01 > CAZNGF01. The sequence goes on along the minus strand of CAZNGF010000051.1, from coordinate 18,144 downwards.
GCAGGAACTCGTCGTCGGGCCGGGGGTGGGCGTCGCTGCGGCTTAGCCCCTCGGCGCGGTAGAGCGTCATGTCCTCGTCGCAGAAGCCGGGGGCGGTGTAGAAGCGCGCCAGCTCGTTCCAGGCGTCGGCCGCGTAGCCGGTCTCCTCGACCAACTCGCGTTGGGCGCAGGCCAGTCGGGACTCGTCGGGCTCGAGCGTGCCGGCCGGGACCTCCCAGAGCGCGCGCTCGACCGCCGCCCGGTACTGGCGCACGAACAGCGCCCGCTCCCCGCCGTCCAGCAGCGCGAGCACGGCCACCGCGCCCGGATGGCGCACGAGCTCGCGCGTCGCCTCGCGCCCGTCCGGTAGGCGCACGGTGAGGCGCTCCCCGCGCAAAAGTTTCCCGTCAAAGAGCGGATCGACGCGCAGCGTTTCCTCGAAGAGCGGGTCGGTCATCGGGACGGATTGGCGCGGCGCGACCGATCCGAGCCCTGGCCTTGCTTGCGCTTGTACTGGTTGCGCTCGACGCGCTTGAGCACGCCGCGCGCCTCCTTGGCCCAGTCCATGAAGGGGCGGTCCGGCTGCTCGTGCACCTGCGGGATGTCGACCTGCGCCTGGGTCAGGCGCTGCTCGCGCTCGCTCAGGTCGCGCTGGACCTCGGCCATGCGCTGCTCGTAGCGCATGGCTGCGACGTCCTCGGTCTGGACCTGCTTCATCGAGAGGTTGAGCTTCTCCTCCTCGTTGCGACCCAGCACCTTGACCGTGACGTCCTCGCCCTCGCTCAGGTAGTCCGCGACCGAGCGCACGAACTCCTCGGCGATCTCGGAGATGTGGACCAGGCCGGTCTCGCCGTCCTCCAACTGGACGAACGCGCCGTAGGCACGGATGCGGACCACTTTGCCGCGCACGACGTTGCCGATTTCGTTGACCATAAGGGCTCCTTCCGCCCAAGTTATCAGAACCCTTGTGCCTTTTCAACGGACCACTCGGCCAGGGCGCGCGCAACCGAAGCGGGCATGACCCCGAACGCGGTCCGAAAGGCCTCGAACTCGTCGGGCCTCAGGACGTGGTCGCGGCCGAGCAGATGGCCCCCGACCCACGGGGGCGAGCACCCGAGGCGGCGCGCGGCGCGGGCCAACGCCTTGAGCGCGCCGCGCGGGAGCGGGACGAGCGGCTTGCGGATTTGAAGGACGTCCATGAGCGCGTCCGCCAGCGCGCGCAGGCTCAGCACCTCGCCCCCGGCCACGGGGACGGTTTGGCGTCGGGGGGCGTCGTTGGAAAGGCCAGCCAGCAGGCAGTGGGCCAAGTCCTCGACCCAGATCGGCTGCACCCGCAGCCGGCCGCCGTCGGGTAACACGACCGCCGGCCAGCGCCGGAGCATGCGCACGAGCCCGCCGGTGAACGGGTCGCCGCGGCCCACGACCACGGTCGGGCGCAGCACGAGCCAGTCGAGCGCGCTGCCCGCGACCGCCTGCTCCGCCCGCCACTCGGAATAGGCGTAGGGCAGGCGGGGGTTGGGGCGGGCGCCGTGGCTGCCGACGTAGACGAAGCGGCTTGCGCCCGCTTGCTGCGCCATCCCGACCAGCGCCTCGGTGCCCCGCCGGTTGACCGCGTCCATGTGCGCCGCGTCCGCCCCGAGCGCCGAGGCCAGATGGATCACGCTCCTGCAGCCGTCCAGCGCGCCGCGGAAGCGCTCGGGCGCGCGCAGGTCGCCGGTCACGAGCTCGAAGCCCAGCTCGGCCAGCGCCCGCGCGCGTTGCGGGTCGCGCACAAGGCAGCGAACGGAGGCGCCCCGCTCGGCAAGCCGGGGGGCCAAACGCGCGCCCACGAAGCCCGTGCCGCCCGTGAGAAAGATCATGCGGCCAGTATAGGAACGCGCGCCCAGCGCGCAGCCGCTTACCGATTTTCCACGGGCTTGGCACGGTTTTTGGACGCGGAGCGCCCTAGGGTCGAAGCGAAAGGAGGACGCATGGTCGAGCGACGGCGCGATTTCTGGACCTCGATCGCCCTCGCCCTGGGGACGCTGGGGAGTTATCTGTTCGCGGTCTGGATGCTGTTCAATTGAGCGGGCCGCTTGCGCATCCGGGGGCACGGCCCGTACGATGCCGCCAAGCGCCCATGAGCTACCACCCCGTCGTCAACGAGATCAAAGCGCTGCTCGAAGCCCACGGCGTCTCGTACGAGTTCTTCGAGCACGCCCCCGTGCGCACCAGCGAGCAGGCGGCGGCCGTGCGGCCGGGTTACACCTTAAAGCAAGGGGCCAAGGCGCTTCTGGCGCGGGTGAAGCAGACGGGTGCCGGCAAGCGCTTCGTCATGTTCGTGCTGCCGGCCGACCGCAAGCTCGACACGGCCAAGTTGAGAGCGAACCTGGGCTTCAAGGACGTGCGCTTCGCCCGCGAGGCCGAGGTCGAGGCGCTGACCGGCGGGGTGAGGCCGGGCGGCGTGCCGCCGTTTGGACACCCGTTCCGGCTGGAGCTGTTCGTCGACCCGGCGCTGTTCGCGCAGGAACGCATCGTCTTCAACTGCGGCGACCGCCGCGCCTCCATCGCCCTGAACTCGGCCGACTACCGCCGCGTGGCGGGGCCGACCGTGGTCGAACTCAGCGAACTCTGAATCGTTCAGTCCCGCAGTGCTTTTTGCGCGTGGGGGTTGCTTGCCATCGCGCAGCATAATACCCAATCTCGTTCATCCTGTCGTAGGGGCGCGATTCATCGCGCCCGCGGGCACGCGTCCCGGTCTTGGTCGCGCCAATGAAGCGGGCGTGTCCCCACGGGTCCCATGAATGGGACCCCTACGGGGTGAAGGCGCGCATCCCGCCCTGCCCGTAGGACGACACGATCAAATAGGAACCGTATAACAGCCGGATGGTGGCCTCTTAATCGAGCGGCTTTACCAGCACGCAGGTGGTGTGTTCGACGTAGGTATGCCCCTCGGGCAGGAACCAGCGGTAGCGGCTGCGCTCGCGGAAACCGAGCATTCTGAAGAAGCGCTGGGCCGGCACGTTGTCGGCGCGGGCGCGCAGGTGGACGCCGGGGACGCCGGCGGCGCGCGCTTCGTCCAGGAAATGGGCAATCAGGTCACGCCCCAGGCCGCCGCGTCGGTGGTCCGAGCTCAGGTTCAGGTGCAGGTGGGCGGGGTAACGCGCCAGCGGGACGGCGCGGCCCGTCTCTCTCAAGCGGGCGGTGCGCCAGCCGGCGCGCAACAAGCGCCAGGCTTCGGGGCACAGCGGCGCGCCGCGCAGGACGGCCTTGGCCACGGCACAGGGCACGATCCAGCGACGCATCCAGCGCTGACGCCGCCGGCTGTCCAGGCAGCCCGTCAGGTAGCCCACCACGGCGCCGTCGCGCTCGGCCACCCAGAGCGACTCGGGCTCGACGTCGGTGTAGTAGCGCGTGAGCAGGTCGGCCAGCAGCTTGCGATCCCAGAAGGCCGAAGGCGCGGGCCGGCCGCGGTCGGCCGTCTCAAGCGCCAGGCGCCGTACCGTCGTGCGGTCGGCGGAACGGAACAGGCGGATGCGTGGCGTCATGAGCCCCCTATCGCAGTTCGACCAGCCGGTAAGCGCACTTGGCAAAGCTTGCGCCGCCGCGGGTGAGCTCGGCGCCGACCACGAACTTGCGCGCGCCTTCAAGCCAGTCGAGGGGAAAGCGAAGGCGAAACGTATCCCCGTCCGCCGTGGATTCACAGCCCGCGGGGGCCGGCCGGTCGTTGCAGGTCAGGGCCCGGCCCCCGCGCACAAACCGCAGGGACTCGTGCGCGCCGGCGGGGATCGGTTTCAGGTGGACGTAAACCCCATGGCGCGCGCGCAGCCGGTCGAAGCACGCCACCTCGATCGAAAACGCGCCGCCCGCCTTGCGCAAGCGAACTTCGCGGATGTCGTTGAAGCGCCGCACGTCGCGCAGAAGATTGCGCCGGCGCGGATCGAGGTAGGAGGCCAGCGCGTGGTCGTCCTCGTGCGCCAGCGCGTCGGACGAGTCGCGGAAGTTCACGGTGCTGCCCAGGCGCAAGGGCGGAACCGCGCCGAACAGGTCGTTGCGCCGGGCGAAGCTGGCCAGGTAGCGGCGCATGTAACGCATTTGCGTGCGGTGCTGCTGGAGCGCGCGGAGCTTGCGCTCGGTTTCCTCCGGCGCGAGCGGCACGCAGCACCAGTGGGTGTCGAGCGCGGCCAGCGCGCGCGGCGGGTCGAGGGCGGCTTTGGGATACGTGCCGCGCGGCAGCGGCCAGCGGCCGCGGTGCACGACGTAAGTCCAAAGCCGCGCTTGGGGAGGCGGGTCCATGGCCTCGAGCGCGTAGGTCGTCAGCGCGTGCGCGGCCCAGTGGTCGGGGTGCAAATCGTTGGGGTGGGGCAGGTAGATCGTATGGAAGCGCCCCGCCTGCAGGATTCGTTGCAGGTCCTCAATCACGGCCTTGCCGCAGTACGGGGCTTGGCGCGTCGGGCTGTTGTCGTAGGGCGAGCGGTCCGCGCCCGTGCGGGGCGAGGTGTAGCGCTCGCCGAAGTCCCAACAGCGGTTCCAGAGCGCGGCCAGGCCGCGGTCGGGGTAGCCCAGGAAGCTGACCTCGTCCTCGCCCACGCCGAGCTCGGCCAGCGCGGCGCGCGTCTCGCGCTGGCGCCGGTAGCCCAGCCGCACGGCGTGCGTCCGGCTGCGATAAAAGCGCCGGTACTGCCCGTCCCCGTTGGTCAGCAACACGACGGCGACGCGCTCGCCCCGGCGGCGGTGCTGCTGGATGACCCCGCCCGGTCCCAGCACCTCGTCGTCGTTGTGCGGCGCGAGCACGAGGACGGCGTTGTGGTCGATCATGAGGTCCGCCTCCGGATGCGGGTGCTGCGTTCAGTGTGGGACAAAAGGGAGTCGATGCAACGTGTCAGGCCGGCCGCTTGGCCAGCAGGCGCAGGCCGTTGAGCACGACGACCAGCGTGCTGCCCTCGTGGCCCACGACGCCCAGCGGCAACGGCAGGACAAAGCCGGAGATGAGCGCGGGCAGGACGAGCGTCGAGAACACGAGCCCGACGATGACGGCCACCGAGAAGACGATATTTTGTTTCACGATGCGCACGGCTCCCCGGCTGAGCGAAACGAAAAACGGCAGCCGGCTCAAATCGTCCGACATGAGCACGACGTCGGCGGTCTCCAGCGCGACGTCGGTGCCGGCCAGGCCCATGGCCACCCCCACCGAGGCCGCCGCCAGCGCGGGCGCGTCGTTGACGCCGTCGCCCACCATGATCAGCTTGCGCTCTTGCACGAGTTTCTGGACGAGCTCGACCTTCCCCTCGGGCAGCAACTCGCTGTGGACCTCGTCGATGCCGGCTTCGCGCGCGATGGATGCGGCCACGGTGGCGTTGTCGCCCGTGAGCATGGCCACGCGCCGGATGCCGAGTGCCTTGAGGCGGCCAATCGTCTGGGCGGTTTCGGGCCGCAGCGTGTCGGCCACGGCCACGTAGCCGACCGGCTCCCATTTGTGGACGTTGCCGGCCAGGTCGCGCCGCTCGGGGCCGCTACGCACGACCAGCATGGCGGTTTTGCCCTGCTCCTGGAGCTTGTGGCCGATGAGGCGGATGGCGGGCGAGAGTTCGATCTCCTCGCTGTTGAACAGCTTGTCGTTGCCGATGTAGACGGTCTCGCACGCCTCGCTCCCCTCGCGGGCGAACTGCGCTTGGATCCCGTGGCCGGCCACGGCGCGGAAGTTCTGGGGCCGTTCGAGTTCGAGTTCCAGCGCCTTGGCGCGCGCGACCACCGCCTTGCCGATGGGGTGCTCGCTCAAGCTTTCCGCGCTGGCGGCGATGCGGAGCACGTCGCGCTCGTCGTACTGCTGCAGCGGGCGAATATCGGTGACCTCGGGCTTGCCGTGCGTGAGCGTGCCGGTCTTGTCGAAGGCCACCGCGTCGATCTCGGCCGTCTTGTCCAGATAGGCCCCGCCCTTGAGCAGCACGCCGCCGCGCGCGGCCGCGCCGATCGCGCTCAGCACGCTGGCCGGCGTGCTGATGATGAGCGCGCACGGGCTGGCCACCACCATGAGCGTCATGGCGCGGTAGAGCGTGTCGCCGAACGGCTCGTCGATGAAGAGCCAGGGGAGCAGCACGGTGAGCGCCGTGACCCCGAGCACGATCCAGGTGTAGGGCTGGCTGAAGCGGTCGAACAGCCGCTGGGCCGGCGCCGGGTCCTGCTGGGCCTCCTCCACGAGCTGGATGATCTTGCTCAGCGTGCTCTCGGAGGCCAGCTTCTCGACCCGCACCTCGAGCGCGCCGCCGCCGTTGATCGAGCCCGCGAACACGGGGTCGCCCCGGGTCTTGGACACCGGGACGCTCTCGCCCGTGATCGGGCTCTGGTCGGCCGTGCTGGTGCCCTTGAGCACGGCCCCGTCGGCCGGAACCCGCTCGCCGGGCCGCACCACGATCACGTCGCCCACGGAGAGCGCCTCGACCGACACCTCGACCTCGCCGTCGGCGTCGCGCATCACGGCCGTGTCGGGGTAGATCTCGGCCAGCTCTTCGATGGCGCGGCGCGTGCGGTCGAGCGCGAAGCTCTCCAGCGCGCCGCTAAGCGTGAACAGGAACAGCAGCAGCGCGCCCTCCTCCCACTCGCCGATGGCCGCGGCCCCGAGCGCGGCGGCCAGCATGAGGAACTCGATGTTGAGCCGGAACTTGCGGGCGTCCTCAACCAACTCGACCGCGCCGCTGTAGCCGCCGGCCAGGAAGGCGATTCCCCCGGCGAGCCAGACGGCCCAGACCGGGAGCAGGTCGAACGCGCTGGGGCCGAACAGCCAGCCGACCAGCAGCGCCAACAGCGTGACCCCCGCCAGCGCCAGCTCGTGGTAGGTGGTCAGCAAGCGAAGCGCTTGCCCGAGCGCGTTGGCAGGAGGCATCGATTGTGACGACGAAGCGTTCATGCGGTCACCGTCCACACCGTATCAAGTTGACGCCACGCGCGCCCATGACGGGCGTCAGGCGGAACGCTTCATCCTATTAGGAACGATTCTTATTATCAAGAATGGGGCGCGCTCGTACAAGACCACGATGTTTTTTCTGGGTAGGGGTCCCATTCATGGGACCCGGAATACGCGCCCGGTGCTTTACCAGAGTGCTGTCGTGGGTGGCCCCAGCGTGTGGCTGCGGGCGCGATGAAGCGCGCCCCTACACCCGAAAACTACCGTGGTCCAGTACTAGCCGGAGCGGGCTCGTTCGAGCAGCGTGGCTAAGCGCTCCCGTGCGGCTCTGGGCAGGGTATCCGGGAGTTCCGAGGCCGACATCACAGACGGCGGTGACCCCGCCACGACAAGACCGACCATGCCCAGGGCCTCGTGGGGCGTGCAGTAGTAAGCGTGGACGCCTTCGCGTTCGAAGCACCGTGCATACTGTGCACCGTCCGCGCGCAGCAGACCCGAGTCCCAGGCCGGAGCGCCCGGCGGTGCGATGTGGGGCTTGCCAGCCACATCCGGATGATAGGCCGTGGCGGAGTGAAAGCCCGAGCGGAGGACCCACCGCACCGTATCCCCAGGCGTAACCCGCAAGAGCGCAGGAAGAAACCTCTCGTGGCCGCCGTCGCTGACCATGTTCACCGTGTGTGTCCGCGGCCGGTGGCTGCCACAGCCGGTTAAGGCCAGCGAGAGGGTGCCCAGTAGGAGGCGGAGCGCGGCGCGGCGGCTCAACCCCGGCCGCGCCGCGTCCCTCGAGGAGCAGGGGGGCATCAGCGCAGCACGGCGGACACCGTGTTGCCGCTGTTGTTGACCACGTAGATCAGGCGCCCATCCGGGGTCAGGGCCACATGTTGCGGGCCTTGCCCTAACGGAACGCTCCCCACGACCTCCAGCGTCTCCACGTCGATGACCGTGAGGTCGTTGCCCGTGAATCCACTGACGTAGTAAAGGCTGCCGTCCGGGCTCATGACGCCGCCGTAGGGGCCCTTGCCGGGCAGCGAGAGGCGCCGCACGACCTCGTTGCGCTCCAAGTCAATCACGGCCACCACGTCGTTTCTCACGTAGTTGACGAAGGCCGTGCGCCCGTCCGGGGTGAGCACGATGGCTTCCGACCCTTCACCGCCTGTGTCACCGATGGTCTCGACCACGGTACGGCTCTCCAGGTCGATCACGCTCACGTCGTTGCTCCCGCTGTTGTGGGCGTAGGCACGTCGCCCGTCGGGGGAGAGCGCCACCCCCTCGGGCTTGGTGCCCACCGGGATTTCGGCCACCACCCGCCGGGCGTCCAGGTCGACGACCGTCACGCTGTTCCCGCTTGCGTTGGCGAAGTAGGCAAACGCGGCCTCCGCGTCGAGCGCGCCGCCGTAGGGGCCGGCGCCAGCGGCCAGCGTGTCGACCACTTCGTTGCGGGTCGTGTCGATCACGCTGATCGTGTCCTCGCCGCGGTTGGAAACCAGCGCCAGCGCGCCGTCCGGCGTCACCAGCACGTCGTGCGGTTGGCTGCCCACGGGAATCGTGGCCACCACCTCATTGAGCAGGCGCCCGCTCCGACCCACCTCGATCACGCTCACGCTGTCGTCGCCGACGTTGACGAGGTAGACGAACCGGCCGTCGGGTGTGACCGAGAGGTCCTTGGGCGCGATCCCGACCTCGATCGAACTCACCAGCCACTGCGCCGAGGCGCCGCCGCCCAGCGCGGCCACGAGCCCGATGACGAGCAACACCTTCCCTAACCTTGACGTCATGTGTGTCCTCCTTTGGGTGTTTGGATCAGCCAGCCAACCCGGATCGGCGCTGAAAGCGGTCGTTGTTCGCGTCAGCGAATCCGGGTTGTTGGCGTCTTCTAAAACTTCACCAGCAGCGCCGTCAGGTACATGATCGCGATGCCGGCGGTCAGGCCGGCGACGTTGACCCAGGAGGTCGCGGGCGCGCTCTGCTCGCTGTTCTTGATCAGCAGGCGCGTGACCTCGTAGACGACCTGGAGGATCGCGCCCGCGCCGATCGAGAGAAACAGCACGGCCCAGAAGGGCGAGAACGCAAAGCCGCCGATCCAGGTGCCGGCGATGGCCGGGGCGCCCGCCAGCAGCGCCAGGCCCGCCAGGCGCCAGAAGCCGGGCCGGTCGCGCGCGATCGGCGCGCCGATGCCCAGCCCTTCGGTGATGTTGTGCAGCGTGAAGCCGATGACGAGGAACGTCCCCAGCGCGGCCTCGCCCAGCGCGATGGCGGCGCCGATGGCCATGCCCTCGCCCAGGTTGTGCAGCCCGATCCCGAGCGCGATCGCCGTGGCCAGCCAGAGCCGGCCCGCGCGCCCGGAGGCTTCGGCCGCGCCCTGCCGCCGGCCCACCGCCAGCAGGACGAGAAAGCTCAACAGGCCGGCCAAAAACACCAGCGGCACGGCTTGGAACACGCCGGGCACGCCCTCGGCGATCTCGATGCCCTCCAGCAACGTGTCCACCAGCAGGAAGACCAGCAGCCCGACCGTGAGCGCCAGGATGAAGTTCATGCTGCGACGTCCCAGCGAGCGCAGGGCCGGGAACCACAGCAGCCCGAGCCCGACGGGCACGATGCCGACGTAGGCGCCCAGCAGCGCGAACGTGAGCCAGTAGAACGCGTCCGGCCGCGGCGTGGCCACGGCCACCGGGACCTCGGCGCCGAAGGTCGCGCCCGTGGCGCTGATCAACACGATCTCGTGCGCCTCGCCCTCGACCCAGGGGTAGGGCACCTCCACCGTGGCCCGCCCGTAGCGCGCCAGCGTGGGGTCGGGCGCAATCGAGAAGGTCCAGTACGCCTCATCCACCAGGACTTGGGCCACCGTGACGGGGTCGGGGCCGCCGTTGATCAGGTGCAGGCGGAACCCCTCGTCCAACAGCTCGACGCGCTCGACGGTCAGATCTTCCACGGGCGGCGCCCCGCCCGTGAGCGCGCTCAGCGGGTTGAATTGCACAAACGGCCACAGCAGCGCGCCCAGCAACAGCAGCGGGATGAGCGCGAGCAGCCAGTTCGGGAGGCGCAAGCCGCTTGTCTCCGGTCGGGTCGCGTTCATGCTTCCCCCTCCAGCTCGAAGAAGCCCATCCAACCCAGCTCGGCGAACTCGCTCTGGTGGGCGTGGAACATGTAGCGTCCCGGCTCGAAGCCCTCGAAGGAGAACTCCAGGATGCCGCGCTGCGCCTGGCACTGCATGATCGTGTCCACGGTCTTGAGCGTGGGCTGCAGCGTGGTGCCGTGGTCGTAGTAGTCGAAGAAGTTAGCGTGCAGGTGGAACGAGTTCACGGGGTCGAACTCCGTGCAGTTGATCAGGTACACGCGCTGGCGCCGGTTGGGATCGATCTTGACGGGAGCGTTCATGTAGGCGAAGCCCACGGTGTTGACCGCGTAGACCTCGTTGTCGCCGTCGAAGTTGGTGTCGAAGCCGTTCATGACCATGACCATCTCCTGAAAGGCTTTGTGCTCGGGGTGGTTCGGGTGGCGCGCCTTGGCGGCCTCGCGCTCGGCGCCCTCGTACTTCTCCGGGTCGGGGTCCACGATGAACGCGCCATAAAGGCCCTTGTGGATGTGGCGCTTGAGCGGGATGGCGTGGCAGTGGTACAGGTGGCACCCGAACGGGAGGGCGTCGAACTCGTAGACGGTCTCCGCGCCCGGCGCGATCATGCCGGCGCCCACGCCCGGCACGCCGTCCATGCGGGCGCCGTGGATGCCGTGGAAGTGGATCGTGTGCGGGTGCGAGCCGCTGTTGACGAAGCGCAGGCGCACCCGGTCGCCCTCGGTGCAGCGGATGGTGGTGCCCGGCACGCGGCCGTTGTAGGTCCAGGCCGGGAAGAACACGCCGGGGGCGATCTCGATCTCCTTGTCCACAGCCACGAAGGTGTACTCGCGCAGCGTCTGGCCGGTGTCGAGTTGGCTGGCCTCGCCGTAGTCGAAGTCGGTCAGCAGCGCGTGCGGGTCGAACCCGTTGCGCGCGTCGTCGACCGCGCCCATCGCGCCCATCGTCTCGTGGCCCAGGCGGGCGTGCGTGGGGCCCTGCTGCGGGGACACCTGCGCGGTCGCGCCGGCGGCCCGGTTCTGCAGCGCGCCCCAGGCCGCCAGACCGCCCAGGCCCACGGCGCCCCAGGTGGACGCGTGCAGCATCTTACGGCGCGAAATCCGCTTTTGCTCCAAAAAATCCATTAAACGTTGCATTACAACCTCCTATGGGGACACAGCTCGGGGTTAGTCGCCGACTTCGGTGACGCGCACCTGGCGCGCGACCTCGCGGCCGAGGGACTGCTCCCGGCCGTCGACGCGCAGCGTGAGCGGCCCGTCGAACGGCGCTTTTGCCAGCACCTCGACGCGGCTGTCGGGGTACAGGCCCAGCTCGCCCAGGTAGCGCAACAGTTCGGCGTCGCGGTCGCTCACCTCGGAGACCGTGACGGTGCGCCCGCGCTCGACGTCGCTGAGGGGCATGCAGGCGGGCTGGGTCACGGTGCCGTCGCGGCCGGGGATGGGCGAGCCGTGCGGGTCGGTGGCCGGATGGCCCAGCAACGAGTCGATGCGGTCCTCAATGTCCTCGCTCAAGACGTGCTCCCACTTCTCGGCCTCCTCGTGCACTTGATCCCAGGGCACGCCGAGCGCCTCGGCCAGGTAACGCTCGACCAGGCGGTGGTGGCGTATCACTTCCAGGGCGATTCGCTCGCCGGCCTCGGTGAGCGTCACGCCCTTGTAGGGCTGGTGCGTTACGAGCTTGAGCTTGGCCAGCTTCTTGACCATGCCGGTGATCGAGGCCGGCGCCACCTCGAGGTGCTGGGCCAGCGCCGAGGTCGTCACCTTGTCCAGCGTCCGGCCCAGCTCGTAGACGGCTTTCAGGTAGTCTTCGACGGCTTGCGTGTGCATTTCTATTCACCGAAAAAGTATTTTAGGTTGAACTAATAATAGGCGCAACGCGCAGGCGTGTCAAGGGGGGAGCGACCACAGTGTGCGATAGTGATTCCAGTAGGGGCGCTTCGTGAAGCGCCCCTACTGCGCCTAACAACACCCTCTCAAGCAAGTCATCCTGAGGCCGACAGGCCGAAGGATCTCCCGCGTCTGTGGGAGATCCTTCGCTTTCAGCTCAGGATGACATTCAACAGGATGTCGAGGTCTTGTCGGAGGCTCTACGGCCAGATTCGAATCACCCGGCTCGCCTGCGCGCTGTTGCCGCTGTCGTCGGTGACCGTGAGCGTGACGTGGACCTCGCCCGGCTGCTCGAAGACGAACTCGACCCGCACGCCCGTCGCATCCACGTCGCCGTCGTCGTTGAAGTCCCAGGCGTAGTCAACGATCTCGCCGTCGGGATCATTTGAGGCCGAGGCGTCGAAGGAGACGGTGTCGCCGGTCCGCGGTTCTTCCGGCGCCACGCTGAAGGCGGCGCTGGGCGCGCTGGTCGTGATGCGGATCTCGGGCTGCCGTTCGGCCGCGCCGAAGCGCACCTCGACGCGCCCCGCATCGCCGACCGCGACCTCGACGGGGTTCGGGGTCGTGAGCTCGAAGCGGGGCGGCAGCGCCCCCTCGTCCAGCCGAACCGTGTAGTCCCCCGGCGGCAGGTCGACGAAGCTGAAGCGTCCGTCCACGGTGGAGCGCGTGACGCGCGCCTCGAGCTCCGTACCGGTCAGCACGATTCGGACGTCCCCCAGCCCGGCTTCCGACGGGTCGCGTTTGCCGTCCCGGTCCGCGTCGTCGAAGACGCGCCCGTCCACGATCGACACGCGCCGCAGCGGAAGATCCACCCCAACACGCCGTCCGGCCCCCAGCTCGACCTCGACGGGCAGCGGGCGCGTGGGGACCGTCCCCGACGGGGGCGCCTCCAGGCTGACCCGGTAGTTGCCGGGCGCCAGCGGCGGTAGGCGGTAGAAGCCGTCCGCGTCGGTGCGGACGCGCGCGCCGCCGCCGGCCACGATCAGGTCCGCGACGCCCTCGCCCGAATCGGGCCGGCTGTTGCCGTTCGCGTCGACGAACGCCGTGCCCACGATCTGGCCGCGGACGGGGATAAAGAGCACGGGCAGGCCGAAGCGTCGTGCGATGCGGAGGCGGGCCTCAAAGTCGGCCGGGGTGGCGGGCGCCAGGGTCACCTCGCTGCTCAGGTTGAGCCGGGTCTCGTCAAGCCGCGCGTCGAGGCCCGCGCGCAGTTCGGTTCGCGGCGGGCGGTGTTCCATGCGGAACGAGACCCGGCCCAGCGGCGTGCGCCAGGCAGCTGTGGCCTCGATGCGCGGTGACTGCTCCGTGATGTGACCGCTGGCGTGGTCGAACGACAGCGTCTCGAACAAGCCCAGCGTGCGCGAGAACCCCCGAACGTTCCAGCCCAGCACGCCCCCGAATACAAGCGACCCGACGTCCGAGGCGTTGGAGGCGTTGGAAGCGTCGATGCGGCGCTCGAGCTCGAGCTCGAGCAGGACCGAGGCCACCTCGAGCGGCTGGCGCGCGCTCAGCGAGCCCACCAACGTCTGCCGCTCGGCGGCCAGCGGGCCGTCCAGCGAAAAGGAGGCGTCGTAGCTCACGGCACCGAACAGCGAGGGGAGCCTGGGCCCCGGGGCCCCCTGGAACACGAGCTTGGCTGCGGCCGTGTCGGTGGTGGGGACGCCGGATTCGCCCCGCACGTTGACGCGCGCGAAGCGGGCGCTGCCCAGCAGCGAAAAGCGCGCCAGCGAGAGCGTGTGGACGAGCCCGAGCCACGCCCGGTCGGCGCTGGCGTGCGGGAAGTCGGGGCCGGCACGCGCGAAGGTCACGTCCGTGGACCAATCGTCGCGCGCGACCGCGATCGCGGCGTCCAGCGCACTGTCCCAGCGGCCGGCCTCGTGGTGGACGGCCGCCTGGGTGGTCAACGAAACGGCCTCGGAGAAAGCGCGGGCGACGCGGGCGCTCAGGAGCGTCGTGGTCTCGGCGCCGCCCAGGCGCGCGACCGCGCTCACGCTCAGCTCGGTCTCCAACACGGTGAGCGCGACGCCGGCGCCGGTGGGGAAGGGATCGCGCTCGGCGATCCCGACCCAGTGGAAGGCGGCGGCGTCGGGCGCGTCGGGGCTGCGGGCCGTGAGCGCGACTCCGCGCCCGCCCAGCGCGGCGAAGGCGTCGAAGCGGGTCGAGACGTCGCCGACGCGGACGTCGAAGCGCGGCGTCTCCAGCGCCAGCAGCAGGTCGTCGAATTCGAGCGACCGGTCCACGGACCAGCGCGTCCGCAGCGCGTGCCCGTCCCGGAATTCACCTCCGCCCTCGAAGCGGGCCAGCGCCGCCACGGTCGCGTCTTCCCCCTCGCGCGCACCGCCAGTGATCGCCAGGCTGATTGCGGCGGGCATGGACCAGCCCAGGAACGTCTCCACCTCATCCGGCGCGGGGGGACGCAGTCGAAGCGAACGCGAAGCTTGGGCCCGCGCGCCCGCGAAACGTTCCGAGGTGGCCGTCAGCGTGACCCGGTCGCTGGCGCGTTCGGCGCCGGCGCCCGGCGGCAGGTGGATCGCAACCGCGATCTCGGTCCCGCTGCCGGGATCCAGGAAGAGCGAATCGGGTTCGATCGTCACCGGGAACCCGGCGGCGGAGTTTGCCGCAAGGGTTACCTCGTCGGGCGCGTTGCCGCGGTTGTCGAGCCGGAAACTCACGCGAATCGTTCCGCCGCGCTCCGTCTGGCCCGCCAGCGCGCTCAGGCGCAGGCCGCTGGCGGCGACGACGTCGAGCTCGACCTCGGCGGCAAGCGCCACCGCCGGGTCGCCCTCGGCGCGCGCCGTGAGCATGAGCGTGACGGGGCCGGCCGCTGCCGTCTGCGGCACGAGGGCCGTGACGAAGACCAGCTCGTCGGCGCCGGGGGGCAGCGTCAGGGGGGCAAGCGGCGAGACGAGCGCGAAGCCCTCGGGCAGGTCCAGCTCGAAGGCGAACGTCTCGGTCGCCTCGCCCGCGTTTTGCAGGGCGAACACGGCCGTGACGAACTCGCCGGGCCGCACCCGCTGCGGGGACATGCTGTTGAGCGAGAGCCGGGCCGGCTGCGCCAGCGCCACGCCCCACAACACGACCAGCAACGCCACCATCACCCCGACGCTCCGCACGGGCGAACCGACCTCCATGCTTCCGATTGACTCCATTCTAGGTGAAATGAAGAGAACGCCCACCGCATCTGGGGGCTGCTCAGGGGACGTTGATCTCGAAGGCGGCCTGCCCCGCCACCAGGAACTCGCCGCCGAAGTCGACGATCCCGAGCGCGACGTAGCGGCCGGGCTCGAGCGGCTCGGCCAGCGCGACGCGGACCTGCCGGCTGGCGCCGGGGAAGACGCGGAACGACTCAATCGGCAGGTTGGCGACCGTGGCCCCGCCCGCGTCGCGGATCTCGACCCGGCCTCGCGGTTCCAGGAACGTCGTGCCGGTGTTCTCGAACACGAGCTCGACCGCAAGCGGGTTTTCGCCCTCGGGCGGAATCACCTGGATGCGCGTCACGCGCCCGTCGGCCACGGCGTTGGTGGGGTCGGTCTGGCGCAGTTGGACGCCGAAGGTCACGCTGGCGCTGAAGCCCACGCCGCCGGGCGGGGCTTCGCTCACGACCTCGGGGTCGGACTCGCGCACGAGCAGGATCATCCAGTGCGGCCCCGGCGCGTCCTCGGGCAGCTCGACCCGGAACTGGACCTCCTGGACCTGATCGGGTTCGAGCCGGAAGGTGGCCGGCGACACCGTGACGTAGGGCGCCAGCGAGCGGGGGAACGTGCCGGGCGGCGCGAATTGGTTCTCGCCCGTGACCGAGCGGGCGAAATCCTGTGGGTTCACGCTTACCTCCTGCGTCGTGTCGCCGGTGTTCTGCACGACGAACGAGTCGATCAGCGTTTCGCCCGGCGCCAGCTCGAAGTCGATCCCCAGCGTGGACACCGCGATCTTGGCCT
>CAZNGF010000051.1:0-2294 GCA_964572855.1 uncultured Thermotogae bacterium | reverse complement strand
GCGGTCCCCGAGCTGGTCCAGGTTGAGCTGGACGTCGATCTGCGAGGTCTCGCCGCTGGCGCCCGCCTGGCCCGAGAACGCGGCCGAGAGGTCGTGCTCGGTGCCAAAACCCGTGAAGGGATCGACCGCCACGTTGACCGTGCCCGCCTCCCCGCTGGCGTTGGCCGTGAGCGAGAACGCGGCCGCGGGAATCGACGAGACCCCGCCGTTGACCAGGATGCTGTCGAGTTGAACGGACACCGTGAAATCCGCCGAGGCCGTCACGCTCAGGTCGAACGCGCGCGCTGAAGTCGCCACGCCGCTGACGATCTCGCTGGCCGTGATGCCGATCGCGTTGTTCACCGGCGTGACGGAGATCGAGACCGACTGCGCCCACAGCAGCGCGCTCCAGGCGAGCAAGCCGGCCGTTCCCAGCCACAGCGCGCGCGTCCGGACCCGTTTCATGGGTTCAATGTAGTGGAAAGCGGCCCGCCCAGCGAGCCGCTTTCCGCTCAAATGTCTCGCGTTCTTCCGCTGCTGGATTACGTCTCCGTCACCACGAATTCGAGCGAATAGGTGAGCGTCTCCAACTGCTCCCGGTCGCCCAGCGCGTCCATGTCGAGCGTGAGCGTGATGTCGGACGACTCGCCCGTGCCGTCCGCGTTGTTCGTGCCCGAAAACGCGCTGGTGAGCGAGATCGTGGCCGGCAGCGAGTCGCCAAACGCCGTGTCCGAGATCGCACTGCCGCCCGCGGCCGAGGCCGCCAGCAGCAGACTGCTGCCGGGGGGGACATCCGCCGTTCCAGAAGACGTGGCCGTCGCGGTCAGGTTGGCGTCGACGGTGAAGTTCGTGATCGCCTCGACCGTGATCGTAATGGCGTTGGCGTTCACCAGCGTGCCGGCCGTGATGTCGGCCTCGCTGATGCCGGCGAAGTCCGAGTTCTTGACCAGTTCGATCACGACCGTCTCGTCGACGCTGGCCGTCACATCCGAGGTTTGGGTGTCCGTGTCCTGTGCCAAGCTCCCCGCCGACAGGCCTAGCACGAGCGCCAGTCCCAGGACGGCGAGCCGTTTCAGCGTGTGTGTCATTCGCAACCTCCTTATGCATTTTTAAATAAAATTCCCCATTAGAAAAACTTTGTTTTGGGTGCTGATTCCATTATACCTCGACAGGGGACATTCAGACGTTGCTCAGATAACACGTGTCCTCTAGAGAACGGAAACAGGGGAACGGAAGGTATCAGTCGGGCTCAGGCATCCGGAGCGGGTGTATTCGGGCTGTCGGCTTCCGAATGAGCGAAGTAACGCCGATAGAGGTAGGCGCGGTGGGCCAGCACGGTGGCCAGCGAGAAGGCCAGCAGCGCCGAGGCGGCCAGGCCCGCCTGGCTCAGGCCCGGCGTGTTGCCGAGCTGATCGCGCGCCAGCAGCTTGAACAACACGACCGCGACCCACAGCAGCGTGCCCCACGCCGTGCGTTGCACGAACAGGGCGCGCTGGTCGCGTTCGACTCGCACGCGCGCCAGCCGGCCCCGCCCCCAGCCGGCGGCGACCCCGAGCCCCAGCCCGGTCAAGATCAGGAGGAAGCCGAGCACGGAGCCGAACAGGTCCGCCCAGACCGTCTGGAAGCTCAGGTAGGCCATGAGCGCCGGGATGATCCACATGGTGCGCACCCGTAGCCTGCGCTCGCCGAACTGGCGCACCACCCAGAGCAGCACGACCCCGACGATGACGAGCCCGACGATCAGTTCGATGCCCATAGTCCGATTCTATGCCCATTCGTCCACGAGAGACAAGACACCCGTCCTTGACGCGCCGCGTTCCTGTAACGGAGGTGACCGATTCCCCGGCGGGCGGGCGTTAGGGTGGGGCCGGGGCCCAAAACAAGGCGCGCCCGCGCTGTTGGACGCGCGCGGGCCGGTTGGAGGAGTGGTTGTGCTTACGCTTTCGGACGTCGTGCTCGTCTTTTTCGACAACCTGTCGCGCACGGATGAGGCCGACTTGACGGAACTGGAAACGATCCTGCTCGACGCGTGCCACGACGTCAGCGACCGGCTCGGCGACCCCGAGGCCGAGCGGGCCGTGGCCGAGTGGCTGGCCGAGTCGCTCTCGCTGTTCACGCCGCACAGCTCGTGGGCGCCCGTGTACTACCTCTACGGCTACCTCAAGGGCTACCGGCATCGGTTGTCCCTGGACGACGGCCCCACCGAGGACCCCTGGCTGCGCGACTGGATCGGGTCGCACTTCGAGCTTGGCGAGGACGCCTAGGACTCAACCAAAGTGGTTCTTAGGCGTAGGGGCGCGATTGATCGCGCCCGC
>CAZNGF010000050.1:3012-23347 GCA_964572855.1 uncultured Thermotogae bacterium | reverse complement strand
GTCCAGCGCAGAGGTCGGTTCGTCGAACAGCATGATCTTGGGCTGCATGGCCAGGGCTCGGGCGATGGCCACGCGCTGTTGCTGGCCGCCGCTGAGCTGGCCGGGAAACTTGTTGGCCTGCTCGGGGATGCCCACGCGCTCCAGCAGCTCCATGGCGATTCGTCCGGCTTGCCGACGCTTTTGCTTGCGCACCCAGACCGGCGCGAGCGTGACGTTTTGCAGCACGGTGAGGTGCGGGAACAGGTTGAACTGTTGGAACACCATGCCGACCTCGCTGCGGATGGCCTCGATGTTGCGCAGGTCGTTGGAGAGTTCGATGCCGTCGATGGCGATGCGGCCGCGCTGGTGTTCCTCGAGCCGGTTGAGCGTGCGGATGAAGGTCGACTTGCCCGAGCCCGACGGCCCGCAGATCACGATTACCTCGCCCTTTTTCACCTCGAGCGAGATCCCGCGCAGCACGTGGAAGTCGCCGAACCACTTGTGCACGTCCTCGCACACGATGACCGGCTCGCCGTTGTGCGCCAATGCAACCTCCTAGCGTTCGCCCACGCCCAGCGTGCGCTCGACCCGCCGGCTGACGTAGGACATGGAATAGGTGAAAACCCAGAACATGAAACCGATGAAGACGTAGAGCTCGAAGATCGTGCCGCGCCACTCCAGGTTGCCCAGCACGGCCCGCGCCATGCCCAACAACTCGAGAATGGCGATGAACGTGAACAGCGTCGTGTCCTTGAACAGCGCGATGAACTGACCCACGATGGCCGGGATCACGGCCCGCAGCGCCTGGGGCAGGACGATCAAGACCGTGGTCAACACGCCGTTGAGCCCGACCGCGTAGGCGGCCTCGTACTGCCCGCTCGGGATCGACTGCAGCCCGCCGCGCACGTTCTCGGCCATGTAGGCCGCCGTGAAGAGCGTGATCGTGATCATGGCGCGGATGACCAAGTCAGGCCGGAACGTGTCCGGCAGCAGCAGTTGGAGCATGATGCTGGCCATGAACAGCAGGCTGATGAGCGGGACGCCGCGGATGAGCTCGATGAACGCGGTGCAGACCCAGCGGATCGCCGGCAGGCCGCTGCGGCGCCCGAGCGCCAGCAGGATGCCGAACGGCAGCGACAGCAGGATCCCGACCAGCGCGCCCAGCAGGTTGAGCATGAAGCCCCACTGGTTGCGCCCCTCGACCGGGGGCACGAGGCCGCCCACGCCGTAGAGCATGACGAGCGCCGCCGGGAAGGACAGGAGCCAGAGGCCGAGCTCGACCCGTTTGGCCGTCCGCGGCCCGGCGCGCCGGAGCGCCCACCCCAGCCCGCCCCCCGCCAGCGTGGCCAGGGCGATGCCCGCCAACTGCCCCTGCGTTGACCACCCGAAGGGGATCAGGCTCAGGACGATCCCCGCTGCGCCCACGGTCCGCGCCATCGTCCACAACAGCCCGCCGTGCAGTGCGGCGCTCAAGCCCAGCAGGCCCGCGATCGCGTACACCACGGCCCAGACGCGCCAGAGCTGCTCGGGCGGGTACGTGCCCACCAGCAGGATCTTGAGGTTGGCCGGGATCACGCCCCAGCGGGCTTCCAAGGCCCAGGAGAGCAGGCCGTAGCCCAGCGTCGCGACCAGCGCGCCCGCGCTCAGCGTCAGGACGGCGTTGTACCAGGTGCTGAACAGGTTGTGCTTGAGCCAGCGCAGCACGGGCACGCGCTCGCTGGGCGGCGGCAGCTGGCGGTCCGCCTCTTGTCCGGGGTGTTTGTAGGCCATTAGCGCTCCACCAACTTGATGCGGCGGTTGTACCAGTTCATGAAGGCCGAGGTGATCAGGCTCAACGAGAGGTAGCTGCCCATCATGAGCAGGATGACCTCGGGTGCGCGCCCGGTCTGGTTGAAGATGGTCGAGCCCACGTTGAACAGGTCCGCGTAGCCGATCAGGATGGCCAGGCTGGAGTTCTTGGTCAGGTTGAGGTACTGGCTGGCCAGCGGCGGGACGATCACGCGCAGCGCCTGCGGCAGCACGACCAGCCGCAGCACGTGCCCGCCCTTCAGCCCCAGCGCGCGCGCCGCTTCGGTTTGCCCCTTGCTGACGGCCAAAATGCCGGCGCGCACGATCTCGGCGATGAACGCGCCCGTGTAGGTGACCAGACCCAGCAGCAGCGCCGCGAACGAGGTCGACAACTGCAGCCCGCCGGTGAAGTTGAAGCGGCCCAGCTCGGGGAACTCCCAGCGGAGTGGCGCGGCCGGGGCCAGGAACCAACCGAGCACGGCCACCAGCAGGAACGCGGGAAGCGCCCACAGCCAGGGGAAGCCCGGCCGGTCGATGCGCTGCAGGTGACGCCTGCGCCAGACGTAAACGGCCGCCGCCACGACCAAGCCGGCCACCAGCGCGTAGCCCCAGAGCGCGAACGCGTCGGTGGGAAAGGGCCACGGGGTCCAAAGGCCGCGCCGGCTCAAGTAGATCGAGCCCGGCAACCGGATGGCATCGCGCACGAGCGGGAGCGCCGTGAGCATGACCGCGAAGTACCAGAAGAACAACTGGACCAGCAGCGGGATGTTGCGCACGGTCTCGACGTAGGCCCCGGCGAGCTTGGCCACGAGCCAGTTGCTCGACAGCCGCGCGATCCCCACGACCGTGCCCACGATCGTGGCCAGCACGACCCCGAGCAGGGCGATCCGGATCGTGTTGACGACGCCGACCCAGAACGCGTACAGGTTCGAGTCGGTGGCCTGGTATGGGATGCCCTCCGAGATGGGAAAGCCCGCCGTGTTGTCCAGGAAGCGGAAGCTGATGCCGAGCCCGCTCTGGCTCAGGTTGGTCATCAGGTTGTTGTAGAGCCACCAGAGCAGCGCCCCCACGCCCGCCAGAAAGACGACCTGGCTCAGGACGCGCAGGACGCGCACGTCGCGCCAGAACGGGATGCGGGTGTGGTGCGCTGGCGACGTCCGGTTCAAGGGTCCCCTCGTTGCACGCTGCCGGGTTGGAGAAGGGACCGCCTGTGATGGGCACAGGCGGTCCCCCGGACACGTCCGCTAAAGCCGGTTCAGGCTAACGCCACGCGGGCGCGTAGACCAAACCGCCGTCGGTCCAGAGCGCGTTCAGCGAGCCGTCGCGCGGGATGTCGAGCCCGTTGGGGCCCAGGTGCCGCTCGTAGATCTCGCCGTAGTTGCCGACCGCGGCGATCACGTTGGCCGCCCAGGCGTCGTTGGGCAGGTTGAGCTTGGCGGCCAGCCCGCCCTCGGTGCCGAGGAAGCGGTTGACGCTCGGGTTGTCGCTGGTGATGCTGCCCACGTTGTCCTGCGTGATTCCGAACTCCTCGGCCGCGAAGGTCGCAAACGTGACCCACTTGACCACGTCAAACCACTCGTCGTCGCCGTGGCGGGTCAGCGGACCCAGGGGCTCCTTGGAGATCGTGTCGGGCAGGATGACGTGGTTGCTCGGGTCGCTGGCCGTGGTGCGCAGCGACGCGAGCTGGGACTTGTCGCTGGTGTAGGCGTCGCAGGCGCCCGAGTCGTAGGCCCCGAAGGCGGCCTCGGTCTCGGCGAACACCTGGGTGTTGAGGTCCAGCCCGCGCTGTCGGAAGGCGTCGGCCAGGTTGCCCTCGGTGGTCGTGCCCGAGGTCACGCACACGGTCGCGCCGTCGAGATCCTGGATCGAGCCGATCCCGTCGCTGCGGCGCACGATAAAGCCCTGGCCGTCGTAGAAGGTGGTGGGCGCGAAGTTGGCGGCTACCTCTTGCGAGTCGCGCGTCAGCGTCCAGGTCGTGTTGCGGATCAGCACGTCGATCTGGCCGGTCTGCAGTGCCGTGAAGCGCTCGCCGGCGGTCAGGGGCACGATCTCCAAGTCGACGTCGAGCGCGGCCGCGATGGCCTTGCAGTAGTCGATGTCGAACCCGCTGAACTCGCCGCTGGCGGCGTCCAGGAAGCCAAAGCCCGGCAGCGAGCCGTTGCCGCCACAGATGAGCGTGCCGCGTGCCAGCACGGTGGCCAGCGTGCCGCCGTCCTGGGCGGTGGTCGTGATCATGGGGAGCAAGAACGCAAAGACGGCAACTGCAATCAGAATCCTCTTCAAAGGAAACCTCCTTAGGTTTTTGTAATCGGACCCTTTGGTCCAAAACAAGACGGGGTTGCATCACCTCCTGTTACGCTGATGGTCGTGTTTGCAAATCGTGTGGGGGCAACCGTCCGCGTGCGCCCACTTTCACTATAGCAGAGTTCGCGCCGCGTTGTCTAGAGGGTGAAAAAAGATTGACCGCATAAGTGCGCTCTATCGTTGTTATTGCGCGTTTCTCGCCAGGATGAACGGGATGTGTGTGTCGTGATCTTTTTAGGAATCGGACGAGGGGCGCCGCCGGCCGAGCACGACGACGGCGAGCGTGAGCGGGCCGGCCCGCACGACGGCCGCCCCGATTTCGTCCACGATGCGGTCTTGGAGGCGCTGCTGGTGCGGATCGACTTGTCCCCAGGCCGTGACGACCGCCGTTGGCGTCCACGTCCCCTCCACGCCCACGTGGCTCAGCTCGAGCGCGCGGTCGAAGTCGTAGCCGCCCGCCTGCAAGCGCTGTGCGAACGCGTCGGGGGTGAGGCAGCCGTCGGGGTCGGGGAGCCAGCAGGCGGGGGGGGCGGCCAAGGCACGCGCGCGGGCCAACGCCGCGCGATAGAGCGTGGCGTTCCAACGCAGCACGGGGCGTCCGGCGCCCGAGCGCCGGGCGTTGACCTGAGCGCTCAGCTCGTAGGCGCGTTGATCGTCCCCGGTGGAGCGGTTCTCGATCGCCGCCCCAGCGGCCGAGGCGGGCGCGCCGGAGGCGCTCAGGCTCGGAGCGACGATGGGGGGCAGGGCCACGGCCTCGGGGCGCGGTTGCAGCGAGCAGCCCAGGAGCCAGAGGCACGCGCCCGCCAGGGCGCAGAGCGGTCGCAACCGGCGCGGCGCGCGCATCGCCTACCCTACCTCGGGGCGCGGGGCGGGCTCGCGCTTGTGGGCGTGGGTGGCGACCCGGCTCAGCAGGTCGCGCACGCGCCGTTCGTCCAGGCCGAGGGACTGGGCGATCTCCCGCGGCGGGTGGCCCCGGTCCACGCCCTCGTGCAGTACCCGGTCGATCGTGTCGTACGTGTCGCCCAGCTCGCGTTCGTCGGTCTGCCCCTCCCAGAGCGCGGCGCTCGGCGGCTTGTCCAGGACGGCGAGCGGGACGTTGAGCGCGGCGCCGAGTTGGCGTACTTGGGTCTTGTAGAGCGCGCCCAGCGGTTGGAGGTCGGCGGCCCCGTCGCCGTGTTTGGTGAAGTAGCCCAGCAGCCATTCGGACCGGTTGCCCGTCCCCAGCACGAGGCGGTCCTGGGCGTTGGCCAGCGCGTAGAGCAGCGTCATGCGCAGGCGCGCCTTGACGTTGCCCCAGGCGCGCGGGTCGCGCGCGACCGCGTCGGGCAGGAGCGCGGCAAGGTCGCGCAGCGGCGTCCGAAGCGAAACCGTCTGGAGCTCGACGCCCAGGTGTCGAGCCCAGTCCCGGGCGTCCTCCATGTCCCGCTCCGGTGTGTGGGTGCCGTCGGGCAGCAGCAGGCCCAGGACGCGTTCGGGGCCCAGCGCGCGCGCGGCCAGCGCCAGCACGACCGACGAGTCCAGCCCGCCGCTCAAGCCCAGCAGCGCGCCGCGGCGGCGCCCGACGTGCTCGAAGACGAACATCTCCAGATCGCGCACGGTGGCGCCGGGGTCGCGCAAGCGCAATGAAGTGCTCATGCGGGATTTATAACGGGGAGGGAGCGGGGCGGCAACCGACGCGTGGGGGCGCGGTTGACCGCCCCGATCGGGTTCGTCTTGTCGCACACCCCCCTGGCTAGTAGTAGGCCAGGTAGCGCTCCAGCTCCCAGGCCGTCACCCGGAGCCGGTACTCTTCGATCTCCTGCGCCTTGGCCTCGACGAATTTGGCCAACACGTGGTCCCCCAGGCTGGCGCACACGACCTCGTCCGCCTGCAGGTGCCCCAGCGCCTCGTCCAGCGTGCCCGGCAGCGTGCCGATGGATCGCTCTTGCCGCTGGGCGTCGGTCATCTCGTAGATGTTTTCCTCCACGGGCGCGGGCGGGGCCAACTTGCGTTCGAGCCCGTCCAGGCCGGCGGCCAGGATGGCCGCGAAGGCCAGATACGGGTTGCACGTCGGGTCCGGGTTGCGCAGCTCGACGCGGGTCGAGACCTCGGGCGTGTGCGAGGCCGGCACGCGCACGAGCGCCGAGCGGTTCTGGCGCGCCCACGAGATGTTCACGGGCGCCTCGTAGCCCGGCACGAGCCGCTTGTAGGAGTTGACCAGCGGGTTGGTGATGGCGGCCAGCCCGCGTGCGTGGGCGATGAGCCCGCCGATGAAGTGCCGGGCCGCCTCGCTCAAGCCATAGTCCGAGTCGGGCGCGTAGAAGGCGTTTGTGCCGTCCCGAAACAGCGAGAGGTGGCAGTGCATGCCCGAGCCGTTGATGCCGGCGATCGGCTTGGGCATGAAGGTGGCGTGCAGGCCGTGAGTGAGGGCGATCTTTTTGGTCGCGATCTTGAACATCAGGATGTTGTCCGCCGTGCGCAGGGCGTCGGCGTAGCGGAAGTCGATCTCGTGCTGGCTGGGCGCGACCTCGTGGTGGGCGGCCTCGACCTCGAAGCCCATCCGCTCCAGCGCCACCACGATGTCCTTGCGCGCGAGCTCGCCCTTGTCCAAAGGGTCGAGGTCGAAGTAGCCGCCGTGGTCGTGTACATGCGGTTGCGAGCGGTTGTGCTCGTCCGGCACGAGCAGGAAGAACTCGGGCTCGGGCCCGACGTTGAACTCGTAGCCGAGCGCGGCGGCGCGCTCGAGCTGGCGCTTGAGCGCGAAGCGCGGGTCGCCCGTGAACGGCGTCCCGTCCGGCAGGTGCACGTCGCAGATGAGCGTGGCGGTCTTGCCGTTGTCCGCGCTCCAGGGATGGACCACAAACGTCCCGGGATCGGGGTAGAGGTACATGTCCGACTCGAAGATCCGCACGAAACCCTGGATCGAGGAGCCGTCGAAGGCGATGCCCCGTTCCAGCACGCCCTCGAGGTGTTGCGCCGGGATCTCGACGTTCTTGGGGATGCCCAGAATGTCGGTGAACTGCAAGCGAATGAAGGAGACCCCTTCGGCCTCGGCTCGTTTCAACACGTCCCTGGCGGTTTCGTTCATCGTGACCTCGATTCTCCCGGCGCCCGCAAGGCCCGGTGGAACTGGGATGCGAGCCATCCTATCAAAGAATGGATTAATTGTCAAATTTACTGACAATCGTTTTGTTTTGGAGGTATATTCAAGCTTGGTTTTGTTGCGAACGTCCTCTATAGTGAGCTCTAATTGGACATAGAGGGGAGTGAAATGTCTTGCACGGGAACGGAATCCGTGCTAGACTGCCAAGGCAATGTACAAAAACCTGGATTTGGAGATTCTATCCGAACTTGAAAAGGATGGGCGGGCGAGCTTGCGGCAGATTGCCACGTCCCTGGGCGTGGCCACCACCACGGTCAGCAACCGGCTGAGCGCGCTGGAAAAGGACGAGGTGATCCAGGGATATCGGCCGGTGGTGGACTACGGCAAGCTGGGTTTCGGGCTCACCGCCGTGATTCAGCTCAAGGTCCACGGCGAGCACCTGACCGAGGTGATGAAGGAGCTCATTAGCCACCGGAGCTTGACCCACGTGTTCGAGACGACCGGCGACTTCGACGTGGTCACGATCGGCAAGTTCAAGGACACCGAGGCGATGAATCACGAGATCAAGCGGCTGCTGAGCAACCAGTACGTGGAGGGAACGAACACGTCCGTCGTGTTGGGTATCGGCAAAGAAAACAGTCCGTTGCGACTGCTCTAGGCGTTCGCAAAGCCATCCAACAGTGGTGAGGGGAGAGGGTTATGTTAGGGCTGAAAGATTTCACGGTCTTTTCCGACCTGAGCTCGCGTGACCTGTCCGAACTGGACGAGCTGACCAAACACATCAAGTACGGCCCGGGCGAGATCGTCTACCAGGAGGGCGCGCCCACCTTCGGGTTCTACCTGCTGTTCGAGGGGCAGGTCAAGGAGGTCAAGCGCTCGCTGGGCGGCAAGAAACAGATTCTCAAGCTGTTGGGCCCGGGCGAGATCCTGGGCGAGACCACGCTGTTCGACAAGGGCGTGCACATCGCCTACACCAAGACGCTCACGCGCTCGACGGTCGGGTTTGTCGAGCGGGGGGACTTCTACGCCTTCCTGCTCAAGCACCCGTCGGTCATCTTCCGGCTGTTCGAGAAGGTCTCGCTGGAATTGAAGGCCTTTCAGTTCAAGCTCTCCGAGCGCAGCTACAACGGCAGCAAGGAGCGTCTGGCCCGCCTCATCCTCAAGCTGGGCGAAAGCGGCATCGAGCTCTCGCGCACCGAGCTGGCCGAGATGGCCGGCGTCTCCTCCAAGACCGCCATCCGCACGCTGGGCGAGCTGGAGGAACGCGGCGTGATCGCGGTGGACGACCGCAAGATCACGGTGCTCGACCCCGACAGCCTGGAGGGGCTGGCCGAGCCGTTCCCCATCCCGTTGAGCCCCAACCTTATCATCTAAGCGCCCGCGGCGATGACGCCTCCGCAAACCGGTTGGAAAGGGGATACCCGGGCGCTGGACGCGTGTCCTTCCCCGATCGTGCCGTCGGCGGTTACACTGGGTCCGTTCCAGGACGTTTCCGACAAAACCAGTCAAGGAGAGGATGTCGACGTCACGTTGACTATGGGCAGCCTGGGGGGAACGAGCGGGAGGGTGGACCGATGAGCCGGCGCTTGCACCCGGCGTGGTTGCGGGTGGTGGCCGTGGTCGCCAGCTACGGGGTCACCTTCGTCCTGTTGCTCGCGCTTCCGGGGGCCGGCAACGTGGCCTTCGCGCTGCTCATGCTCCCGCTGGCCGCCAGCGGGGTCTTGCTCGGTCCGCTGTGGGGGGCGGGGTTTGGCTTCCTCACCGGCATGCTGGGGGTGCTCTTCCTGCTCACCGCGCCGTCCTGGCTGCACCCGGTGTGGGGGCCGTGGTTCTCGGTGTTCTTCTACATGGCCATCGGCGCGGGGTTCGGACTGTTCCAGTTCCGGTCGCCGGCCGACGCGGCGGGGCGCGGCGAGGATGAATCCTGGGAGCACGCGCTGGACATGCTCGTGCGCCTGGACGCGACCGGGCGGGTGCACGCCGGCAACCTGCGGGCGCGTACGGTGTTCGGCCAGCCCAGCGACCTGTTCGACTTCGTCCACCCGGAAGACCGCGCACGGGCCTACGAGCAAGTGGAGTACGCGTTCGCGCGCGGCGAGGCGCGTTGGACCATGCGCGTGGTGGCCGTCAACCAGCGGGTGATCCCGGTGGAGGCACAGCTCCTGCGCGACGGCGACTGGCTCTCGCTGGAGTTCCACGACCTGAGCGAGATGTTCGAGCTCGAGCGCCGGCTGAGCGAGACCGAGGCGCGCTACCGCGTGTTGATCGAGGACGCGATCGACTCGCTGG
Organism: uncultured Thermotogae bacterium; assembly: GCA_964572855.1. Classification (GTDB taxonomy): domain Bacteria; phylum Bipolaricaulota; class Bipolaricaulia; order RBG-16-55-9; family JAJCYT01; genus CAZNGF01. The sequence continues at coordinate 13,905 of CAZNGF010000050.1, read as the reverse complement.
ATGCGGGGATCGTGATTCTGGACCGCAACCGCGAGGTCATCTGGGCCAACAAGGCGCTGGCGCACGTGCTGGGGCTGAACCAGGACTGGCTGGTGGGCCGCGACCTCGACCGCGTGATCCAGGAGGCCGCGCCCAAGTTCGACGCGGGCACCGAGCTGGCCAAGATCGTCTCCGGCGACGAGCCCAAGATGACCATCGCGCTGCAAAACGGGCACGGCAAGCGCACGTTCGCCTACAACAGCATCCCGATCTCGACCGAGCGCTATCAGGGCGGGCGCATCGACTATTACTACGACATCACGGAAAACAAGCGCCTCGAAGAGGGGCTGCGCGAGCAGACCGAGCTGCTCAAGGCCAGCAACGAGCGGCTGGAGGCGTTCACGCACGTCGTGAGCCACGACCTCAAGGAGCCGCTGCGCACGCTGGAGATGTTCAGCTCTTACGTGCTGGAGGACTACACCGAGCGGCTCGACGAGGAGGGGCGGGACTACCTCAACTCGATCGGGCGGGCGGCGCGGCGCATGAAGGGGCTGATCGACGACCTGCTCGAGCTGGCCAGCATCGGCCGGCGCGACGAACCGAAGGAGCTGTTCAACCTGGGCGACGTGCTCGACGAGGTGCTGCACGACCTGGAGGCCTCGCTCGGCGAGGTCGAGCTGGCGCTGCCGGAGGAATACCCGGTGATCTACGCCAACCGGACGCGCGTCGGGCAACTGTTCGCCAACCTGATCTCCAACGGGGTCAAGTACAACGAGCGGGAACGGAAGCGGGTCGAATTGGATTGGCACAAGCGCGGTCTGGAGTACGTGTTCACGCTTCGGGACAACGGCATCGGCATCGAGCAGGAATACCTGGACAAGGTGTTCGAGCTGTTCGAGCGACTCAACCCGCACCAGGACAACTTCGCCAGTACGGGCGCGGGGCTGGCCATCTGCAAGCGCATCGTGGAGGAATACGGAGGGAAAATCTGGGCAGAATCCAAGCTCGGCGAGGGGAGCACGTTCACCTTCACGTTCCCCAAGCCAACTACCAAGGTGGTGAACCAGCATGAAACGGCTCAAGATCTTGTTGGTTGAGGACAATCCCGACGACGTCAAGATCACGCAGCGCACGCTCAAGAAGGGCAACCTCAAGGACGAGTTGCACGTGGTCAACGACGGACAGCAGGCGTTGGACTTTCTGGGCCAGCGTGGCGATTTTTCGGACGCGCCGCGGCCGGACTTGATCTTCTTGGATCTGAACCTGCCCAAGCTGAGCGGGCTGGAAGTGCTGGAACAGATCAAGGCGGACGAGCGGCTGCGCCGCATTCCCGTGATCGTCCTGACGGTGTCGAAGCGCGAGGAGGACCGCATCCGCGCCTACGACTCGGGCGCCAGCAGCTACATCCAGAAACCGGCCAGCTCCAGCGAGTTCATCCGCGCGATCAACACCGTGCGAGACTACTGGGAAGTGGCCGAGCTGCCGCCGGAATAGACAACGGATCCCGTCTTTCGACGAGGCGCATTCAGGATCGCAACGTCGGTGCTTGGATGCGCCAAGGGGTTGGACGGGATTTCCACCTTCCTTTCATGGTCTTTCCACCGGGCGTGGCCTAACTTTATGGGCGAGGACGAGCGGCGCGCCGGGGTACAATTGTCCCCCACTCGGCGGACAAAGTGACATCGGCGAGCGTACGTCAGTCCTTACGTGGATCCACATCGGGCGCTAAGCTTGAGGTGATGATCGCGTACGGAAGGGAGACCATGTCGCACGCTAGGCAAGGAGCCAACCGGACTGTGGGTTTACAGCCCCAACGGCTTGGGTTTTGCCGCGTCATCCTGCCAACCTCCTATGGCGCGGATTTTCCCCGAGCCGATTCCCGGCGGGGTTCGAGTCCCCAACGGCGTGATTGACAGCCCTTCTGTAGTTGCTAACCTCATTTAGGGAAGGTGAGCCCCCACTCACCTTCCCTCCTTCCTCTTTAGCGGGCAACGATATCGTACCCGTTCTCGCTTTTTGAGGTGGAAAACAAAAGATGATGGCGTCGCGGTTAGAACCCTATTGCGTCAAGTGTTGGTGGAGCAGGTCGCGCGCCGCCTTGGGATCAGCCTTACCTTGGGTCTTGGCCATGACCTGGCCCACGAACCAGCCCAACACCTTCTCGTTGCCGTTGCGGAAATCCTCGACCTCGTCCGGGTGGGCGGCCACGACCTTGGCCACGATCCCCTCCAACTCACCGCTGTCGGAGATCCGTTTCAGCCCGCGCTCCTCGACGATCTGTGCGGGAGATCGGCCGGTTTCAAATGCCAGCCCAACGACCTCCTTGGCGGTGTTGCGGTTGACCTCGCCGGCTTTGACCATCGCGAGCAGTTGTGCCAGGTCGGCGGCGCTCAGCTTGAGCGTTTCGTGCTCCTTCAACAACCGCAACACCTCGCCCATGATCCAGTTGCTGACCTCTTTGGGCTCGTCGAAGTCCTGTAACACGGCCTCGAAGTAGTCGGCCAGCTCGCGCTCCTCGGTGAGCACGCCGACGTCGTAGGCGGGCAGGCCGTAGGCCGTTGCGAAGCGCTTGCGGCGCTGGGCGGGCGTCTCGGGCATGGTGTTGCGGATGTCCTCCAGCCAGCCAGCTTCGACCGCCACGGGCGGCAGGTCGGGCTCGGGGAAGTAGCGGTAGTCCTCGGCCTCCTCCTTGTCGCGCATGGCGATGGCCTCGCCCCGATCCGCGTCCCAGCCGAGCGTTTCCTGCACGATTCGCTTGCCCGCCTCCAGCAAGCGGCGGTGGCGCGCCAGCTCGAACCCGAGCGCGTCCTCCACGGCCTTGAACGAGTTCATGTTCTTGACCTCGGTCTTGGTGCCGAGCTTCTCCGGATCGCGGCTCAGGGACACGTTGGCGTCGCAGCGCAGCGAGCCCTTTTCCATGTCGCCGTCGCAGACATCCAGGTAGCGCAGTAGCTGCCGCAACGCGCGCATGAAGGCGGCGGCCTCGCCGGGGTCGCTCAGGTCCGGTTCGGTGACGATCTCGATTAGCGGGACGCCGGTGCGGTTCAGGTCCACCAGCGTTCCATGGGCTCCGTGCAGCAGTTTACCCGCGTCCTCTTCCAAATGGACGCGGCGGACGCGCACACGGCGAGTCCGGCCCTCATGCTCGAATTCGAGCAACCCGTCCGCGCAGAGGGGCTCGTCGTACTGTGAGATCTGGTATCCCTTGGGCAGGTCCGGGTAGAAATAATTCTTGCGGTCGAACTTGCAGCGGGGGGGGACCGTGCAGCTGAGCGCCAGGCCGACGCGCAGCGTCAACTCGATTGCGCGACGGTTGAGCACGGGCAGGGCGCCGGGCATGCCCAGGCAAACCGGGCACGTGTGCGTGTTGGGCGGCTGCTGGAAATAGTTCGTGCTGCAGCCACAGAACAGCTTGGTGCGCGTGTTGAGTTGGGCATGAACTTCAAGGCCGATGGCCGTGTGCATGAACCACCTCTTAGCGGGACTTGGGGAGGCGATGGTAACGCGTGGGTCCCGGTCCCGCAAAAGCGCTAACGCTCGTCCAGCAGGTCGCGTGCCTCGCGAATGACGGCCTTGGCCCGCTTGGCTTTGAAGCCGGGCACGCGGCTCAAACGCTTGACCTCGGCGTTGGCCACGGCCTCGATCGTGTCGAAACCGGCCCGCCTCAGGAGTTGGGCGGTTTGCGTTCCGACGCCCGAGATGTCGGTCAGGGGACGTTCGGGCGGATCCGGTGCCTCCGCTTCAAGGTGGGATAAAATTCGCTCCCGTTCACGCATCCAGCGACGGCGACGCGCGTCACCCGCCTCGTCCATGCGCGTGCAGACCCACTGGTACAGCCACAAGCCGCCCAGGGCAAGCGCCAACGTGGCAAGACCCAGGGCGGCTTCCGCGACGGTCACGCTACGGTGCCTCCGCCTCGGCGGCCGCCACCGACGAGGCGAGTTCGACGCTCAGGCTCTGCCCGTCCGGCGGTTTGGCGCGCACCGTGCCGGCGATCGAGCCGCCCCCGCCGTCGTGATCCCTCAGCGTGTAGCGGAGCGTGAAACGTTCACCCTCCGGCAAGCTTTGGCGGAACTCGCGCAGGACCCCGTCCTCCAAAATGAGCCCGGCGGGCGTTTCCACGAAGGCCACCAGCGCGAGATCGGTCTTCGCTTCGACCGTGACCTCGACCTGGAGCAACCCGTCGGCATCCACCCGTTCCGGAAGCGTGCGGGTCGCGATCAGCAACGCGTTTTCCGCGGTGTCCCGCTGTTCGCCCGGGGTGCCGGGTGGCTGGGGTGGCTCGGGGGGAGGCGGGGCCTCCTTGACGAACACGGTGACGCGCTCGCTGTCGCGGAGGCCGAGGCTGTTGGTGACCTCGAGGGAGACCACATAGGTGCCGGGCCGCAAGTAGGTGTGCGTTGCGATCATTCCCGAGCCGCTCGTCCCGTCGCCAAACGCCCACGCATACCCCGTTACCGCCCCGTAAACGTCGGACGAAGGGGCGCCGCTGAAGCGCACCTCGAGCGGCGCGTGGCCTTGCGTCGGGTCGGCCTCGATGGCCGCGTCGGGGGCGAGCTTGGTCCCCTGCAACAGGCCGCAACCGCTCAGCAGGACGGCGACCAGGAGCAGCGCGACGACGATTTGGAAGCGCATGTCCTCCATCCTCACCCCGCCAAGCTAACACATCCGGCCGAGCCGGGTCAAGCGGCGCTTAGAGCACGGCCTCGACCTTGTCCAACGCGGCCTTGAGATCCTCGAAGTTCTCGACGGGGATCGACACGCCCTTGCGCGTGGGTTTGTAGCTTTCGTCCTTCTCGTCCAGGTAAAACGTGCGTAGGTCGATGTAGCGCTTGCCCTTGAATTCGTTGACGCGCACCTGGATCTGCTGCGTCGGGCTGCGGTTGATGACGGCGACGAGTTGTTCGGCGTTCTCGTGGGACTCGGCTTGCTCGTTCATGCTCCTCCTCGCGGTCGGTCGGAATTCGGGCGCCCCACTCTAACGGCTGCTCGTAGCCGGCTTCAAGCGCCGTCGCGCAGCGCGGCCTGGAGCTGGAGCAGGAGCGCGTCGAGCAGGAGTTGCGGGTTGGCGTTGGCGCGCAGGTGGCCGTAGGACACCGATAGGGCGCGCAGTGCGTCCAGCCCCCCGCGCGCGAACGCGTGCTCGCGAAACCGGGCCGTGAGCCCGTGCAGGGCGTATTCCAGGCGCTCGCGCGGCAACTTGGCCAGCCCCGCGGAGGCGGCCAGCGCGTCGGCCGCGCTCCAGTCCGGAAGGGCGTCGTAGAGGGCACGTGTTCCCGCCTGCAAACCGCGCAGCCCTTCTGCCGTTTTGAGTCCCTCCGCGATGCCCGCGGGCGTGGCTTCGGGCGCGCCGACCTCGTTGGCTTCGATCGGAAACCGGTCCAGCCAATACGGGGCGTGCCAGCAGAGCGCCGCGGTATCGTCCCCGTCCCAGGTCACCGAGGCGTCGCGCACGACGCGGCAGCGCGACACCACCGTGGGCAGCAGGTCCCCCAGACGCTGCGTCAGCAGGAGGAACACGGCGTGGGGTGGCGGGTCCTCCAGCGTTTTGAGCAGGCTGTTGGAAGCCTCCCGGCTCAGCCGATCCGCCCCGTCGATCACGAGCACCTTGCGGGTCCCCTCGTGGGGCGGGTAGAGCGCTTGGCGCTGGAGCTCCCGCACCTGCTCGATGCGGATGTTCTTGCCGTCCGGTGCGATCCAGCGGACGTCCGGGTGCGTGCCTCCCGCCAGCTTGCGGCACGTCTCGCACCGGCCGCAGCGGTCGGCGCACAGCAGCGCCTGGACGTAACTTCTCCCGAGCTCGACGTTGCGCGCGCTGGCGAGGATGAAGGCGGCGGTAGCCTGCAGAGCGGGTGCCATGGCGCCAGTGTAGCCGGGCGGCCCGTTGCCCGCGAACGGCAACCGCCTTAGGATACACCCATGCTCGCCCCCTTTCTGACGGCGTTGCTGACCACGGTGCCGGGCATCCTGCTGTTCGTGCGCTGGGGCGAACGCTGGGGTCTGCTGGACCGCCCGGGCGGCGACCGCAAGCGCCACGGGATCCCCAGGCCCGTGGCGGGCGGCGGGCTTGCGCTTGGGGTGCTGGCCGGTTCGGCTTTGTTCGCGCCGTCCGCCTGGGGTGCGCTGGTCTGTGCCGGCGGCATGGCCGTGCTCGGATTGGACGACGATCGTCACGATCGATCCCCCCTGTGGAAGTTGTCGGGCCAGGTCGTCCTGATCGCGCTGGCGTTGGTTCTGACGGGGCTCCCGGGCGCCCTGCGCGTGGGGCCCTGGGCGTTGTCGTGGTGGCCGCTGCTGGCTGCCTGTGCCTTCCTTTGGGTGCTCGCGCTCACCAACGCCTTTAACCTCGTCGACGGGAGCGACGGGCTGGCGGTGGGGCTGGCCGCTTTGCTGGCGGGCGCGATATGGTCGGGCGGGGGTCTCCACGGTGCCTGGGGTACGTTTGCCGTCGCGTTCCTTGCGGGTTGCTGCGTGTTCTGGGCGTTCAACCGGCCGCCGGCCCGGGCGTTCCTGGGGGACGGGGGAAGTTACTTCGTTGGGTTCAGCCTGGGGATGCTGAGCCTGCACGCCGCGACCGACGCCGGCGCGGCATTCGACCTCCTCCCGTGGGCGCTCGTCTTCGCGCTTCCGCTCGGCGACACGGCCTACGCGATCCTGAGACGCCTGCGGGCGCGCAAACCGATCTTCTCCGCCGACCGGCAACACATCCACCACCGCCTGGAGGCGCGCTGGGGGACGTGGCCCATGTTGGCGACGCTCTACGCGGTGACCGCGCTGTGCGCGTGGATCGGGTTGTGGTGGGTGGGATGGTGGAGATGAGCGGACTCGAACCGCCGACCCCTACGTTGCGAACGTAGTGCTCTCCCAACTGAGCTACATCCCCATTGGTTGGCTTGGTGGCGGGGGCGGGATTCGAACCCGCTACCTGTCGCTTATGAGACGACCGCTCTAACCGAATGAGCTACCCCGCCCCAAAGCGGGAAAAGGGCAAGGCAGCCAAGAGCATGCCCGGCCTTCTTGGGTGCGGGGGTAGGATTCGAACCTACAACCTCCGGGTTATGAGCCCGACGAGCTTCCTGTTGCTCCACCCCGCACGGTTGTGCGACGAATTATAGCGAGGGCGGTGCCCCGCTGCAACCGGAAACCCCGGTTCAAGCCGATTGGGGTAACGCCTCCAATACACAGGTGACCATCGTCGCTTGCTTCGGTGCTGCAATCCCTCTAAGCCATCGTGTCCCTTTCCTAGAATAGATTTAGCAATTCCTGGAAGGGAGCATCTGAAAATGATAAACGAACTCACTTGGGACGGCTACAAAGCTTTTCCCAAACCTCGGGTTTCAGTTGTCGTGTCACTGTTCTTGCTGGCAGTTCTCTTCGTGAACCTGGTTGTCTTCGCACAAGTCAAGATGGCTCCAATAGAGGTGAAAGAAGTTGTGTTGGAGCCAAGCGGTGGTGTGAGTCAGATACCGTTTCGGTTCAATATCCGAGACACCGACCCATTAGCAGCTGATGGGAATCGACCGCTTCTGCGATGCTTTCTAATACAGAATCTTGGCAGTGCCACTGCTCCAGATGAGATAGAGAGTATAAGCATAACAATGAATGGGGTTACCTTCGCAAGCGAATTAGAGATTGGCACACCTCCGGTAATCCCACCCACAGGGGCAGATTGCCCTGAAGGCGCATCAAATTCAGACGTATCATCATTTGATGCCTATGTGGCTGTCAAAGAAGAAAAACGGATTCCAGATGAGGGAGAGGCAGGCGGCGAGAAGGGTGTTGATTTCGAATTGAATGTAACTGTGGCTAACTCGGGTTCTTTGGGTTCAGATTCCCAAAACCACACTGTTCGTCTTCGAGTGCTTGTCGTTACGCAGGAAACTCTCTCAGATCAAACTGCACCTGAGTCAACTCAGTTTGAGAGCACCATTACCGATCCATCGCCAGATGTGGTTTGGAATGGTGGAATAAATCACTTTAAGAAATTCCACTTTACGCCTAGTCCAATTTCTGCTGGTTCACACGGTAAGGTTGCGTGGTTTCAAATCTGTGATGAAGATGCAAACCAGGAGAATTTAAAGATTTCAGATATAACACTAATGCAAGGTCCTTTAGGAAGCGCACTTGCTTCAGATATTGAGGAGTTTCGCATTTACAAGTTAAATGGCTCGGAAATGGAGATAGGATATCTCCAAGACCCAAGCCCAGACTTTGAACGAGGTGGAGGCGGAGTGTCCCTATTGAACGCACCTAATGGGCAAGTAAATAGTAACGCTATAGTAACTGAATTGGAAGGATGTGCAGATTTCAAAATCGATGCTCATATTAGGAGCAGTGCAGTTCGTAGTCGTACCATTCATTTGAACGTTAGTTTCGAATTCTCAGAGCCAGATCCAATAGAAATTGGTTTTTCAGCACAGTTCAATCAAATTGTTATGATTGGTAACGGGGTTATCCGAATCGCTGAAGTGGATATTTCAAACGCTGAGGGTTCTGAAGCTTTTGTGCCGATTCAGTTAGAGAATTTCAGTTCTGAGGGATTTGGAGGTCTAAGCGCACAAACCTCTTCGGTTCAGTTTGATCCTTCGGTGATCAGCATATTAGGGGTTGAGGATGTCCAAAGTGATAGTTGGGATTTTGAGGTAGACTATGAAGTAGATTCTCGGAGCGGATTACTGAGTTTTAGTCTTAACCTTAGTAACCCCGAGGATGTACAAACGGAATCTTTCCAGTCTGAAGCGCCTATTAATATCGCCAATATCGTAGTTACGCCTAAAGGGAAGCCTGGGGATAGCAGCCCACTGATACTTCAATACGACCAGGTTTTTGACCTACAGCTGCAAGAGATAACGCGGGGAATCACGGCGGTCTCTGGTAGTGTGAATTTGCTAATGGGGGGCGATATTGATGGTGATGGTATGCCCACAGTACGTGATGCACTCAAACTGGCTACAGTGATCGTGCTGGAGTGTCAAGACCAAAGCAATTCCATTGGCGGATTGAGTGATGATCAAAAGAGAATTGCTGATGTAGTAAAACCTTTCGAATCAGATGCACCTACTGATTGCCAATACCTCACCTCGGCCGACGTCAAGGAGATCGCCCGGCTGGCGATCAACGAGGGCATCGAGCCCAGCGGCGCGCAGGCGAGTGCCCAGCGCGCCCGTCCCGACGCCCCGTGGTGGGCGAGCCTGTTCCGCTCCCTGACGGGCTGGCTCAGGCCGGAGCCGCAGGCGACCGTGGGCTTGCACCTCGCGCCCGAGCTGAACGAGCTGTCCGTTTCGATCGCGGGCAAGAACGCGTGGACCGGCTTGCAGGGGCGCATTCGCTTCGACCCCTCGCAAGTCACGGTCCGGTCGATCGAAGCCCGCCAAGGCTTCCAACTGGCGGCTTCCAGCATCGATAATGTGACCGGCGAAATCCGGTTCGTGGCGCTGAATCTCGATGGCGGGTCGCAGGCGACCATGCCCGTTGCGCTCCGCTACGAGGGACACCCCGCAACGGCGAACTTCCGCGTGGCACCGAGCATGGTGCTGGACCGCCACGGGAACGAGGTGCCCTTCGTGGTTTCAGCGACGGGGGGCAGCGTCGGACAGGGCGAACAACTGCGCGTGGACGCGTTGCGCATGGCGCCGCAGGGGGACGGCTGGGCGCTCCGCGTCGAGGGCGCCGGCGTCCATCAGGTCCACCTGGCGGTGTACGACCTTGCGGGCTCCCTCCGGTCCGAGGTCGCAAGCGACGGAACCGCCCTGCGCTGGACCCCGCTGGACGCACAGGGGCGGGCGCTGGCCAACGGCGTCTACCTCTACGCGGTCACGGTCGAGGGCGCCGACGGCACGACGTGGCGCAGCCCGATCCGCAAGCTGGCCGTGCTGCGCTAACGGGACAGAAACGCCGAGAAAGAAGCAAGGGGGGCGGCACGCGCCGCCCCCCTTGCACTTGGTGCCGAGGGCGGGAGTCGAACCCGCACGGAGGTTCCCCTCCAAAGGATTTTAAGTCCTTCGCGTCTGCCGTTCCGCCACCTCGGCGCGCGACTTGGGGGCATGGTAGGCGGGTTTTGGGTGGAAGTCAAGGGAAGGGGCGCATTGCGGCCCACCGGCCGGCGGCTTACACTCGGCTCACCCCAAATGTGGAGCCGCCCATGTCCGCAACCCAAACCCTGGAACGTCCCAGCGCCGCCTCCCACGACGCGCCGGGTTTTCCGCTGATCGACACCCACGCCCACCTCGACAGCGAGCGCTTCGAGGCGGACCGGGATCAGGTGTTCGCGCGCGCCCGTGCCGCCGGCGTTGGCGTCGTGCTCATGAGCACGACGCTGGATGCGGCGCCGGCGGTGGTGGCCATGGCCGAGGAACATCGAGCTTGGTGCGCGGTCGGGATCCACCCCGAGGCGGCCGGCACGGCCGACGCCGGACTCGAGAAACGCATCCGCACGCTGGCCAAAGCCGGGCGCGTGGTGGCCATTGGCGAGATCGGCCTGGATTACTACTGGGAATCCCATCCCCGTTCGGTGCAGCACGACGTCTTCCGTCGTCAATTGCGCCTGGCGCTGGAATTGGGCCTGCCCGTCTCGATCCACAACCGCGACGCCGGCGCGGACGCGATCGCCATCGTGGCGGAGTTCCCCGGCGTGCGCGGGGTGTTCCACAGTTTCCTGGGGACGCCCGACGAGGCGCGCGCCATGCTGGAGCTGGGCTTGTTCCTGGGAATCGGCGGGCCGCTCACGTTCAAGAAGGGCGAGGCGCTGCGCGAGACCGTGGGTGGCCTCCCCTTGGAGCGGATCGTGCTCGAAACCGACAGCCCCTACCTCACCCCGGAGCCGCATCGCGGCAAGCGCAACGAGCCCGCCTATACCGTGCACACTGCACGGATCGGGGCCGAGGTGACGGGGCTCGACTGGCCGGACTTCGCCGC
>CAZNGF010000050.1:0-3002 GCA_964572855.1 uncultured Thermotogae bacterium | reverse complement strand
GCAAGCGCAACGAGCCCGCCTACGTGCGGCACGTGGCCGCAGCGTTGGCAAAAACCAAAGGCCTGCCCCTCGACGCGGTCGCCCGGCAGACGAGCGCCAACGCCCGAGCGCTCTTCGGCCTCTAGACGCAAGCGACCAGCGCTCTTACGATGGCTTCGGCGTTTTGGCCGTCACAGTCCACGGTCCGCTCGGCGTAGCGCGCATAGAGCGGCGCCCGCTCGTCGTGGAGGTCGGCCAGCGTTTGTCCGGGCGCATGCAGGACGCCGCGGGCGGCCAAGTCGCCGATGCGCGCTTCGAGCTCGGCAAGGCCCACCCGGAGCCACACGATCGCGCCCAGCCTATCCAAGTGCGCCATCGCCTTGGGGCTGTAGACGGCGCTCCCGCCCGTGGCGATGACGGTTTGGTCCACCGCCAGCGTCCGCACGTAGCGGTCTTCCAGCGCCCGGAAACCCGACGCGCCCGCTTCGCCGATGAGCTGGGAGAGCCGCTTCCGCTCGCCCACCTGGATCAACACGTCGGTGTCGATGAAGTCCCACCCCAACGCCTTGGCGGCCAGCACGCCCAGCGTGCTCTTGCCCGAGGCCGGCATGCCGATCAGGATGAGGTTGCGCTTGCGTGATTGCCCTTTGAGCTCCATGCGCAGACTCTACGCGCGCCGGCCGGGAGCGGCAACGGTTGCGCGCGCGCGGCGGACCCGATTGAATGTGTGCGGAGGGATTGGCATGCGCCTAGGTTATTACCAGTTCGATCCCGAGTTCGGCGCGCTGGAGGCCAACCGGGAGGCGTTGGAGGCCGCTGCCGAGCGCGCTGAAGCCGACCTGTTGGTGCTCCCGGAGCTGGCGACCAGTGGTTACCTGTTTACCTCGCCAGACGAAGTCACGCGGCTGGCTGAGTCCATCCCGGGACCGACCACCGAGCGTTTGAGCGCGGTCGCGCGCCGGAGGGGCATCCACCTCGTCGTGGGCTTGGCTGAACGCGAGGGGGACGCGATCTACAACAGCGCCGCGCTCGTCGGGCCCGCGGGCTGGCTCGGCACGTATCGCAAGGTGCACCTGTTCTACGAGGAGACGCTCTTCTTCGCGCCGGGGAATCTCGGCTTCCCGGTTTTCGAGGTCGACGGCGTCCAGCTCGGCTTGCTCGTGTGCTTCGACCACCTCTACCCCGAGGCCGCGCGCAGCCTGGCGCTGGCCGGCGCCCAGGTGGTGGCCCACCCGTCGAACCTCGTCTTGCGAGGCACAGCCCAGCTCACCACGCGCGTGCGCGCGTTGGAGAACCGTTTCTATTGGGCGCTTTGCAACCGCCACGGCACCGAGGAACGCGGGGGCAAGTCGCTTACCTATACCGGCCGTAGCCAGGTCATCGATCCGACGGGCAAGGTCCTGTGTCAGGCGGCGGAGGCACAAGACGCGCTCGAGGTCGTCGAGGTTGACCCCGTTCAGGCCCTGGACAAGGCCATTACGGCCTACAACGACGTGCTGGCCGACCGGCGGCCGGAGGTGTATCGCACATGAATCCGGAACGACTCTTCTTTGCCCTGGGCGCGCTGCTGGCCGCGTTGGGCGTGGCGGCCGGGGCGTTCGGCGCCCACGCGCTGCGGGGCCGGCTCGACCCCGACATGCTCCAGGTGTTCGAGACCGGCGTGCGCTACCACTTGGTCCACGCGCTCGCGTTGCTGGCCGTGGCCTGGGCGGCGTCGCGCTGGCCCGGCGCGACCGTTTCGTTGGCCGGTTGGCTGTTCCTGTTTGGCACCGCCGTCTTCTCCGGTAGCCTCTACGGGCTCAGCCTGAGCGGCGTGCGGTTGCTGGGCGCGGTGACGCCGCTGGGGGGCGTGGCGCTCATCGCCGGTTGGATCGCGCTGGCCTGGAGCGCGTTGCAGGGGCGTTGAAGCGGCTGGCGCGCCCCTCCGTTCGCATTTAAACTACCTCCATGCCCAAGCGACCCCGTGTACAGGAACTGCACGAGCGACGGGAACGCGCCCGGCTGGGCGGCGGTCAGACGCGCATCGACCGCCAGCACGCCTCGGGCAAGCTCACGGCGCGCGAGCGCATGCAGGCGCTGATGGACCCCGACACCTTCGTCGAGCTCGACCCTTTTGTCGTCCACCGCACGGCCGACTTCGAGCTCGAGAGGTTCCCCGGCGACGGCGTCGTGACCGGCTACGGCCGAGTCTACGGCCGGCAGGTGTTCGCCTTCGCCCAGGACTTCACGGTCTACGGCGGATCGCTCTCCGAGGCGCACGCCGAGAAGGTCTGTAAGGTGATGGACATGGCGCTCAAGACCGGCGCGCCCGTGGTCGGGCTCAACGACTCGGGCGGGGCGCGCATCCAGGAGGGTGTCGTGTCGCTGGGCGGCTACGCCGACATCTTTCTGCGCAACGTGCTCGTCTCCGGTGTTGTGCCGCAGATCTCGGCCGTGATGGGGCCGTGCGCGGGCGGCGCGGTGTACTCGCCGGCGATCACGGACTTCGTCTTCATGGTTAAGGGCACGAGCACGATGTACGTCACGGGCCCGGCCGTGGTCAAGACCGTGACGCACGAGGAGATCACGCACCAGGAACTGGGCGGGGCCGAGGTGCACGCCGGCAAGAGCGGCGTGGCGCACTTCACCGCCGAGGACGACCTGGATTGCCTAAACCGCATCCGCACGTTGCTCACCTACCTTCCCCCGAACAACCAACAGCGGCCGCCCCTGATTCCCACGGACGACCCCGCCGACCGCGAGGACCGCCTGTTGGACGAACTGGTCCCGCAGGACCCTTCGCAGCCCTACGACATGGTGGACGTGATCACGGCGATCGTCGACGACGGCGTGTTCTTCGAGGTCCACAGTGACTACGCCCAGAACATCGTGGTCGGGTTCGCGCGGCTGGGCGGGCAAAGCGTCGGGATCGTGGGCAACCAACCGGCCGTGCTGGCCGGGGTGCTCGACATCGCGGCTTCGATCAAGGCCGCGCGCTTCGTGCGCTTCTGCGACTGCTTCAACGTGCCGCTGATGACGCTGGT
>CAZNGF010000049.1:0-23807 GCA_964572855.1 uncultured Thermotogae bacterium | reverse complement strand
GTGGTCAGGATGCGCGCCCCGGAGCAGACCAGCGGGTGGCCGAGCGCCATCGCGCCGCCGTGAACGTTGGTGATGCTCTCTGTGAGGTCCAGCTCGCGCAGGACGGCCAGCGCCTGCACGGCGAACGCCTCGTTGAGCTCGGCCAGGTCGATCTGGTCGATCGAGAGATTGGCCCGCTCCAGCGCCTTGCGCGTTGCCGGGATCGGACCCAGCCCCATCACGCGCGGGTCCACGCCCGCAGCAGCGGAGGCCACCCAGCGCGCCAGCGGTTTGAGCCCGAGTTCGTCGGCTTTGGCCGCGGACATCAGCACCAGCGCGCAGGCGCCGTCGTTGAGGCCGCTCGCGTTGCCGGCCGTGACCGTCCCGTTCTCGCGAAAAGCCGGTTTGAGCGCGGCCAGTTGCGCAGCCGAGGTGGCCAGTTCGTAGCCCGTCCCGGTCTTGCGGCAGCGCGGGTGCTCGTCGGTGTCGAAGGCGACTGGGTTGCCTTTGCGCTGCGGGATCGCGACCGGGACGATCTCGTCCTCGAAGTGTCCGCGGTTGATCGCGTCCACAGCGCGCTGCTGGCTCTGGAGCGCGAAGCGGTCCTGCTGCTCGCGCGTGATCGCGCCGCCCCGCAGCTCGCCCGCGCGGCTGCGCTCGCAGACGTTTTCGGCCGTCTCGCCCATGGCCTCCAGCGGGAACCTTTCTGCCATGCGTGGGTTCGGGAAACGCCAACCCAGCGAGGTGTCGTAGGCCGTGGCGTTGCCGGGCGGGCCGAAGGGCGCGGGGTTCTTGGGCAGCGCGTAGGGCGCGCGCGTCATGCTCTCCACGCCGCCGGCCACAAACACCTCGCCCTCGCCGCAGCGAATGGCCCGCGCGGCTTGGTTGACGGCGTTGAGGCCGCTGGCGCACAGGCGGTTCAGGGTCACGCCCGCCACGCCCTGCGGCAGCCCGGCCAGCAGCAGCCCCATGCGCGCGACGTTGCGGTTGTCCTCGCCCGCCTGGTTGGCGCAGCCCAAGTAGACTTCCTCGACCAGCGCCGGGTCCACGCCCGCGCGCTGGACGGCTTCCCGAATGACCAGCGCGGCCAGGTCGTCCGGCCGCACGTTCGAGAGCGAGCCCCCGAGGCGGCCGATGGGCGTGCGCACGGCGCTGACGATGACGACGTCGTGCATAGGATCCTTTCGTATTAAGTAGAGCCCGCTGTGCGGGCCAGAAAATGGCCTGCGCAGCAGGCCCTACCACATCCTAGGAAGAGGAAATAGCGGGGGCAAGCAGCATCAGTCGAGCGTGACCAGCCGGCTCGGCTTGGACTTGTGCGAGAGCAGCACCTCGACCGGCGCGCGGTAGGCCTCCAGGCACTTGGTGACCGTGGCCAGCGCCAGGTCGGGACGGTTATTGTGGTCGCTCAGGTGGGCCAGGATGACCGTCTGCACGGTCTCGGCCATCGCGAACATGGCCAGCGCCTGCCCGGCCTCATCGTTGGAGAGGTGGCCCAGCGGCGAGCGGATGCGCTCTTTGAGGTACGGCGGGTAGTGGCCCGTCATGAGCATCTCGACGTCGTGATTGGCCTCGAGCGCGAGCGCGCGGCAGCGGCCCAGCTGGGCGCGCGCCTCGTCGTTCAGGGTGCCTAGGTCGGTGGCCACGCCCACGCGTGCGCGCCCGTCGTCGAGGGCGTAGCCGCACGGGTCGACCGCGTCGTGCGAGACGTGGAAGGGCGTAACCTCCAGGTCGCCCAGCGCGAAGGGCTTGCCTTTGCGGATCGGCTCCAGCCGCTCGCCGCCGCGCAGGAAACGCGTGATCTCGTTGAGCGTGCCCTCGGTGCCGTAGATCGGGCAGCCGAAACGCTTGGCCAGCATGCCGAGCTGGCGGCAGTGGTCCGAGTGCTCGTGCGAGACCAGAACGGCGTCGACTGTATCGCCCAGCCCGAGGTCGCGCAGGCCGTGGCCCGTGCGCCGCGCGCTGATGCCGGCGTCGACCAGCACCGTGGTCGACCCGGCTTGCACGACCGAGCAGTTCCCGCTCGATGAGCTGGCCAGCATGGCGAATTTCACGGGATCACCACAGAGAGCACGGAAGGCCGCCGAGAAAGTCCCACTGTTCTCCCTTCTCCATATTAGTACGCCGCCGCGATGTTCCTGCCATGTAGGGGTCCCATTTATGGGACTCGCGGAGACGCGTCCGAGCCGGACGCGGGCCTTACGCCGCGGGCGCGATGAATCGCGCCCCTACACCCAAGGACCAATGCGGTCCTGTCCTAGAAGGTCATCGACGCGCGGGCCGAGAGCACGTAGCTCAGGTAGTCGTTCTGGCGGTTGACCGCGTCCCGGCCCCAGAGCAGGCCGGCGGAAAACGTGCTGGTCCAGTCCTCGTTGAGCGTCCAGCTGCCGTCGAGCGTCGCGTCGGCGTCGAGCGTCTCGATGCGGTCCTCGCGCACGAGCCCGGCGCGCCAGTCCCCGTTCAGCTTGAACGACAGGCTCAGGGATTCGATCAGCCGGTACGAGCTGGAGGCGCTCAAGCCCAGGCTGGCGGTGCGCTCCTGGTCGTTGTTCACGAGCTCGCCGTTGGCATTGGCGTTGACGGTGAGCGCCTCCAGCGGCTCCCAGCCGAGACTGGCGTTCAACTGCTGCGACCAGAACAGCTTCTGGCCCAGCGTGGGGTGCCGCAGGTGGTTGAGCCGCAGCGTCCAGTCCAGTCCCGGCGTGAGCCGATCAAAGCCGTTGTAGTTGAAGCGCGCGCCCACGGTGTCCTGGATCTGGCCGCGCTGGCTCTGCGCGTCGAAGCTCAGGTCCCGGTTCCAGCGGGCCTGGGCGCTCAGGTCCTCAAAGCGCGTCTGCACCGAGTTCTGCAGCGCGAGGCGCGTGGTCTGGTCGCCTCGGTCCGAGCGGCGTTGCTCGAACGAGGCCGAGCTGCGCGGGACGACCAGCGCGCCCGCCCAGTTGAACGACTCCCAGTTGAGGTCGAGCTCGAGCGCGTCGTCGCTGCTCTCCCTCAGCTCGGGCAGGCGCAGCTCGGTGCCGCGCCGGTAGTTGACGCTCATCGAGCCGAAGCCGAACTGCGGCGTCCAGCGCACGCGGCCGTCGAACTCGCCGCTGCCGTAGAGACTGACCCGGTCGCCGGCCGTGCTGGCCCGCAACGGACCGCGCAAATCGAGCTGGACGCCCAACAGGTCGGTGACCTGGTAGTCCACCAGCGCGGTGAGCGTGACGTTCTGGTTCAAACGGTCCGAGCCGGCGTTGCGCGAGCCCTCGTCGTCCAGGCCCAGCGAGACCTCGAGCCGGTCGTTCAGGAACGCCTCCGTGGCGCGCACCGACAGGGACGAGTCGACCCGGTCGAAGCCGGGCGTGCGCGCGCGCGTGTCGGCGCGCTGTTCGCTGTAGTCGAGCTCGAGCTGCGGCCCGGCGCTCCAATTGATACCGACCGAGTCGGTCACGGTGTACTGGCCGCGCACCGCGCCGGCGCTGTGCTCGGCGCTCAGGCTTAGCTCGGGGGTCACGTCGTAGCGGCCGTTGAGGCGCCAGCGCGCGTGGTCCTGCCGGGCCGTGCCGCCCACGGGCAGGTACCCCGGCGCCACGCCCTCCAGCGCGCTGGTAACCGTGAAGTTGCCGACGGTGTAACTGAGCGCAAGTTGGCTCAACCAGCCCAGGTCGAGGTGTTCGTCCAGCGGGACGTCGGCGAAGCGGTTGCGGTCGCGTCCTGAAATGCGGGTCGTGACCGCGTCGAAGGCGCGCGCGCTCTCGGGCCCCACGCGCCAGACGCTCAGCGCGTAGCGCGGGCCCGTGCCGAAGGGCGTCTCCTCCTGGGTGATGTGCCCCGCCGTGCCGGCCCAAACGACCTCACCCTGCGTCGCCAGCGCCCGCACGGGGACGTCGTCCAGCTCGCGGGACGGACGGGCGAAGCCCGTAGCCCGCAGGCCGCGCTCGGGGGCATACCACACCTCGATTCCCCGCAGCGCGAGCGCGTGCACCGCGCGGCCGGTCGCAAGCCAACCCACCCCGCGCTTGCCGCTGAGCGTGCGCACGCCGGCGTCCGAGGCGGCGTAGACCGAGCGGCCGTCGCTGGCCAGGTCGTGGACGGCCGTGCCGTTGAGCGCGGGATCGCTGGAAAGGGTCTCGGCCAAGGGGTCGTAGATCTGGAGCCCCTGGGCGCTCCCCAGGTAGAGCAGCCCGCCGGCCACGGCCAGCGCTTGAATCGGGGCGTCGTGCAACCCGTCCAGCTCCTCGGGCCGGACGCTGGCCCAGCGCTCGGGCTCGTCTAAGGCGTCCAGCGGGACGCGCGTGATGCCCTGTTGCGTCCCGACCCAGAGCCCGTCGCGCTCGAAGGCGAGCGCGCCCGTGCGGTTGTGCGCCAGGCCGTCCTGCTGGTAGAGCCGGCGCCAGTTGCCCGCGCGCGCGAACGGGTCGTCCCCTTCCAGCCGAATCAGCGTGACCCCGGCCTCGGTGGCCAGCGCGGCCCAGTCCGCCGAGGCCGCCACGTCGTAGACGCTGCGGCCCGAGAGCCCGTCGCCCGTGTCGTAGAGCGTCCAGCTCGACCCGTCGTAGACCGTGAGCCCGTTCTGGTGCGCGAACAGCACGAACGTCTGCCCGGCGTGCTCCAGCGTGTGAATCGCGTTGACGCGGTTGGGCAGGTTCTGGCGTCCGTTGTCGTCGAAGGGGTAGGCGTTGGCGGCTCCGCCCAGCGTGAGGTCGGCCCGGAACGCGCCCAGGTCGGCGCGCGCCCGCAGGCCGGCCACGGTGTGCGTGTTGGGCATCGTGCGCAGGCGCTCGCGGTCCTCGACCCCGCCGGTGTCGGCGCCCTGGAACACGTCGACGTCGACCTCGAGCCAGTCCAGCGGCCGGAAGGCCAGCGAGAGTTGGCTCAGGTTGCGCCGGTACTCCGTAAAGCCCCCGAGCCCGCCGCGCAGCACCTCGTACTCGATGCGCACTACGTCGTCCTGGCCCACCTCGCGGAACAGGATGAGCGCGCCCGTTTCGTAGTCGATGGTGTAGTCGACCCCGCGCGCCAGCGGTTCGCCGTTGAGCAGCACGCGCTCGCTCTCTTTCACGATCGACAGCCCCAGGATGTAGACCCCGCTGGTCGAGGTGTAGTCGTAGCTCGCGCGCAGTTGGCTGGACTCGTCCTCGAAATAGTCCCGCGGAAAATCAAGCTCGACCAGTCCCGGCTCGCCGAAGACGTCGAAGCGGTAGTCGAACAGCAGCGGGTCGGTCACGTCCACCCACGCCTCGTTTTGCCACACCTCGAGCTGGAGCGTGTCGGGGTCGACCTCGGTGTGCCCCAGGAAGTAGAAGCGCTGGCGGCGGGCGTCCCCGAGCGCGAGCCGCTCGCCGTCCACGTCCAGCGTGGCGCGCCCCAGGAGCTGTTCCAGAAAGGCGAGCTCGTAGTCCGTCCCCTCGTTGAAGGGGTACTCGGCGCGCTCGTCGGGGGGCAGCTCGTTTTCCCGATTGTACGCGTCGATCGCGTTGCGGATCCGGTCGCGCAGCAGGTCGAGCGCCGCGCGCTTCAGGATCAAGAAGGTCGCGCCCCCGGTGCGCAGGATTTCGAACTGGCCGTCCTCCAGCAGGGTGGGGCCCTCGTCCCGCACCTGGGGGAACAGGAAACCGAGCTCGTACCCCTCGAACAGCGCCCGCAACCCCTCGTCGGCGTGCAGGTTGAGCCGGATCTCGGTGAAGCCCTCCACGAACTCGGTCGTGAGCTCGAAGTACGCCAGCCCGCGCAGGTTGCGCAGGTAAGGGGTGTCGAGCCAGGGGCGCTCCGGCTGGACGCGCGTGTAGGTCACGACCTCGTTGCTCGTGTTGCCGCGGAAGGTCTTGGACTCGGCGATGCCCTCGACGCGCGCGAACGCCCCCGTGATCGTGAGATCGGGCAGCCGGCCCTGGACCTTGAAGCCTTTGAGTTTGCGGTCCGGCACGATGAAGGCCGGGGCGTCCTCGCCGACCAGGAAGTCGCCGAAGTCGGCCACCCAGCGCTCGGACTCGAAGTGCATGGCCAGCGACTGCAGGTTGTCGGCCTGCTGGCTGTTGAGCTGGGCCGAGACCGTCAACAGCCCCTCAATGTCCACGAACGGGAGCGTGACGGGCACGCCGCCCTCCAGGTTGAGTGAGATGAGCTGGTTGAAGTCCAGTCCCTGGCTGTAACCCTTCTTGGCCAGCCCGCGCCCGTCGCCGAGCCCGTAGCGCACGCCGAAGCCGATCTGGCCGGAGGCGTCCAGCGCCAGCGGGGAGTCGCCGTCCATCGTGCTCGACGGGGTCTGCGTGCCCATCTGGTTCGATCCGGTCTGAGGCGCGATTTGCGCCAGGGCGGCGCTGGCCAATCCGGCGATCAAGAGCGTCGCCAACAAACACGTGCGGGTCGGTCGCATCGACATCGACTCCTTATGGCAGGGGCGCGGGTGGGGCAGCCGCTGTCCCTCTTTGGTTTCCCTTCGAGCTCCTGAGTTCCCTAGAACGCCCAGGCCGCCGACAGGCGCAGGGTCTGGGGCAGCGTCGGGTGGAACGCGTAGCCCCAGTCCACGGTGAGCCCCTCGCCGCGCACGCTGGCCCCGGCGGTGAGGGCGTTGCGGTCCCAGCCTGCCCGCAGGCCGAGCCGCTCGAGCCAGAGCTCGACGCCCGCGTGCCAGCCGATCGTTCCCAACGCGTCCTCGGCGTCGGCGGCCAGCGTCAGCGAGACGTCGCGCCGCAGGGGCGCGCGCCAGGCCGCGCCCAGCGTGAGCCCCTCGGTCCAGGGTTCGGCGTACCCGTTGCTGAACGCGATCGGGTCGTTGGCTGCGTTGCGCCACACCGCGCCCAGCCGCAGGCCGCCCGCCGCGTAGAGCACCGCCGGGTCGAGCGCCCAGCCGAAGCCCGATATGTCCCCGCTGGCCTCGCCGTAGAGCTTGACCGCCGCGCCCAGCGCCAGGCCGGGCAGCAGCTCGACGCCGAAGCCGGCCACGCCCGCGCGGCTGGCGTAGTCCAGCGTGCGGCCCGTGGGGTTGCCGAAGGCGTTGGTCTCGAGCGCCCCCGGCGCGCTCAGTTGCGTCAGCGTCGCGCCCAGGTGGGGCGAGGTCACCCCGAGCGCCAGGTGGGTAAGCGCGCCGAACGGCGTGCTGGCAAACCCCCCGGCGTGACTCCCCTGCGCCCAGGCCAGGCCGGCCGGGTTGTAGAGCGGGGCCTCGACGCCGTCGGCCAGCGCCGTAAACGCGCCGCCCATCCCGAGGGGCCGGGCGCCGGCGCCCAGCGCCAGCAGCGCCGCCACCCCGCCGGGAGCGGCGTCGGTTTGGGCGATCCCGCCGACGTGGATGGACAGCGTCAGCACCAGCGCGATCAGCAACGGCGCGTGTCGCATTCGCTTCTCCCTTCTCCGATCTCCGTGGTGCCTATTCATTCCGAATCACCAAGGGCTGCACCTCCGAGCGCCGGCCGTCGGCGCTCAGCACGCTCAGGTAGAGGCCGTTGGCCAGCGGGGCGCCGTCGTCGCTCAGCAGGTTCCACTCGGCGCGCGTGGCGCCCGGGTCGAGCTCGAGCGCCCGCACGAGCTCGCCGCGGGCGTCGAAGATGGTCACCTCGGCCGCCTCGACGCCCTGTGGCAGGACATAGTAGAAGAAGGCCCGCCGCGTCGCCACGTTCAAGCCCACCTTGAGCCCGAGCGGGTCGTCTGCCGACGGCAGCGGCAGCGCGAGCGTGTCCACCCCGCGCAGGATGTCGAGCTTGCCGAAGCCCCAGGCCTCGTTGGGCAGGAGCCCGGTGAAGTCGTCGCCCGCGGCCGTGCCGCGCAGCCGGGCCAGCGCCCCGCGCGGCGTGAGTCCGGGGTCGGCCTGCAGCATGAGCGCGATCGCGCCGGCCACGTGCGGGGCGGCCATCGAGGTGCCCTGCAAGGCGGCGTGGGCGCCGTCGGGCACGACGAGCTGCGGGATCGTGCCCAGGTCCGAGCCCGCGGCCAGCGCGCTCACGATGGCCGTGCCGGGCGCGGCCACGTCGGGCTTCTGGCGCCCGTCGCGCGTGGGCCCGCGCGAGGAGAACGGCGCGATCTGGCCCTCGGGCGAGCCGCCCACGAACCCGAACGCGCGGCCCATGATGCTGTCCCAGCGCGCCCGCGTCGTGTAAGCCCCCACCGTGATGAGGTGGCGTGCGTTGCCGGGTTCGCTGATGGTGGAGCGCGCGTCGCTGCGCGAGAACGTCCCCAGCCCCGAGAGCGCCACCCAGCCGTCGAAGCGGCCGGGCCCGCCCCCGTGGCGCAGCGTCACGGTCCAGACCGACTCCTCCTCGACCCCCTCCAGCACGACCGCGATCTGGTTGTCGCCGTTGAAGGGATACGGGCCCTCGCTCGCGTTGTCGATCGTGATCGCGCGCCCGTCCCAGCGGGTCTCGAGCAGCTCGCCCCTGCCCGCGCGGAAGGTCTCGACCTCGTTCCCGAAGCCCGGCGAGGTGAGCTCGAGCGAGACGTCCCCCTCGCCCTCGTACCAGACGTTGAACACCGCGGTCTCGGCCAGCGCCGTGAAGTCCACGGTGTACTCGCCCGTGCGGCTCAGGTCGCCGCTGATGTGGACGGGGTCGTTGCCCTCGTTGCCGGCCGAGTTGACCACCAGGCGCCCCGGGCCCACCAGCTCGTCGAGCGCGCGCTCGAAGCCGCTGGTCCCGTCGTGCGGGCCGAAGTGCCCGCCCAGGCTCAGGTTGACCACCGCCGGCATGCCGAGCGCGTCGGCGCGCTCGAACAGGTACGAAACCGCGTCCACGATGTCGCCGCTGGAGAAGGTCGTCTTGACCATCCCGAGCGTGGCCTCCGGCGCCATCCCGACGTAGCCGGCATCGGAAGCCGAGCCGTCCCCGCCCAGGATGCCCGAGACATGTGTGCCGTGGCCGTCCGCGTCGCGCTGGCGCACGAGCCCGCGGTCGAAACCGGCGCCCAGCAGCACGTCGGTTTCGATGTCCCGGCGGGTGTACTCCGTGCCGTAGGGGACCGCGGCGCGGTCGCCGAAGCGGCCCTCCTCGGTCTGGTCCCAGAGGTAGGCGATGCGCGCGGTCTCCTCGACCCCGTCGCCGTTTTCGTCGGCGCGGAAGTCAGGGTGGGTCCAGTCGATCCCGGTGTCCACCACCCCCAGGAACACGCCGGCGCCGCGCGCGGCCGGGGCGGCGCCGTGCAGTTGGTCCCCGCGGGCGTCGGGGACGCTGCGGTCCAGCGCGGGCTCCAGTGGGACGCTGGCCTCGACGTAGGCCACCGCGGGCAGCGCGCTCAGGCGGGCCAGTTGGGCGGGCGTCACCCGGGCCGAGACCACGCCGCCGCTTGATTCGCCCAGCTCGACGCCGAGCGCGCGCAGCGGGGCGGTCGAGCCGTCGAGCGTGATCAGCACGCCCAGCCGGTCCGCGCCGCGCGCCCGCAGGCTGGCCGGGGCGTCCCCCTCCGGGCTCAGCCGGCCCAGCTCCCGGGCGTGGTGCACCTGGGCCACGGGGCCTTGTGGCGCGTACAGGCTCAGCACCGTGGCGAAGCGGCTCAGGTCCGCCTCCCCCGCCAGCACGCGTCGCAACAACGGGTCGAGCTTGTCCGGCGCGGGGCCAGAAGGGGCGCGCGGCGCCGGCGTTCCCCAACGCGGCGGGACCGAAGCGGCCGCGGCCCGCGGCTGCGGGTCGTCCGCGAGCTGCGCGGCGACCGAGGGGAGGTCGAGCAGCGAGACGGACCGGCCCGCCTCGGCGTCGGCCAGCGTGAGCCCCACCTCCAATACGGCGGCGCGCCCCGGGGCGGCCAGGATCAACAGGGCCAGCAGGAAGGCGAGCCCCCTGCCGATGCGACGGGTGCGAGTCCAGGATCGGTTCACGGCGTTCACCCCACCTTGATGGATGCGCCCGATTATACGGACGGTGCGCGAAACGGATCAAGCCAAGGGGGTTTCGCCCCGCCTTCGCGGCGCAAGCGTCGAACGGAAGGGGGCGAGCCCGGCCGCGGCGGCCGGGCTCGCGAGGGGGTGGAAAGAGGGGTTTCCGGAGTGTAACGGGGCGCTTACTCGACCACGACGGTGCCGGAGATCGGGTGCCGGTGGAGTCGGTGCGAGATCGTATAGGTCCCGGCGGTCGGCGTGAACGTCACCTCGGTGAGCTCGTCGGGTCGCACGGCGAAGGTCACGCCAAAGGCCGCATCATCGCTTTCGTCCAGGAGCTGGACGGGATCGTGGACGGCGGACTTGGACACGTTGAGCCAGGTCGTTGCTTCCCCGGCGGGCAGGTGGATCGTGCCCGGGAACGTCCCGCGGTCCGAGAGGTTATGCACGATCACGATCGCGCCCGCCTCCCCGGTCGCCAGCGCCGAGGGGCCGGCGAAGTAGTCCGAGGGGGACGAGCCACTGCCGTCGTAGTAGAGCGACCGGCCCTCGGGGAGCGCGTCGACGAACCCCTGAGTCCAGATGCCCGCGTCGGACGCCACGTCCGCGCGGCTGGGGCCGCCGGGGCCGCCCCACTGCACGAAGTCCACCATGCTCTCGGCGCGGGCGAAGCGCCCGTCGCGGTAGAGCGCGAGCTCGCCCGCGTCGCGCCCGGGCGCGCTGAAGCGCTCCAGGAACACCTCGCGGTCCGTGTCCTCGCCGGCCGTGCCCAGGTGGACGACCAGGCGCTGGCCCGGCGCCAGCGTCCGTTCGGGCAGCTCGGCGTAACTGGGCCGGTTGCACAGGAACCAGCCGCTCAGCTCGATTGGCTCGGCGCCCAGGTTGGTCAGCGCCACCCGCGGGTCGTCCCCGTCCAGCAGGAGCTCCGCGATGGCCACGTTGGGCCGGGGCGCGCGCTGGGTCTGGTCGCCGTACGGGTCGCCGTAGGGCTGGAGCGCGAGCAGGGGCAGCGTGACGAGCAGAAGGGACAGCGCGAGCGTCGCGCGTGTCGTTCGGTTCACATGGGCCTCCTTGGGATTCCGGTTGGGAAAGGGGCGGGACGCGCGGGGGTTGCGCGCGCCCCGCCCCGTTTGGCCGTCCCGTGGGCGGGACGTTTGCGCGCTCGTTAGCGCGGGATCACCTGTCCGCGGATCTCGCCGGCCTGGTTCAGCTCGGTGTGCAGGTTGAGATAGAGCTGACCCGACAGCAGCGCCTCGACCTGGTCGGCGGGCACGTCCCAGGTGCCCTGCAGGAACCCGCTGTCGCCGCCGCAGTCCCCGGCGATGGCGGGCGCGGGCGCGCCGCAGACGGTCTGTACGACGCCGCCGGCGCTGCCGGGCTGCGCGCCGTGGAAGTGCGCCAGCGTGAGCCCCCCGCTCAGGCCGCCGTAGGCGAGCGCGAACTGCAGCGTGTTGTCGCTCGGGTCGAACAGCAGCGTGGCCGAGCCGCCCGCGGTGGCCGGCGTGTTGCCCGCCGGCGCGGGGACCTCCTGCGTGGCCGTCAGCGTCGCGGTGAGCACGATCGGTTGCTCGCCGCCCGTCATCTGACCCAGGTTGACGACCCCCGCCATCAGGACCGCCGCCAGCGCGATCGTTCCGATCCAACGTAGCTTGTGCATAAAACAGCCTCCTTTGGGATGTGGCGAGAGAAGGGCCTCGGCCGTACCGATCGGAAAAGTTCGGTGGGTCTCACCCCTTCTCTCGCATTGCCTGGCGTACCCTAGGCGGGCGGGTGGTCAAGGTCCATGACAGCGAGGTGATTCCGAGGTCAAGCCGGGTCAAGACGTGCCCGCGGGGCGGAAAACTGCGCCCGCGACCGGCTTGGTTTAGACTGAGGGGGTATGGTCACCCGACAACGTAAAGTTCTGGCCGCCGCCTGCGCGCTCATCGTGCTGCTGGCGGCCGCGCTGGGGACGGCGTTCAGCGTCCAGCTCGGCCACGAGATGGAGCGCCAGTTCTACGGGCGCGCCGAGCTGTTCGCGCACACGCTCTCCGACCTCGTGCTGCGCAAGGAGGAGCCCGCCTTCGTGCGCGAGTTCGTGCGCAACCTCGTCTCGGGCGATGTGATCTACGCCCAGGTCGTGCGCGCCGGCGAGGTGATCGCCGAGGTGCACAGCCCGGCGGCGGCGGTCGTGTCGCTGACGGTCGAGCCGTTGGATCGCTCGCTGCAGTTTCGCAAACGCGGTGAGCCGCTGGAAGTGCCTTTTTTGGACGTGCGCCGCGCGCTCGTGGTCGGGCCGCAGCCGCTGGCGCCCGAGAGCTACGTGCGGCTGGGCTTCTCGCTGGCCTCGCTGCGGAGCCAGACGCTCAGCCGGCAGCTCGAGGTGGGCGGGTGGAGCCTGACGGGGGCGGCGCTCGCCCTCGGGCTCCTGCTGCTGGCCCACCGTGGGTGGACGCGGCCAACGCGCCAGCCCGAGGCGCCGGCCGTTGCCGAACCCGCGCCCAACGGGGTGCTCACCTGCGGGACGCTGCGCATCGACGACGCGGCCAAGCGCGTCTGGGTCGGGGAGCGCGAGGTCGGGCTCTCGCCCAAGGAATACGGGTTGTTGAAGTTGCTGGCCCAGCACCCGGGCCGGATCTTCTCCAGCGACGAGGTGGTGGAGACGATCTGGGACGAGGACGACTTCGCGGTGGCCGGGGACGTCAAGAAGTACGTCTACCTGTTGCGCCAGAAGCTGGAGGAGGACCCCAGCCGACCGCGCTGGGTGCAGACCGTGCGCGGTTTCGGCTACCGGCTCTGCGCGCCCGAGGCCGATTGACCGGGCTTGACCGGGACGGGACCGCGCGGGCATGGGACCGGACCCGCGGCCGTGCTACGTTGAAGCAGATCGTTCAAGCGAAGGAGGACGGGCATGAAACGTTGGACCGTGTTGCTGCTGGCATTGGGCCTGTTGAGCTGGGGCGGACACGCGCAGTCGAGCGTGCCCCCCGAGATCCTGGCGCTGGCCGAGGACCTGAGCGTCGAGGTCGAGCGCGCGCTGCAGGAAGCAGCCTTCGCCTGGATCGCGCCCACGCTGGCGGACGTCAAGACCCGCGCCCAGCGCGTGCTCAACGTGCTGGAGGGCAGCGAGGGCGAGCACTTCGACCCCGCCCCCGGCAACCCCGGCGACGGCGTGGGCGCGCTCAACCACGCCGCGGCGCTCTCGGAGGCGCTGAAGGGCACGCCCTGGGAGGACTTTTCGGTGACGGCGTTCACGATCCGGGAGTTTGCGACCTGGGCGCGCGGGCAGGCGGTCAAGACGCTGGGCATCGAGGACGAGGACGAGGCGCGCCGCGAGATCCACAAGGCCGAGGCCTTCCTGCGCGCTGCGCTGGGGTGCTCCGACGACCTGCCCACGCAGGGCGGGGCGCGCACGATCCTGGAGCACATGAGAAACGGGAGCGCGACGCAGGTCGAAATCCCGGCGCCCCCGTCGGCGGGCGCCGGGTTGACGGACGCGCACTGAAGCGGCGCTTAGCGCGCGGGGTGCGCGCTCACGCTTCCCGCGGCTTGCGGGGGGCGTTCTCCAGCCCTTCTTCCCAGAGCCGGAAGACCGACCTGCGGGGGGCGGGCTCGGCCGCGCGGTCGTCCTCGGTGAGGGGAAGCAAAACCAGCTCTCCTCCACAAACCTGGCAGGCGGTCAGGTCGGCGACCGCCGAGTACCAGCGTCGCTTGCAGCGCCGGCAACTGTACTTGTTCACGGTGTTTGCCTTTCTGCGCCAGCGCGCGCAGGCAGCCGCGCGCAGGATGGCACGACGCGTTCATTGCAGCCGCCAGTCAACTTAATCAAGTTACAACTCAAAAGCAAATCCCCCGGAATACCCAGTTGCACGCGGCTCGGTCCTCCCCTTCAAGCGTCTTCCTCCCCGCGCAGCGCCCGCCGCGCGCGCCCGGCCAGCGCGTCCCAGTCCACCTCGGTGTCTTTCCCGTCCCGCTGCAGCAGCAGGAAGAACTCGACGTTGCCCGACGGCCCCAGCAGCGGCGAATGGGTCGCGTCCGCGATTCCCAGCCCGAGCTCGCGCGCGCAGGCCGCCACGCGCCGCAGCACGGCCGCGTGGATTCGGGGGTCGCGCACGACGCCGCCGCGCCCGACCTGGTCGCGCCCGGCCTCGAACTGCGGCTTGACCAGCGCCACGATGTTCCCCGCGGGCTTGAGCACGGCCGCGACCGCCGGCAGGACCTTCGTCAGCGAGATGAACGAGACGTCGACCGTGGCCAGGTCCACGGGATCGGGGACGTGTGCGTCGGAGAGAGCGCGCGCGTTGACCTCCTCGCGCACGACGACGCGCGGGTCGTCCCGCAGCTTGCCGTCGAGCTGGTTTTTGCCCACGTCCACGCACATGATCCCCGCCGCCCCGCGCTGCAGCAGGCAGTCCGTAAACCCGCCGGTGGACGAGCCCACGTCCAGGCAGCGCAGCCCGGCCACCTCGAGCCCGAACGCGTCGAGGGCCCCTTCAAGCTTCTCCCCGCCCCGGCTCACGTACCTCGGCAGCGCCTTGACCTCGACGCTTGCCCCTGCGGGCACGGGCTGGGCCGGCTTGTCCACGAGCTGCCCGTTCACGAACACCTGCCCCGCACGAATCACGCGCTGGGCCAGGCTGCGGGACTCGACCAGACCGTGTTCGACGAGCCAGTGGTCCAGGCGGGGTTTTTTCATGATCTCATTCTACTTGCGGTTATTGTGACGGCGAGGGGCAGTTCGATGCCAGTATTCGCTTCGACGGGTTGCGCCAGTTGCTCTTGCACCTTGGATTCGAGGAACGCACGCGTGGCGGTCATCATGTATTCAGGAAGCCCGATCAGCGTTTCTGGGATGTCTTGTCGAATGTCATCCTGAGCTGAAAGCGAAGGATCGCTCACAGATGCTGGAGATCCTTCGGCCTGCCGGCCCCAGGATGACGTGCTTGAGAAGGTATTGTTAGGCGTTCCTGGAACAACCTATCGCGCTCATCCCTTGAACTGCGAGAAATCGTACACCGGCGTCTGAACCGTCCGGCTGGGCTTGCCTTCCCCAACCAAGCGCTCCAGGTCGGCCTCGACCTCGGCGTCCAGGAAGAGCGAGCCGCAGGCGGTGCAGACCCAGGCTGGCACGTTTTCGACGATGTAGAAGGTCCCTTGCGCGTCGCGGGCGTCGTGGGTGATGGGCCGGCGGCTCATCGTCCCCTTGCACTCCGGGCACTTGCGTTGTCTTTCCTTAGCCATAGGCGCATCTTAACATGTCGGCGGTCAGGGGTTTCAATGGCACGGATCATGTTCGGGCTCGGGCGCACCGGTTAGGGTGTGCTCGGCGCGGACGGTCGCGCTTTGAGAGGGGGAATTCCGATGCGGATCGCGCTTGCGGTACTGTTTTTCGTCCACGCGCTCGCCCACCTGCCGGGCTTCGTCGTGCCCTGGCGCTTGGCGACGCTGGAGGAGATGCCCTACAAGACGACGCTGCTGGACGGCCGGCTGGACGTGGGCGATGCTGGGATCCGGCTCGTCGGCCTGCTGTGGCTGGTCGCGGCGCTGGCGTTTGTGGCGGCCGGAGTGGGGTTGCTGCTGGGCGCGGCCTGGTGGGGGCCGCTGTCGTGGGCGAGCGTGGTGCTTTCGCTGATCCTGAGCGCGTTGGGCTGGCCCGAGGCGCGCCTGGGGCTCGCGTTGAACGTCGTGATCGTGGCACTGCTGTTGGGGGGCGAGCGCCTGGGTTGGTGGCCGAAGGAAGGGAGCTAAGGTGAGCCAGACGAAACCGGGCGGACGACTCGCACTCTGGGTGGGCGTTTATC
This sequence comes from uncultured Thermotogae bacterium, assembly GCA_964572855.1. GTDB lineage: Bacteria > Bipolaricaulota > Bipolaricaulia > RBG-16-55-9 > JAJCYT01 > CAZNGF01. Next base: position 8,264 of record CAZNGF010000049.1, on the reverse strand, counting down.
AAGTCTTGATCGGCCTCGGCGCCGTGGCCGGCGGGCTGGGGCTCGTGCTCGACCCCAGCGGCGCGAGCCTGGGGATGGAACGGGCGTGGCTCACCGGCACGCCGTTTGGCGACTACCTCGTGCCGGGGCTCTTTCTGTTGGTCGTCAACGGCCTGGGCCAGTTGGCCGGCGCCGCGGTCACGTTCCGGCGCCATCGCAGGGCGGGGGACGCGGCGCTGCTGCTGGGTGCGATCATGGTAGGTTGGATTGTGGCCCAGGTGAGCTGGCTCGGCTACCTGAGCTGGCTGCAGCCGTTCTACTTCGCCGTGGGGCTGTTGGAGCTGGCGTTGGGGTGGGCGTTGAGGCGGCGGCTCGCTTCGGTATTCTGAAGAGAGTCTTTTGGATTCGAGTCCCATCTTGTGCTACAAAGAGCACGTCCTGCGTCGGTCTTGGCAAACTTCCCTCTCCCTTGACGGGAGCGGGCCAGGGTGAGGGTGAAAGGCGCGCTCGTCCCGCCTTCGCTCTCCCCCCTCATCCCAGCCTTTCACACGATTGTTCACAGCCATTTGAACACAATCGTGAGTGAGCAATCGTGTGACTCCCGCCAGGGGAGAAGGGGCAACAAGCAGCGGTGAGCGAACATGCCCCCCTACTTCGCCTACGGCTCCAACCTCTGGCGCGCGCAGATGCGCCGGCGCTGTCCCGAGCACCAGTTGCGCGGGCGCGGCGTCCTGCGCGGCTACCGCTGGATCATCACGGCGCGCGGGTACGCCAGCGTCGTGGAGGCCGACGGCGAGGCGGTCCACGGGCTCGTCTACAGCCTCTCGGTCGCCGACGAGCAGGCGCTGGACGGCTACGAGGGCGTGCAGGCCGGCCACTACCGCAAAGCGACGCTACCCGTCGAGCTGGAAGGGGAGCGGAAGGCCTGCCTGGTTTACATGGATCCGATCGAGGCGGAAGGCTCGCCCGGGGCCGAATACGTTCATAGAATCAACCGCGGCCTGGCCGACGCGGGGTTGCCGGCCGACTACGTCACACGCGTCGTGCGCCGCTTCGTCCCGGCGCCGGAGGCGCCGTGATCGTCATCCGGCCGTACGCAGGAACGGACTGGACCGCGCTGGAGGCCGTCCACGACGCGGCGCGTACGACACAGAAAGGAGTGAGCGTGCGCTACCATCACATCGGTATTCCGACGGACGAATCCCGCGAGGGCGAGCGCTACCTGGCACATCTGAAGATGTTTGTGTCGGGTTTTGAAGCAAGCCCCTACGGGATCGAGTGGATGCGCTTCGACCCCGACTGCCCGCTGCCCGAGCTGGTGCAGACGACCCCGCACGTGGCCTTCGAGGTAGACGATCTGGAGGCCGTGCTCGAAGGAAAGGAAATCCTGATCGAACCCAACAGCCCGGCGCCGGGCGTGCGGGTGGCCTTCATCGTGTCCGACGGCGCGCCGGTGGAGTTCCTGGAGATCGATCCGGAGATCGCGGACCTTTGAACCGAGAGTGAAGAAGGGAGGAGCCGTGACCCAACTGAACCTGCTGGGCGCCGGGGTGACGCTTGCGATCTATGTGCTGTCGAGCCTGGTGTTCGTCGCGCGCCTGCTAGGCCGGCGTCACAACGCGCTCGGGCTCACCGAGCCGCTGCCCGAGCGGGCCAAGCCCTTCTTCGGGCGGCCGTACCGGGTGATCGCGCTGCACGGGTTTGCCGAGGCGCTGCTGGGGCGAGTTGAGGCCCCGAGGTCAGGCGCATCGCGGAGAACGCGCCCATCGGCGGCGGCGATCAGTTCGGCGACAGCACCGACCTGCTGGAAGACCCGAGTTGGCGCCCGGCGTTGAAGGCGCTTTATCTGTGAAAGGAGGCGCAGCCATGCCCAAGGTGATTCTCTACATCGCGGCCAGCCTGGACGGCTACATCGCGCGCATGGACGGGGACGTCGACTGGCTCTCGGCGGTCGAGCAGCCGGGGACGGACTACGGCTACACGGACTTCTACGCCTCGGTGGACGCGCTGGTGATGGGCCGCAAGACCTACGAGCTGGTCGCGGGCATGGCGGACTGGCCCTACGCCGGTCAGCCGTCCTACGTGCTCACGCGCCAGAGTTTGAGTTCGGACCGCGACGACGTGCGTTTCACCGACGCCGCGCCGGAGGCGCTCTGCGAGCAACTTGACCGGAAGGGGCACGAGCGCGTCTGGCTGGTGGGCGGCGGCGAGGTGGTGGCGGCCTTTCAGCGGCGCGGGCTGGTTCACGAGTACATCGTCTCCATCATCCCGACGCTGCTGGGCACGGGGGTCCCGCTCTTCCCGCCGGTCGAGGTCGAAACGCCGCTGGATTTGGCCGAGTCGCGCCTCTACCCCAGCGGGCTGGTCCAGCTCACCTACCGGCCCAGCGCGGGATGAGAAATCTGCGGACGTACGGCGACGCGCCCTTCCGCGTGGCCGTGCTGCACGGTGGGCCGGGCGCGCCGGGCTACATGGCACCGGTGGCGCGCGAGCTCGCTCGAAAACGCGGCGTGCTGGAGCCGCTGCAAACGGCCGACTCGCTCGACGGCCAGGTCGAGGAATTGGCCGAGGTGCTGGCCGCCCACGCCGCCGGCCCCACGACGCTGATCGGCTCGTCCTGGGGGGCGTTGCTGGGGTTCATCGTCGCGGCGCGGCACCCGGCGTTGGTGAAGAAGCTCGTTTTGGTCGGGAGCGCCGCGTTCGAGGACCGCTACGCCGCAGGGATTCGGGCGGCGCGCCTGGAACGCCTCGCGCCCGACGAGCGGCAGGAGCTGGAGACGCTGCTCGACCTGCTGGGCGATCCGTTCGCATCGGGCAAGGACGCGGCTGTGCTACGCGAGAGCGAACTACTGACCAAGGCGGATCACTGCGACCCGCTCACGCTCGACACCGAGGTGATCGCACACCAGCTCGAACTGCACCAAAAGGTGTGGGGAGAGGCGGCCGAATTGCGGCGCACGGGCGCGCTGCTCGATCTTGCCGAGCACATCCGCTGTCCCGTGCTGGCGATCCACGGCGATTCCGACCCGCACCCGGTCGCCGGCGTGTGCGCGCCGCTGGCGCGCGTGCTGACGGATTTCCGCTTCGTGTTGTTGGGGCGCTGCGGCCACCTACCCTGGATCGAGCGCGGCGCTCGCGAGGCGTTTTTCCAAGTGTTGGAGGACGAGCTCTAACGCTATGCCGATGGGCTTGCCTATCGTCTGTTGCTTCTCAACCCCGCTGCTGCTGCGGACCGGCTCCAACCGGCGAGTCCGGATAAGCCACCAGACCCGCCTTCAGGATCTCGACCGACCGCTTCAGCGATTCCCGCTTGAGCACGTAGGCGATGCGCACCTCGTCGCGGCCCAGGCCCGGCGTGGCGTAGAAGTCCGCCGCGGGGGCGAGCATGACCGTGGCGCCGTCTGCGTCGAACTCGCTCAACATCCACTGGGCAAACGCCTCGCCGTCGTCCACGGGCAGCTTGGCCTGCAGGTAGAACGCGCCCGCTGGCTTGCGACACACGAGCTCGGGGATCGTGCTCAGTCCCTCGAACAGGACGTCCCGGCGCGCCTCGAACCGGTCGATCATCGCGCGCACGCGCGCCTCGCTGTCGGGGGCGTTCAACATCGCGATCATGCCCAGCTCGCCGAGCGCCGGCGGGCTCAGGCGCGCCTGGGCGAACTTGAGCGCCGCGCCCATGACCTGTTTGTTGCGGCTGGCGATGCAGCCCACGCGCGCCCCGCAGGCCGAGAAGCGCTTCGAGATGCTGTCGACCAGGATGGCGTGTTCGTCCAGGCCGCCCAGGTGGAACGCGCTCACGTGTTCCCGGCCGTCGTAGACGAATTCGCGATACACCTCGTCCGAGATCAGGTACAGGTTCTTCTCCAGCGCCACGGCCTTGAGCCGCTCCATCTCCTCGCGCGTGTAGACGACGCCCGTGGGGTTGCCGGGGCTGCAGAACAGGAGCGCGCGCGTCCGCGGCGTGACCAGGGACTGGATCGTCTCTTGATCGGGCAGCCGGAAGCCGTGCTCAGCGCGGGTCGTGATCGGCTTGATCGTGACGCCGGCCTGCACGGCGTAGCCCTTGTAGTTGGCGTAGAACGGCTCGGGCACGAGCGCCTCGTCGCCGGGGTTGCACGCGGTTAGCAGCGCGAACAGCACGGCCTCGCTGCCGCCGACGGTCACGACGATCTGGTCCGGGTCGAGGTCGATCCCGTGGCGCTTGTAGTAGGCCGCCAGGGCCTCGCGCGCCGCGGGCACGCCCTGCGACGGGCTGTAGGCCACCACGTCCGGGAACCGCCGCACGCCCTCGAAGAACGGCGCGGGGGTGTGAATGTCGGGCTGTCCGATGTTGAGGTGGAAGACCGTTTTGCCCGCCTTCTTGGCGGCGTCGGCCAGGGGCAGCAGCCGCCGAATGGGGGAGGTGGGCATGCGCTCGGCGCGCTCCGAAAGCGAAAGCATAAACGCCTCCTTGCCGTCGTTACTGTACCCCGGCGCCGCGCGGAACTCAACTCGTAAACGCGGGACGAGTTGGGGAATCCCATCGGGTTTGTTATCTTGGCTATGAGACAATGACGGTTCATTCGGAGAAGGTGATGACTGGATGGCGCTTTCACTTGAGGAGCGGAAACGTGTGCTCCAGGCGCTGGAGACACTGCCTCCGCACCAGATTGCAGTCGTGATGGACTTCATTGGATACCTGAAACAAAAGGCGTCCGACCCGACCGTCACCGACTCCTTGCAGTTGCAGCAGCAATCCTTGGAAAAGATTTGGAGAGACGACGAGGACGATCTGTATGAGCTTTGACCAAGGTGACATCGTCATCGTGCCTTTCCCTTTTGCAAGAAACGGAACTCGAACTCTCTCCGACGCAGGCAAACGGTCTCAAGAAGACATCAATCGTACGGGCTGAATTTCTCATGACCGTACCTGAAACCGTTATCGCGCGGAAGATCGGGAAAGTGACATCGACGCAAATGAAGCAGATCAACGCCAAGCTTTCGCTCAGTTTGGGGCTTGGTCGTACATGAGAACCCTATTATCTACCCAAGTTTGAGAAGAGAGGCCTGTTTATGAGCTGGCTGAAACGGTTGAAATCGGGACTGCAGAAGACGCGCGACCAGCTCGTCTCCAACCTGGAGCGCGTGGTGGGCGCGCACCGGCGCATCGACCAGGAGCTGCTGGAGGAGCTGGAGGAGGTGCTGGTTCTAGGCGACGTGGGCATGACCACGACGACCGAACTGATCGATGCGCTCAAGGCGCGCGTCAAGCAGGACGGGCTCGACGACCCGGCCCAGGTCATCCCGGTGTTCCGTCAGGTGATCACCGAACGGCTCAAACAACACGAGGGCGAGCTGAACCTGCGCGCCGACCGGCTGAGCGTGATCCTGATGCTGGGCGTGAACGGCTCGGGCAAGACGACCACCATAGCCAAGCTGGCCCAACGCTTCAAGGACGAGGGCCGCAGGCCCGTGACGCTGGCGGCCGGCGATACCTTCCGCGCCGCGGCCATCGAGCAGCTCGAGATCTGGGCGCAGCGCCTGGACGCCGACTTCGTGCGCCACCAGCACGGCGCCGATCCCAGCGCCGTGGCGTATGATGCCATCGCCCACGCCGAGAAGGCCGGCGGCGTGCTCTTGATCGACACGGCCGGCCGGCTCCAGACCAACGACAACCTGATGGAGGAGCTCAAGAAGGTCAACCGCGTGGTCGAAAAGCGCCTGGGCCGCCCCGCAGACGAGCGCCTGCTCGTGCTGGACGCCACCACGGGCCAAAACGCGCTTTCTCAAGCGCAGAAGTTCAACGAGGCCGTGCCGCTCACGGGCCTGGTCGTCACCAAGCTCGACTCCACCGCCAAGGGCGGCTCGGTCCTGACCGTGACCTCGCAGCTGGAGCTGCCCGTCAAGTTCATCGGCGTGGGCGAGCGAGCCGAGGACCTGCAGCCGTTCAAGGCCGAGGAGTTCGTCGAGGCGCTGTTTTGATCCTGATCGGCAGCCCGTTGACCCCCATGGCCTGTGCGCCAATCGCGCGTCTTTAACAGCCGAAAGCCAACGCGTCGGCACTTGAATTCTGTTTCGATTTCAGCTATCTTGCAGCCGAAGATAGCTCATGATTTTATCGGTTCTGTGTCGATTGCTTGGGGGCGCCGTGTTGCTGACGGCGGCCGCAAGCGTTGTCGCGCTGGGGAACGCGCCGGCGACCGTGCCCCGTTTCGAACCCTCGACCTGCCCCTTCGACGACGCCAGCGTCGACGACGTGCGCTGCGGCTACCTTGTCGTGCCCGAACGGCACGACAAGCCTGGAGGGCCCCATATCAAATTGGCCGTTGCCGTACTGGAAAGCAAAGCCAACGCGCCCGCCCCGGACCCCGTAGTCTACTTGGACGGCGGCCCCGGCGGCGGCGGAACAAGCAGCGTAAATTGGCTCTACCACGACTCGCTGCGGGAGGCGCGGGACGTCGTAACCCTCGACCAGCGCGGCACGGGCTTCTCGCGACCGTTGCTCGACTGCCCTGAGGTGCAAGGGGCGGAGGCGCGCGTCCGAGCCGGCGGGGAAGACGAACTCAGGAAGGCCGTGCGCGCTTGCTTCAAACGGCTGCGCCGACGCGACATCGACGTGGCCGCCTACAACTCCGTCCAAAGCGCACACGACCTGCGCGCCCTCGCTCAGGTCCTGGGCTACGAGCGCGTCAACCTCTACGGGATCTCCTACGGCGCCAAACTGGCGCTGGTGACGGCCCGTGAGCACCCGCAGTTCGTGCGCAGCGTCGTGTTCGACTCGGGAACCTCTCCGGCCGAGCCCCATTTCCGTCACTTCCCCGAGGCGCTGCAGAGCGGGCTTCAGAGCCTGTTCCAGGGCTGCGCCGCGGATCGCGCCTGCGCTGAGGCCTTCCCTCAGCTTGAAAGGGCGTTCTACGACGCCGTGGAGCGCCTCAACGAGACGCCCCTCCGTCTCCCCCGCGCCGAGACCGACTACCACGGGGACGACCTGGTCTACACCGTGTTCGAGGCCCTTTACGAGACAGAGCTTATCCCCGTGTTGCCACGCCTGATTCATCAGGTCCACCAGGGCCAGGTCGAGGGGCTGGAGCGGTTCAGGTTTCACCTCGACGGGGGAACGTCCAGCAGCGGCGCAGGGCGCTTGGCAGACGGCTTGCACTACACGGTCCGGTGCCGCGAGGACCGGTCGCCCAACCCCTTCGAGGTCGAACGCGTTCAGCAAGCTTACCCCCGGCTGGCCTCCGCGCTCGCGCACGTTGGGCCTGAGGTGTGCTCGGTGTGGGACGTGGGCCGGGCCGAGCCGGGGTTCCAGCATCCCGTGACCGTGGCGACCCCGACGTTGGTCCTCGCGGGGGAATACGATCCCATCACGCCACCGGCCAGCGGCCGCAGGGCGGCCCAAGCACTGCCAAACGCCTACTTTTTCGAGTTCCCAGGACTCGGACACGGCGTGGCGGGCCACGCGTGCGCCGACCGGATTCGGGACCACTTTCTGGACGCGCCCTCCCAGCAACCGGAAGCCAGCTGTATCGCGACCATGCCCGCCGTTCGCTTCTTCACCGGGGTGATCCCCAAGGCGCGGATGGTTGCGTGGGCGCGCCTCGTCTACGGCGAGGGCAATGCGGATGCGCTCGGCCTGCTGATAGGGGGATTGCTAGGCGTTGTCATCGCGTTTTCCACGAACCCCCTCCTCCTTCGACACGCCGTTTGGGACGCGTTTCGCCTGCAGCGTGCGCTCGCGGGCGTAGTTGCAGCGGGGGTGACGACCGCCTACATCGGATTTCTGTACCAAGCGATCCAGACGTTTGCCGAACTGGACACCTGGGCCGTGCTGATCCTCGGCCTGCCCGCTTCGCTCGAACCGTGGATGCTGGGGGTGCGGTGGGCGGCCTTTGGGACGGCCGCGCTCGCCTGCCTGAACGTCGTCGTCCTGTGCAAGCGCGTGGACAGCCGCGGCTGGCGCTTCGGCTTTACCGGGGTGACGCTCGCGCTCGGCGCCTTTTCGGCCTTCTACGCTTACTGGGACTTGCTTTGAAGCGGCCTGGAATCGGAATTGCCCCGTGAGCACCGTGTCCGCGCGGAATGATTCATTCTCACCTCGACCGGGTCGTGGTCCGAGGCGCGCAGCAGCGCGGTCGGATCACTGCCGAGTGAGGCCGGGAAGTCAGTAGAGCCCATTTTGCGGGCCGAATCGGGTCCAAGCGGCCTGCACGGCAGGTCCTGCATTACTTGCTCGCCTGCAAGCGCTCCTTGATCTGTTCCTTGGTCATCTTCGCCGGCGGGTCCAGCCGCCGGCCTTCCAGCCA
>CAZNGF010000048.1:0-23912 GCA_964572855.1 uncultured Thermotogae bacterium | reverse complement strand
CTCGGGCGGCTCGGCCAGCGCGGTGCGCAGGAAGACCGGGTAGAAGTCCCACTCGGGCAGCTCGGCCACCGGTGCCCAGCGGAACGTGAGCGGGACGTTCGCGCGCTTTGGGAAGTACTCCTCGCCCATGTAGGTCCTGCCGAGGTCGAGGAACGGCGAATCATGCGGGAAGCGCGTGAGGTAGTAGAACCCGAGCTCGTGGTAGCGCCGCCCCGCGCGCCCGTAGAACCCCTCCACCACCCAGAGCAGGCGGCCGACCTCGACCTCGGCGCCCAGTTCCTCCATGAACTCGCGCTGGAGCGTGGCGCGCGTGGGCTCCAGCAGCTCCCCGCGCCCGCCGGGCAGCGCCCAGAAGCCGTCCCCCTCGGCCTGGTGGATCAACACGTGCCCTTGGTGCAGCGCGGCGCCCGCCGCGCGCACGATGAAGCGCACGTCCCCCTCGCGATAGCTGATCATGAGCTGGCCCCTTTGTGATCCCCTTTCCCTTGAGGGGAGAGGGTGATTAGTACTGGACCACGGTGGTTTCCCGGCGTAGGGGCGCGCTTCATCGCGCCCGCGGCCACGCGTCCCGGTCTTGGTCGCGCCAATGAACCGGGCGCGTATTCCGGGTCCCATGAATGGGACCCCTACACAGAAAAACATCGTGGCGGTGGACTAGCGGCTTGCGACTTGCGCCGACTAAGCGGCCGGCTCGAAGTCGTGCTCCTCGACCAGTATCCGGTCGCGCCGGCTCACGTGCTCCATGGAGTCAGCCGCCACGGCCCGGCCGGTCTCGCTCTGGTAGGCCGCCTCGAAGTCGGCTTTGGAGTCGAACCAGAGTTCCGACACCCCGTCGTAGGCCGCGTCCTCGTCGGTCGCGAGGTTGAAGCAGAAGCGGCGCAGCCCGGGCAGCTTGGCCGCCAGCGGCGCGTGTTCTTTGAGCCACCAGTCCGCGAACCCCTGCCGGCTCAGCTCGTCCTTGCGTTTCAACAGGATGATCGCTTTGAAGGCCATCGTGCTCCTTTCGTAGTCAAGACCTGCCCACTTGCAGGCGTCATCCTGAGGCCGTGAGGCCCAAGGATCTCCCGCAGGTGAAGGGGATTCTTCGCTTCGCTCAGAATGACCGTGTTAAACGGCATTTGCTTTCAGTTCGTAACCCTTGCCAACGGCCGCCCGCCGTCGGAGACCACCACGGCCACCACGATCTCGTCCGGGGCGGGCGCGTCCGGGAGACGCACCTCGGCCGCGTCCATGTGCGCGAAACTCCAGATGTTGTCCTTGTGCGTGAGCGGCATGGCCAGCGCCGTGCCGGCGGGGCCCACGACCTTGGTCGAAGGGATGATGTCGTCGCCCTTCTCGACCGCGGCGCGGAACGGTTTGCCGAAGCGCGGGTGCAGCAGCGCGGCGGCGTGCTCGACCTCGCCGTCCAGCCCGACGACCGCGCCCTTGCCGTAGCTCGTGATCGCCCCCGGCGCCACACCCAGCGCCGCCACCGCCCGCTTTGCCAGCAGGCCGCCCAGCTCGGCCCCCAGCTCGACCAGCGGCGTCAGGTCCTCCACGAACTCGCCCGCCAGCGGGTTGTGGATCACCGCGGCGGCCACGGCCTTGCGCGCGGGCGGGTCGACCGCGCGATCGTAAAGCCGATGCGTCTCCTCGACCTGAACGAACAATTTTCGCAACGTCAGCTCAACCAAAACAGCCTCCTCTGAAACGTTTTTCTGAACCGGACAGCGCGATCCGCACATCTTAAGCCAAACGGGGCGAGCGCATCAACGTCAGGCGGTTCACCCCTTTGCGAACCGGTCCAGGACGAGCGCGATGTGTTTGGTCCCTTGCGCGAAATCTTTTAGGCGGATGTGCTCGTTGGGCGCGTGGCCGTTGGAGCCCGAGTAGCTGATTCCGGTGGAGGCGGCCGGAATCCCAAAGCGCTGGCAGAGCGTGTGCATCGGGCCCGAGCCCGGCGAGAGCGGGTGGACGACCGGGTCCGTCCCATAGATCTCGCCCGCGGTCTCGACCACGAGCCGCCCGAACGGGTGCTCCGGCGGCGTGCGCCCGGCGCGCTCGCCCGCCAGCAGGCGGACCGAAACGTCGCCGAAGCCGCGTTCGAATAGGTGTTTCTTGAGCAGCGAGACGACCCGCGCCGGGTCCTGCTCCGGCACCATGCGGAGGTCGAGCTTGGCGCGCGCTTCCCTGGGCGAAACCGTCTTCGCCCCCGCGCCCGTGTAGCCGCTCTCGAAGCCGCAGACCGTGCAGGTGGGCTCGAAGTAGAGTTTCTTCAGCAGGGCCGGCCCGCTCAGCGCGTTCAGATACCCCTCGATCCCGAATCGTTCCCGGTAACCGTCCGCGTCGAAGTCCAGCGCCCGCAGCGCCTCCAAGTCGGCCTCGGTGGGGGAGGCGACCTCGTCGTAGAACCCGTCAATCAACACGCGCTCGTCGGCGCCCTTGAGCGTGGCCAGCGCCCAGATCAAGCGCCAGGCCGCGTTGGGGACCACGGCGGCCCAGGAGGAGTGCAGGTCCGTCTCCGCCACGCTCACGCTCAGCTCGACGTAGCAGATGCCCTTGAGGCCCAGCGAGATGATCGGCCGATCCTTCAAGTCCTTGGAACCGAACTCCCAGACGCAGGCGTCGGCGTGGATCAACTCGGCGTGCGCGTCGGCGAACTCGCCCAGGTGCGGGCTGCCGATCTCCTCCTCGCCCTCGACGATGAACTTGACGTTGCAGGGCGGCGCGCCGCGGACCGCCTTGTACGACTCCAGCGCGCAGAGGCGCGCGGCCAGGTCGCCCTTGTTGTCGGCGGCGCCGCGGGCGTAGAGGCGCCCGTCGCGGACCTCGGCGCCCCAGGGGTCGGAGTCCCACAGCGCGAGCGGCTCGGGCGGCTGCACGTCGTAGTGGTCGTAGAAGCTCAGCGTGCGCGCCGCGCCGACGTCGATCTCGCCGTAGACCACCGGGTGCCCCGAGGTCGGCAAAACCTGCACGTGCGCCCCCTGCGCTTCGAGCAGCCCGACGACGTGCTCGGCCGCTTCCTTCATCCCCAAATTCTGCGCGGCCACGCTGGGCTGGCGGCAGTAAGCCTGCAGGCGTGCGATGTAGCGCTCTTGGTTCGCGTCGATGTGGTCGTAGATGGCTTGCAACGCGGCTCCTTTCACTCGTTCAACCCGCTCAGGTGGCCCGTCGCGTTGAGCGATTCGACCTCCCAGGCGCCGCCTTCGTGGCGCAGGCGCGAGATCGAGCAGTTGCCGGCCGCGAACGCGTGCGCGAAGCGGGGTTCTTTCAGGCCCATCTCGCGCGAGACGATCCAGCTGAGCCAGGCGCGCAGCACGCCGCCGTGGGCGACGACCAGCACGCGCGCCTCCGGTTGCCTGTTTGCCAACTCGTCGAACAGCGGGCCCACCCTCGAGAGGAAGTCGAGCCGGCTCTCGGCCCCGGGCGCGCGGTAGCGGAGCGTGTCGCGCTCGTAGGCCGTCACGTGCTCGGGATACTGCTGGCGGATCTCATCCGGGGTGAGCCCCTCCAGGGCGCCGAAGGATCGCTCGCGCAGGCGCGGCTCGATCTCGATTTTGAGACCGTGATGGCGGTTGACCGCCTCGGCGGTCTCGCGCGCGCGGCTCAGGTCGCTGGCGTAGAGGCGATCGAACGGTTCGCCTTTCAGGGCTGCGGCGGCCGCCTCGGCCTGCCGGCATCCGAGCTCGGTGAGCGGCACGTCCCGCTGGCCCATAATGCGGGTCTCGGCGTTCCAGGCGGTTTGCCCGTGGCGCACGTAGGTGAACCGGGTCATCGCGCCATTGTTGGCGTTTCGGCGGCGGGTGTCAACCGGGGCCGGGCGCGCGCTTTGCGCCCATACCACAGCAGGACGCCCGTGGCCAGCAGCAGCGAGGCCGCCAGCGCCGCCGGCGCGCCTAAAAAGGTGTTGAAGCGATCGGGTTCGCTGAACGGTGCCTGCTCGGCCGAGCGCACGAACGTCCCGCCCAGGAACACGGCGTTCCAGCCCAGGTGCAGCGCCCAGGCGTAGCCGACGTGCCCCGCCCCCAGGATGAGCGCGTTGCGCGCCACGCCGACGGCCGCCAGCGACAGCAGCGCGGCGCCCGAGAGCGCGCCGCCGTTGGCGTGGCCGATCCATTGAAGGAAGCCGCCGTAGAACGCCAGGTGCAGCAGCGAAAAGAGCGCGCCGGCGCCCACGGCGATCCAGAGCGGCGGCAGGCGCAGGAAGCGCCGCAGCGCGAACAGCAGCAGCGCGCCCAGCACCAACTCCTCGTTCAAGGTCTGGCCCAGCGTGTGGAGGTAGTAGGGGATCAGCTGCGGCCGGCTGGCATACGGGATGAACTCGAGCCCCGACGCCGCTGCGACCCGTGCGATGAGCGCCCACGAACCCATCAGGCACAGGGCGAGTAGGAGCCCCGTGACCGCGGCCGCCTTGCGGCTCAGGCGTAGCCCCAGCCAGTCGCGCCAGCTCCCCGGGCAGGCCGCGCGCACGAGCAGCACGATCAGCAACGAGCCGACCAGCGCCATCCACGTCCCCCAGGCGTGCGCGTAGGTGAACGCGAGGTAGGCGGTCACGGCGCCCGCGGCGCCGAGCCAGAAGCGTGTGGGCGCGCTCACCTCAGTAGTACCCCTGGACCGTCCCGCCGTCCAGCTGGATCGCCGCGCCCGTGAGGTAGCCCGCCCGCGCCGAGCACAGCAGCGCGACCAGGTCGGCCAGCTCCTCGGGCTGGCCCAGGCGGCGCAGCGGGACGCTCTGCGCCAATCGCGCCCCGACCTCGTCGGCGCTCAGGCCCGTCGCTTCCCCGCGCCGTGCGAACAGCTCCCCGAGCCGCCCGGTTTCGGTGTAACCGGGGCAGACGCAGTTGACCGTGATCCCGTCGGGCCCCAGCTCGTTGGAGAGGCTCTTCGAGAGCCCGAGCACGCCCGTGCGCAGCGTGTTCGACAGGATGAGGTCGTCGATGGGCTGCTTGACCGAGACCGAGGTCACGTTCACGATCCGCCCGCCGCCGCGCGCCTTCAAATGCGGGATGGCCGCACGGATCAGGCGCACGACGCTCATGAGCACGAGCTGGAACGCCTGCCCCCAGGCGCGGTCGTCGAAGTCGAGGAAGTTCCCCGCCGGCGGCCCGCCCGCGTTGGTCACCAGCGCGTCGAGCCCGTCGAAACGCGCGGCCGCCTCGTCCACGAACTGCTGAACCTGATCGGCCTGGGTGAGGTCGGCCCGGATGGCCAGCACCTTGGCGCCGGTGTCTGCGTGGATGGCCTGCGCCGCCCCCTTGAGCGCCCCCTCGTCCCGCCCGCAGATCGCCACGCGCGCGCCTTCCTGAGCCAGTCTGTGCGCGATCGCGCGCCCGAGCCCCTGGCTGGCCGCCGCCACGGCCACGACCTTGTCCTGCAAGTCGAGATCCATATAGCCTCCTCAAGACACACTTTCTTACGTGCATGGTCAAGAGTGTTTCCCAAATCGCGCGCGGTGTCAACGCGACTACTCCCTTCTCCCGTTTCGCTGTACCCTCATCGCATGACCCGCATCCTGCTGGTCGAGGACGACGCGCTGCTGGCCAAGGCGCTGTATGCCACGCTGAATCGGGAGCGCTATACGGTCCACTGGGCCGCCGACGGGGGGCAGGCGCTCGCGCTGTTCCGCACGGAGCGCCCCGACCTGCTCGTGCTCGACTGGATGTTGCCGGGGCGCAGCGGGCTCGAGGTGCTGCGCGAGCTGCGCGCGGGGGAGAGCGAGGTGCCCGTGCTCATGCTCACGGCGCGCGTGGCCGAGGACGACCGCGTGCTGGGCCTGGACGCGGGCGCGGACGACTACCTGGTGAAGCCGTTTGGCACCAAGGAGCTGCTGGCCCGCGTGCGCGCGCTGCTGCGCCGCAGTAAGGAGCGGGAGGGCGGCGAACGCATCAGGGTGGGTGCGCTGCTCGTCGACGCCGGGCGCCACGAGGTCACGCAGGCCGGCGTCCCGATCGAGCTCACCCCGACCGAATTCCAGCTCCTGCTGGCGCTGGCGCGGGGCCGCGGCCGCGTGCTGAGCCGGCACCAGTTGCTGGAGGCGGTGCGCGGTTCGGCCGCCGCCCGCACGGCCCGCGCCGTGGACACGGCGGTCAAGCGCTTGCGGCGCAAGATCGAGGCCGATCCCGCGCATCCGCGCTACCTGCGCACGGTCTACGGGCTCGGCTACAAGCTGGTCGCCCCGGAGGACGCATGAGGTGGACCTTCAGCTGCAAGCTCATGCTGGCCCTGTCGCTGGCCGTGCTGGTGAGTCTGGCCCTGGCGCTCTGGGGAGCGAACCTCTCGATCAACGCGGCGTTCGACCGCTTCAACGAGTCGATCCGCCGCGTGCAGGCGCAGGAGCTGTCGGGCTTCCTGTTCGAGTACTACGCGCGCAACGGGGGCTGGACGGGGGTGCAGGCGCTGCTGGAACGGGCCGCAAACAACCCGCGCGTGAGCCGGGGGCAGCCGATCCTGCTGGCCGACCCCGAGGGGCGCGTGCTCGCCAGCTCCGCGCCCGACTTGCGCGACACCCAGCTTAAGCGGGGCGAGATCCAAGACTCGATCGAGATCGCCGTCGAGGGCGAAACGGTCGGGCGGGTCTACATCCGCGCCGAGGCACGCCGGCTGCCCCCCCTCGAAGCCCAGTTCGCCCAGGCCATGAACCGCGCCATCGTGCTGGCCGGGGCGGCGGCGCTGGCGCTGGCGCTGCTGCTGGCGGGGCTGTTCGCGCGCCGCATCGTTCGCCCGCTGGCCAAACTGCGGGCTGCCAACCGGGCGGTTTCCGAGGGGCTGCTCGACACGCGCGTCACGGTCCAAACGACGGATGAGTTCGGCGAGCTTGCGCGCTCCTTCAACGAGATGACCGCCGCGCTCGAGCGCCTGGAGCGCAACCGGCGCGACATGGTGGCCGACGTGGCCCACGAGCTGCGCACCCCGATCGCCGCGCTGCAGGCCAACCTGGAGGCGCTACAGAGCGGCGCGCTCGAACGCAGCGCGGAGAACGTGACGCCCCTGTTGGAGCGCACCCGCCAGCTGAGCCGCCTGGTGGACGACCTGCACACGCTCGCGCTGGCCGAGGCCGGCCAGCTTGGCCTGCACCCCGAGCGCATCGACGTGGGCGCTCTGGTCGGTTTGGCGTTGCAGGCCTACGCGCCCATGGCCGAGGAGAAGGGGGTGCAACTGCGCGCGACTCTGCCGGACGAAACGCTCACGCAGGAATTGGATCCCGATCGCATGAGCCAGGTGCTGGGCAACCTGCTCAGCAACGCGCTCAGGCACACCCCGACGGGCGGCTGGGTCGAGCTCGAGTTTGCCCTCGATGGAGAAGCGGTCGAGATCAGCGTCGCGGACAGCGGCCCCGGCCTCTCGGACGACGAGATGGCACACGCCTTCGAGCGCTTCTGGCGCTCGGGCCGAGCCCGCTCGCGGGCCGGGGGCGGCGCGGGGCTGGGCCTTTCGATCGCCAAACACCTGGTCCAGGCCCACGGCGGCGCGATCCGCGCCGAGCGTGCCCCGGACGGCGGCGCGCGCTTCGTGGTCAGCCTTCCGCGCTAGGATCGTCCTCGTCGAAGGTCGCCTTGTGCAGGGCCAGCAGCTCCTGTTTGACGCGCTCCTCCTTGTGGTGCGACCAGACGTAGAGCGCGCCCAGCCCGGCCAGCAGCACGACCAGCCCCTCGAACACGCTGGCGGCCATGCCGGCCAGACCGGCCAGCAGGCCCACGACCAGCAGGCGCAGGTAGATCCAGCTCTCGGCCTCGCGCCAGTCGTTCTCGGCCAGCGTGAGGTAGTATCGACGGTCCAGGTAGGCGCGCCGTTCCTCGGGCGGCATGCGGGCGATCCAGGCCCTCAGTTCCTCGTCCAGGTCGGGTTCCATCCGTCCCCCTTTCGCTCGCGTCGCGCGGCCCCAGCATAGCACGCCGGAGGGCTTCATCGAAGGCTCACCGGCCTGTCATCGTTCTGTCACATTCGCCCGCTAAATTGCGATCAACACGATGAGAGAGAGGTTTCGACCATGCGCCTGACCATCTGGATCCTGCTGGCCCTGGTGGGCGTAGCGGCGGGCCTGTTCCTGTGGAACGCGGGCCGCGCGCCCGCGCCGGTCCCCGAGGCGGCAGCGCCGGCGCCCGCCGAGGGGGCCGAGCCGGCTGCGCTCGCGCCCGCCGGCAACGCCCCCCGCATCACCGGCATCGCCTTCCCCGAGCAGATGGACGCCGACGGCGAGTACGTCGAGGGCAGCGTCGCGTTCGCGTCCCCGGGTGCCCCGCTCGTCCACGTCGACTTCGCGGTGGTGGAGGCGGTCTTCTTTGGCCCCTTCGGCTTCGATCCCGGCGTCGGCGACCTGCGCGAGGGGGCGTTTCCCTTCTACATCTCGGCCGTGCTGCCCCAGGAGGTGACGCTGCGCGTCACGCTCACCGATGCGGACGGCCGCGAGAGCGAGCCAAGGATCTTCAGCTTCGCCGTCGTGGGCGGCGCGATGCCGGGCGGCTTCTAGCAGAACGAATTCAAGGCGATTGCCCCGCGCAATCGAAAGGAGCACAGCCATGAAACGGAAGATTCCCGTCGTGACGGTTGGTTTGCTGCTGCTGGCGCTGCTGGTCGGCGGCGCCAGCGAGGTGTCGCAGGCCCAGTTCGCCGGTCCGCCGCGCGGCGCGCGCCAGTTGCTGGGCGCGTTCTTCGGCGCCGTGCAGGTGGGCGATCTGGCGCTGCTGAGCAACGGCGGCGTGATCAGCGGCAGCGTGCAGGGCGAGTCCTTCACCGTGACCTTGAGCGAGTCGGGCCAGCAACAGGTGTACCAGCGCTCGGACCTGGCCACCATCACCTTCGGCGACCCGGCCGATCAGGTGTTGCTGCTCAACGGCAGCCTGGTCGCCGGCGAGCTCCAACTGGACGCGCTCGCGCTTCGAACCCCCGAGGGAAGCCAACTGTCCCTTTCTGTCGATGAGTTGCAGTTGGCGCTGTTCCAGCTCGATCTCCCGAGTCCCCGCGCCCGCCCGCAACCCGGCCAACAGCCCACGGGCGAGCGGCCCAACCGGGCTTTCTTCGCCTTGTTCCAGGGTTTGCAGGCGCAGAACCTGTTCGCCCGCTTCGCCCAAAGCCTGGTCAACTTCGACATGATCGCGTTTGCGGACGGCAAGCTCTGGAGCGGCGCGGTGCAGAACGCCGAGATCCTGTTCCACTCGAACACGTTCGGCACGCTTACGATCGGCGCGGACGACCTGAGCAGCATCGAGCTCTCGGCCGACCTGGAGGAGGCCGACGACTTCGTCACGCTCAAGTCCGGCGACCGCGTGTCGGGGCGCATCGACGCCGACAGCCTGATCCGGTTCCAGCCCGTCGGGCTCGTCGACGAGGGCGGCAACCCCGCCACGCTCACGCTTGCGCGCGGCGAGGCCTCGCTGATCAGCTTCCGGCAGCCCGCCAGCGCCTTCGGCAGCGGCGGCGGCGGTCCGGGCTTCGGCGGCGGGCCGGGGAGCTGAGGAGGGAGAGGGAGCCACGGATCGCGACGGTGTTTGAATGGTCGCACGCAGATACAGAAAGGAACCTGCTCATGACCCGGAAACTCTTACTCTGGCTGGCCCTGGCCGGCCTCACGCTGGGTGGGGGGCTTGGCCCCGTGACCCAGGCGCAGCAAAACAACCTGCCATCCGAGCCCTACGTCGTGCCGACGGTACAGATGGCCGACGGGCTCGGGGCGCGCGGCGGGACGCTCACCATCGACACGATCGACAACCCCAAGACGTTCAACCCCGTCACGGAAAACGAGGTGAGCTCGAGTGCCGTGACCAGCCTGCTGCACGCGGCGCTCATCGACGCCGCGGGGACGCCCACGCTGGCGGCCTCGCTCGTGATCTCGCCCGACCAGCGGGGCGTCACGCTGACCCTGCGCCAGGGCATGCGCTTCTCGGACGGCGAGCCGTTTACGGCGGCCGACGTCGTCTTCACGCTCTCCCAGGTCGTGTTCGACCCGAGCGTCAACAGTACGCTCACCGACGCCTGGCAGGTCGCCGGACAGTTTCCGAGCGTGTCGGCGCCGGACGCGCTGACCGTGCGCATCACGGCGCCCGTGCCGTTCTCGGGGCTGCTGAGCGCGCTGGCCGCCACGCCGATGCTGCCCGCGCACCGGCTGGCCGGCGCCGCGGCCGCCGGGACGCTCAACAGCGCCTGGGGCGTGAGCACGCCGCCCGAACAGATCGCCGGGCTGGGACCATTCCGCCTGAAAAGCTTTGTGGCCGGGCAGCAGGTCGTGCTGGAGCGCAACCCCCACTACTGGAAGGTCGACGAGGCCGGCACGCAGCTGCCCTACCTGGATCAGGTCGTCATCCCGGTGGTGACCGACGATAACGTGCGCCTGCTGCGCTTTTCCAACGGGCAGTCCGACGTCTACCCGCCGCGGCCCGAGGACGTGCCCGTGCTGCGCCAGCAGTCGGGCCGGGGCGTCTCGGTCAGCGTACAGCAGGCCGGCACCGTGGATATGAACGTGGTGGCCTTCAACCAGGATTCAACTAACCCGAACCTGCGCGCGCTCTTCCGCGACGTCCGCTTCCGGCGGGCCGTCTCGTATGCGGCCAACCGCCAGGGCATGATCTCGGCCAACCTGAACAGTCTGGGCGAGCCGCGCTACGGGCCGGGCATCGCCTCGCTTTTCTGGATCGGCGATGACCCCGGCTTCCCGACCTACCCCTTCGACCTGGCGCGCGCCAACGCGCTGTTGGACGAGATCGGCCTGGAGGTGGGGCCGGACGGGGTGCGCCGCTTCGCCGACGGCGCGCCGGTCGAGGTCACGCTGCTCACCGTGCAGGGCTCGAGCGTGCTCACCAACGACGCCGTGCTGCTGGCCAACGACCTGGCCAAGGTCGGGGTCAAGCTCAACGTGCGCCCGCTCGACCTCAACGCCGTCATCGACCAGCTGGTCGGGAGCCGGCCGCCGCAGTACGAGGCCGTGCGCATCACGCTCACGGGCGGCGACGGCGATCCCAACGCGCTGCGCGCCATCTTCGACTCCGGCGGCAACCTGCACTTCTGGAAGTTCTCCGACGCCGCGGGCGAGGCCGTGCCCGACTGGCAGCTTGAGGTCGACCGGCTGCTGGAGCAGCAAGCCCGGTCGCTGGATTTGAACGAGCGGATCGACCTGTTGGCCGAGTTCCAACTGCTGCTGGCCGAGCAGCAGCCGGTGGTGTTCCTCTACAACGCGCAAGGGCTGGAGGCGCACCGCACAGACCGGGTCGGCAACTTCAGCGGCACGGTCGAGACCGCCACGCTGCTGTCGCCCGAGATTCTGTTCAAAAAGCCGTGAGCTAACCGGCGCCGGCCCCGACGGCGTTTGCGGGGCCGGCTCGCATTCAACACGCCTCTCCCCCGAAAGGCGGCCGGTCGATGCTGAGCTACGTCCTGAGGCGCCTGGCCTACACCGTGCCCATGCTGTTGGCGGTGTCGGTGATCGTGTTCTTGGTCATCCGCCTGCAGCCGGGCAACTTCTGCACGCCGCTGAGGCTGCAGGACGAGGCGCTCTACGGGGACTGCGTCCAGCGCACGGGCGTCGACCGGCCCCTTCCCCTGCAGTACGGGCTCTGGATCAAAGGCATCCTGACCGAGTTCGACTTCGGCTACTCGTTCCAGAACCAGACACCCGTGCTGGACTACCTGTTCGCTTCCGGCAGCTGGGAGAGCGGCACGCCGCTGCTCTGGACGCTGGTCTTGAGCGTCGGGGCCATGGCGCTCAGCTGGCTGCTGGCCGTCCCGCTGGGGATCTACGCCGCCACCCACCGGGGCTCGTGGCGCGACTGGGGCGTGAACCTGTTCGGCTTCGTGGGGCTCTCGATCCCGAACTTCTTCCTGGCGCTGGGGCTGCTTTGGCTGCTGGTGGTGGTGTTCCAGGTGGGCCAGGTGTGCTGGCCCTCGGCGCAGTTGGGCGAGCGCGTGTGCTTGGGGGTCTCGGGCCTGTTCGACGGCGGCTTCGTGACGGCTCCGTGGAGCTGGGAGAAGTTTTTGAACCTGCTCTGGCACCTCTGGCCGGCCTACCTGGTGATCGGCGCGGCCAACCTGGCGGCGGTCGTGCGTCACGTGCGCGGCGAGATGCTGGGCGCGCTCAACGAGCCCTACGTCCAGACCGCGCGTGCCAAGGGGCTGGCCGAGGGCTGGGTCGTCTACAAGCACGCGCTCAAGAACGCGCTCAACCCGCTGGTCAGCATGCTGGGCTACTGGTTGCCGGCCACCTTCGAGGGGACGCTGGTGGCGGCCATGATCCTGCAGCTCCCCACGGTCGAGAAGGTCTACTGGAGCGCGCTGCGGCAGGGCGACCAGTACGTGATCATGGCCGGCTTGTTGTTTTTCAGCGCGATCCTGATCGCGGGCAACCTGGTCTCGGACCTGCTGCTGGCCTGGGTCAATCCGAGGATTCGCTATGAGTGACGGCATGGAGAAGGGAGCCTCCGGAGCGGCTGCGGCGCCCGCCGAACGCGCCGCCGCGCGTTCTGTCTCGCAGACGCGGCTCATCTGGCGGCGCTTGCGCCGCAACCGCGCGGGGCTGATCGCGGCGATCGTTCTGGTGGCGCTGGCGCTTGCCGCGTTGCTGGCGGGCTTCCTGGGCCCGTACGCCTCCGGCGCCTTTCACGCCGACCCGCAGGGGGCGGCCTACGACTACGTCCCGCCCATGATCGGCTGGGTCCGTTTCGACGGGCTGCACCCTTACGTCCACGGCCTGCAGCGCAGTTACAACCCGCTCACCGGGACGCGCGGCTACGTCGAGGACGCGGGCCGGCGCTACGACGTAGAGGTGTTCGTGCGGGGCGAGCCCTACCGCTTCCTGGGCCTGTTCGAAACCGACCTGCACCTGTTCGGCGTCTCGCCGGGGGAGGACGGCCAGGGCCACCTGTTCCTGTTGGGCACCGACCGCTTCGGGCGCGACCTGTTCTCGCGCGTCCTGGCCGGCGGGCAGATCGCGCTCGGGATCGGGCCGCTGGTCGTGCTGCTCGGCTTCGCGCTCGGGATTCTATTGGGCGGGCTGTCGGGCTTCTACGGCGGTCGGGTCGACAACGGGATTCAGCGCTTGGTCGAGGTGGCCATGTCGCTGCCGCGGCTGGCGCTGCTGCTGGCGCTCTCGGCGGCCCTGCCGCCCGAACTGCCGCCGTTGAGCCGCTTTTGGGGCATCGTGGGCATCTTGGCCGTCGTGGGCTGGGCGCCGCTGGCGCGCGTGTTGCGCGGCCAGGTGCTGGCGCTGCGCGAGCGGGAGTTCGTGCAGGCCAGCCGCGCGCTGGGCGCCGGCGACCTGCGACTCATCTTCCGCCACATCCTGCCCAACACGCTCGGCTACCTGATCGTGGCCGCCACGCTGGCCGCGCCCAGCGTGATCTTGCTGGAGAGCGTGCTGAGCTTCTTCGGCTTCGGCATCCAGGAGCCTCTGGTGAGCTGGGGCGTGCTCATGGGCGACCTGCTCAGCAACTTCCAGTATCAAATCCAGTTCCACCCCTGGCTCATCGTCCCGGGCTTTTTCATCTTCGCCGCCGTGCTGGCCTTCAACTACTTGGGCGACGCGCTGCGCGACGCCGTGGACCCGTTTGCGGTCGTGGGCGGGGAGTGAAGAGAAAGGAGTGCTGGTCATGTTGAAAGCGTCTGGCATCAATCGGAACAAGATTGACAGAGAGGTGTTGAAGCCCCTTCTCCCCTGGCGGGAGAAGGACGGGATGAGGGGGAGCTCGGCGGCATGTGAACCGTCACCCTCACCCCAGCCCTCTCCCGTCAAGGGAGAGGGGGCCAGCGGTGCGCGTTGGCCCTTGGCTGCGATCGGGTTGGCCCTGCTGCTCTTGGTGCTGAGCGCCCCCGTCTGGGCCCAATCGCTCGACGAACTCGTCCGGCTGGCCCGCGAGGACGCGCTGCCCGAGGTGCGCCAGGCCGCGGCCGGGGCGCTCGGCCCGCTGTGGGCCGACTCGGACCGAAGCGACGAGGCGCTGCGCGCGCTTGCGCTGGAAGGCGCTTCGAAAGAACTCCGCGGCGCGGCGGCGGGCGCGCTGGGCCTGCGCTGGACGCGGGGGGTGACCGACCCCGAACGATTGAAGGAGCTTTCAGTCGAAGCTGAATTCCCCGAGGTCCGCTGGGCCGCGAGTCGACGGCTTGCCGAGTTGTTCGCGAAATCCTCTCCATCGCTGGCTGACTTGGAACAACTCGCCCTGGAAGGCACCTCCCCGGAACTTCGAGCTGCCGCCATCGAGGCCCTGGCCTCGGCGTGGGAGCTCGCGGCCGTGCCGTCGGGGGCGTTGGCGCAAATCAGCGCCGACGGGTCGACCGAGGCGCAGCGGCGAGCCGCCTCGACCGCGCTGTTGGCGCGCCTGAGCGGCTCGCCGCTGCACGCGCTCGACACGGCGGCGCTGGCCGCGCTCAGTCGGGGCGAACGCGTGGGGCTGGCGGTGGCCGCCGCCGGGAGCAACGGCGCGCTGCGCGAGGCGGCCGGGCCCGACTTGCAAGCGCAACTGGCGGACGCGGGCTGGTCCTTGGATCGACTGCGCGCGCTGGCGGGGGACCCGGCCGCAGCGCCCCAGGCGCGCGCCGCGGCCGGCGCGGTGCTTGGCGAGCGCCTGCTGGACGCGGGCTTGCCACTGGCGGAGCTCGAACAAATCGCCATGGGCTCGGCGCCCGAGCTGCGGGCTGCCGCCGGCGATGCGCTGGTTCAAGCGCTGGTGGGCGCGCTCGGCCGGCGCGAGCTGACGCAGGCCGAGCTGCTGGAATCCGTCTCCAGCGCCGCCACGCCCGAGCTGGCACGGGCGCGCGCCGAGGCGGCGTTCGTCCTGCTGCGCACGCAGTTGATCTCGGCGCAGGGGCAGGCGGCGCTGGAGCGAATCGCCGACGGCGGCGCGGCCGTCGTGGGCGGCAGCCTGGTCAACGGGGCCGAGCCCGCCATCCGGGCCGTCGCGGCCGACTTTCTGGTGGGGATCTACACGTTCTTCGGCTTCATTGACCGCTTCTCTGACCCGATCGGGGACCTGACGATCATCGCGGCTGACTGGGCGCGGGCGCCCGAGTGGCGCGGCGCGGCCGGCCGGGCGCTGGCGCTGGCCTTCCGTGCGGAAGGGCGCCGCGCGCTGGAGACGCTCGCCCGGCTCGACGCGCTGCTTGCGCAGATGAACGCGCGGGCCACCGCGGGCGAGCGCGACGCCGCGCACGAATCCCTGGCCGCGTTCCGTTCGCTGCTCGATGCGGAGCGGGACTCGCTGGCCGCGACGGCCGAAGTCGCGGGCGATTTCACCGTGCGGTCCAAGCTCAACGACGAGCTCAACCGCGCGCTCACGGCAAGCGCGGACGCGCTCTCGCGCCAGCGGTTGCTGACCGTGCGCGCGGAGACGGGCAACGTCCAACGCATCCTGAGCGCGGTCGAGCGGGCCGTCTCGGCCGCGCCCGAGGTCGACCGCGCGTTTCTGGAGGCAACCGCGGTCGAGGGGACAACCCCGGAACTGCGCGCGGCCGCGGCCGACGCGCTGGGCGCACGGCTGCTGCGCGACGCGCGCGATTCGGACGCGCTCGCGCGCCTGGCCGCGCAGGGGGCCACCCCCGAACTGCGGAGCGCTGTGGTCCCCGCGCTCGCGCGCCTCTGGGGCGAGGCCGTCAACGCCGAAACGCTCTATCGGACGGCGTTGGAAGCCGAGGCCGACGCGCTGCGCGCCGCGGCGGCGCGGGCGTTCGTCGAGCGCGCCGGGTTCGCGGCGCACGCGTTTGAGACGGTGCTTGCCTTCGTCGAGGGAGCCCCCGTCACGCTCGGAACGCTCGCGCTCGACGGCGCCTGCGCCGAGCTGCGCCGCGCGGCCGCGCAAGCGTGGATCGACGGGCTCGCCGACGGGCTCGCGACCGACGCCCTCGTCGCGCTGGCGGCGTCCGACCCGACGCCCGAACTGCGCGCCGCCGCCGCGGGGGCCGCGCAAGCGCGGCTGATCGAGGCGGGCGCCTCCGAAGCCGAGCTGTTCGAGCTCATTCTGACCCACACGCTGGCCTTCGGGCCGCGCGAGGGGGCGAGCCCCGAGCTCAGCGCCGCGCTCGCCGGCGCGCTGGCGCATCGGTTCTCAATCTCGCGCGCCTAAGGCGCGCGCCTGTCAACGCCCCGCGCCCATCTGCTACGATGGGGGTATGCGTTTGTTGCCCCTGTTGATCGCATTCGCCCTGCTCGTGGGCTGGGCGGCGCCCGCGCGTGCCGAGACCGAGCTCGACGTCTCCGTCGGCCTGGCCGGGCGGGTCGTCCAGGATACCTTTACCACGGTGCGCGTCGACGTACGCCACAGCGGCGTGCCCTTGGAGGCGCGCCTCGTCGTGAGCCAGACGGTCGACTCGCCCTGGAACGGGGTGCTCACCGAGCGGCTGGTCCAGCCCGCCGCGCTGGGACAGCGTAGCAACAAGCGCTTTGCGCTGCTGTTTTACCTGCGTTCGCTCATCTATCCCCTGCACGTCCGGCTCGAAACCGCGGACGGCGGGGCGCTGGCCGAGCGCACGCTCGAGCTGCGCGAGTCGGGCTCGCAGGACCCGCTCACCCTGGCGCTGAGCGGGGGGGGCTTCCCGGCCGAGCTGCCGGACGGCACCCAGGTCCGGACGCTGGCGCCCGAGGCCGTGCCGGACCACCCCGACGGCTTCGACCCCGTGCAGCGGCTCTACCTGGGACGCTTCGACCCCGCCCGGCTCGCGCCCGCCCAACGCGACGCGTTGCTGCACTGGGTCATGCGGGGCGGCGAGCTCGTGCTGTTTGCCGGGGAAAACTGGTTCGTGCAGGACGCGGCGTTCCTGCGCCCCTGGCTCCCGCTCGTGCCCGAGGAGCCGCCGGCCGCGGCGGACCCGCTCGTGCTGCGCGGCGCGGTTCAGGGGACGGTCACCTATGCCCACGACGAGCGGCCCTGGGTCGTGCGCCGGCGCGTCGGGGCCGGCTGGATCTGGATGACCGCGCTCAACCCGCTCACGGCCGAGGTGCCCGCGGCCTTCTGGAACGGCTTCCGCTCCCCGTCCGCGCCGGAGAGCGAGGTCCCGCTCGAGCAGTGGGCGCGCGCGGCGTTCGATCGGGTGGTCCTGCCCTTCCCGGGGCGTAGCCTGATCGCCGCGGCGCTGGGCCTGCTGGTTGGGGGCGTCGCGCTGGGCGGGTGGCTGGCGCTGCGGACCCGCTGGGGCCTGCTCGCGCTGGTGGGATGGACCGGCTTGAACGCGTTGGGCCTCGGGGTCTGGCTCGGGCAGCCGCCCTACGTCCAGCCGCTGGCCGCGGTCGAGTACGGCGTCTCGCGCGCGCTGCCGGACGGGAACGCGCACGCGCACGCGTGGTTCGGGGTGTTCCCCGAGCGCCGCGAGCGCGTCACGCTCGCCCTACCGGCCGGGGCGGTCGTGCGGCAGGACCTGCCCCAGCAGCGGGGCGACCACCTGTTCGACCTGGAAACGCGCCGCGAGGACGCCCACGCGCTCCGCTTTACGGCCCACGCCGGGCGCGTGCGGGGCTTTTCGAGCAGCGCCGTGCGACCGGCCGAGTTGCGCTGGGATTGGGGCGCGGATCGCGGGACGGTCGAGGTCGTGAGCCAAATCGACCTGGCGCGTGCCTGGCTCTGGCGCACCGGGACGGTCTACGACCTCGGGCCGCTGGCCGCCGGCGAGCCCAAGCGGGTCGCGCTCGACGGCGCGTACCGCGCCCCGCTCCCCGAGCTCGTGCCCTCCGAGGTGGCCTCGCTCTGGGAGTGGGCGCTGCGCACGACGCAGAGCCCGAACGCGCTGGGCGGCTGGCACGACCGGCCCGGCGCCCAGCGCCTGCCCGCCGCGGACGTGCGGGCCACCGCCGTCTACCTAATCGTGTCGGAGGGGCCATGACCGAGGGCGGCCGGCCGGACTTCTGGATGGAGCGCCTGACGTGGTCGTGGCAGGTGAGTTTTTTGGCCTTCAACGCGCTCGCGTTCCTGTTCGCCGTGCCCGGCGGGCGCGCGATCGGGGAGCAGGCGGGCACCGGGACGGCCTTCCTGTTCCCGGGGGTGTTCACGTTCCTGTTCACCATGTACGCGGCCAACTTCGGCCAGGTGCAGGGGGACCCGCACCGCGCGCCGCGCGAGCACCACGGTCGGCGCCCGGGACCGCACGCCCGCCAGGCGGCGGCGCGCCTGGCGCTCCTGCTGTTGTTGAGCCTGCCGCTGTGGATCGCCTTCTACTTCGCCTTCCACTTGCGGCCCACGAGCCTGCTGGCGCTGGCCTACCTCTTGGGGTATGGGCTGGTCTGGGCCGGGTTCGGGCTCTGGATGGCACTGATGAACTTCACCGAGATCTTCCAGTTCAAGCTCAAGTACGCGCTCATGATCCTCTACCTGGGGACGACGCTGTTCGTCGCTCACCCGCTGAACCCGTTCCTCGCGCTCCAGGTGCTGCTCGACCCCGACGGGCTCAGCGGGGCGCACGGCGCCTTCCTGGCCGGCGCCTTTGGGTGGATCGCCGGCTGCCTGGCGCTGGTGGCCGCCGGGCTCTGGTGGAGCGCCCGCCGCGCCGCGCCGCGGCCCGAGGGCGCGCCGGGCTGATCGGCGTATTCCGTGTTGACAGGCGAAAAACGGGCCGCTACTCTGGACGCATCCCTCTGGACAGCCCAACCCATTTCCGAAAGGACGGTGGCGTACGGATGAGCGAGTACGTGCAGTTTGAAAAGCAGGGCAAGGTCGGGATCATCAAGCTAAACCGCCCCAAGGTCAACAGCTACGACCACGAGCTCGTGCTGGGCCTGGGCAAGGCCATCGACGAGGTGCGCTTCGACGACGAGGTCAAGGTCGCGATCCTGACCAGCGCCGTCGAGGGGATGTTCTCGGCCGGCGCGGACATCGCGATGCTGAAGGCGTCGGACCCCGATTTCAAGGCGATGTTTTGCCTCAACTGCCAGGAGACGCTGACCAAGATGGAGTCCACCCCCAAGGTGTTCATCGCCGCGCTCAACGGGACGTGCGTGGGCGGCGGCCTCGAGATGGCGCTGGCCTGCGACCTGCGCTTCATGGCCCGCCGGCCCCAGGCCGTCATCGGGCTGCCCGAGGTCACGCTGGGCGTGCTGCCCGGCACGGGCGGAACGCAGCGCCTGCCGCGCCTGGTCGGCAAGGGCCGCGCGCTCGACCTCATGATCACGGGAAGGCTGCTCTCCCCTGACGAGGCGCTGCAGATGGGCCTGGTCGAGCACGTCTACGACGAGGCCGAGTTCTGGGACAAGACGCTTGCCTACGCCGAGCGCATCGCCAGCGGCCCGTCCAAGGCCATCAGCCTCATCAAGCGTTCGGTCCAGGAAGGCACCGAGATGGACCTGCGCGGCGGCCTGGCGCTGGAGCGCGAGCTCCAGAACCGGCTGTTCGCCACCCAGGACGCACAAGAGGGCCTGAGCGCCTTCGTCGAGAAGCGCAAGCCCAACTTCACCGGCCAGTAACCCGCGCACGCGAGGGGGGAGGCGCGCACGCCCCCCTCGCCCCCCGCTGCCTGCCCGCACCGGCCAAACCTGACCGCCGTCATGGCATCGGTTGAGCGCGATCATCGCGCCCCCCGGCCTAATCCCTTATATCGGGAGCGGGGTTAACCGATGCGTCTCGGACGTCCCGCGCCGACGCCGCGCGTGCGCTCCCTCCGGGACCCGTTCCCACCGGCCGCGCGGGCCGCGCCGTCGCCAACCCCGCCGCGGCCCGCCAACCGAAGGGGAGGACCATGAACGACCAACCCGCCGACGCCGAAGCGCTTCCCGGCCGGGTGTTTCAGGAGCTCCACCCGCCCCTGAACGCCCCCCAAGCCCTGCTCGAATCCGAACGCTGCCTGCAGTGCGGCGGTCCCAACGCGCCGGCGCCCTGCGCCGCGGCGTGCCCCGCGGAGATCGACGTGCCGCGCTTCATCCGTCAGATCCGCGCGGGCGACCCGCTGGCCGCCGCGCGCACGATTTTTTCCGAAAACGTCCTGGGCGGGAGTTGCGCCCGGGTGTGTCCGGTCGAGGCGCTGTGCCAGGGCGCCTGCGTGCTGCACGAGGAAGGCAGGCGCGCGGTCGAGATCGGCCGGCTGCAGCGCTTCGCCACCGATACGGCCTTGCGGGAGAACCGACCCGGGTCCGCGCTCCCGGCCAAGCCCGTCGGCAAACCCGTCGCCGTCGTGGGTGCCGGCCCGGCCGGGCTGAGCGCCGCGGCCGAGCTGGCGCGCCTCGGCTACGCCGTCACGGTGTTCGAGGCCCGGCCGCTGCCCGGGGGGCTGGTGACCTACGGCATCGCGCCCTACAAGCAAGGCTACGAGCCGCTGCCGCAGGAGGTCGATTCGCTGCGCGCGCTCGGCGTGGACTTTCGCTTTGAGGCCGCGCTCGGGATAGCCGTCCCGTTCGAGGCGCTGGACGCCTACGAGGCCGTCTTCCTGGGCGTCGGGCTCGGCGGCGACGTGCAGGTCGAGCTGCCGGGCTCGGAGCTGGACGGGGTCTGGGACTCGCTGGACTTCATCGAGCGGGTCAAGGGCCACCGGCTCACCGAGCTCGACCTGGCGCTCGGGCGGCGCGTGGCCGTGATCGGCGGCGGCAACACCGCGATCGACGTGGCCCGCGAGGCCGTGCGGTTGGGGGCCGAGGCGACCGTGCTCTACCGGCGCACGCGCGAGCAGATGCCGGCCTACGCCCACGAGACGGCCGCCGCCGAGCGCGAGGGCGTGTCCTTCCGCTGGCTGGTGCAGCCGCGACGCTTCCTGGGCACGGGTCGCGTGCGCGCGGTCGAATGTCTGCAGATGGAACTGAGCTCGCCGGACGCCTCCGGCCGCCCCCGGCCCGTGCCCGTTGAGGGGTCGGACTTTGTGGTCGAGGCCGACACCGTGATCCGCGCGTTGGGCCAGCGGCCGCGCGCTTGGCTGTTCGAGCGACTCGGGGTCGCGCTCGAGGGCGGGCGCGTGCGCGTGGACGCCGAGCTGCGCACCAGCCGCCCGGGGGTGTATGCGGGCGGCGACTGCGTCAACGGCGGGGCCACGGCCGTCGAGGCCGTGCGCGACGGCAAGCGCGCCGCGCGCGCGCTGCACCGCCGGCTCTCCGGGCAACGCGCGACACCGCCGGAGCACGCCTCGGTGCCCGTGCGGACCGAGACCGAGGACGGGGTGTATCACCACCGCCAGGGCGCGTTCGACCTGGCCACCCGGCCGGCTTACTGCAAGGGCTGCGAGCTCTGCGTCGAGAGTTGCCCGGCCGGGATCCTGGCGCTGGACGAGCGCGGCCGCATCGTGGTCACCGAGCCGGCCGCCTGCGTGTTTTGCGGGCTCTGCGAGGCGCGCTGCCCGGATTTCGCCATCTGGGTCGTCAAGGAACAGGAAAGCGGGGTGCCCGCATGAGCGAACAGCGCTTGGTGCAGGGCAACGAGGCGTGCGCTTACGGCGCGCTGTACGCGGGCTGCGACTTTTTCGCGGGCTACCCGATCACGCCGAGCTCGGAGGTGATGGAGATCCTGAGCCGCGAGCTGCCCAGCCGCGGCGGCACGTTCATCCAGCTGGAGGACGAGCTCGCCTCGATCGCGGCGATCACGGGCGCCAGCTGGGCCGGGGCCAAGGCCATGACCGCGACCTCGGGGCCGGGCTTCTCGCTCATGCAGGAGGGGCTCGGATATGCCTCCATGACCGAGACCCCGTGCGTGATCGTCGACAGCCAGCGCTGGGGCCCCTCGACCGGCCAGCCCACCAAGACCGCCCAGGGCGACGTGATGCAGGCGATCTGGGGGGCGCACGGCGACCACGCCGTGATCGTGCTCACGGCTGCCACCGTGCGCGACGCCTTCGAGCTGACCGTCGAGGCCTTCAACCTGAGCGAGACGCACCGCGTGCCGGTCGTGCTGCTGCTGGACGAGGTGTTGAGCCACATGCGCGAGAACATCCGCTGGCCCGAGCCGGGCGAGCTGGCGGTGGCCAACCGCAAGCGCCCCGAGCGCGTGGCCGACTTCGTCCCCTTCGGCGGCGAGACCTTCCTGCCCTTCGGCGAGGGCGCGCGCTACAGCGTGACCGGCATGGCCCACGACGCGCGCGGCTTCCCGGCCGGGGGCGAGCCCGCCGGGCGCGAGCTCGTGCGCATGGTCGACAAGCTCGAGGCGCGCATCAGCGAGATCGCGCGCTACGGAGCGCACCACCTGGACGACTGCGAGGCGCTGATCGTGAGCTACGGCATCACGACGCGCGCGGCCGAGAGCGCGGTGCGGAGCCTGCGCGCCGAGGGGGCGCGCATCGGGTTGTTGGACCTGAAGACGCTCTGGCCTTTCCCGGGGTACCTGCTGGAAGGGATCGCGCCCCAACTGGGGTACGTGCTCGTGCCCGAGCTCAACCTGGGCCAGCTCGTGCGCGAGGTCGAGCGCAGCGTGCACCGGGGGGCGGCGGGCGTCCGCGTGGAGGGACTCAACCAGGTGGACGGCCACCTGCTCCCGCCCGTTCGGATCGTCGAGCGCGTGCGGCAGGCGCTGGCCGTGCCCCAGGGCGCGCGAGGGAGGGGCACATGACCCTGAGCTATCAGGACTACCTGCGGGCCGACAAGCTGCCGCACGTCTGGTGCCCCGGCTGTGGCAACGGCGTCGCGGTCAAGGGGCTGGTCTCGGCCGTGGCCGAGCTGGGCTGGGACAAGGACGAGGTGGCCGTGATCGGGGGCATCGGGTGTGCGGGCCGCACGGCGTTCGTGCTGGACTGCAACACGCTGCACGCGACCCACGGGCGCGCGCTGGCCTTTGCCACCGGCGTCAAGCTGGCCCGGCCGCGCCTGCACGTGATCGCGGTCATGGGCGACGGCGACGCCTCGGGCATCGGGGGCAACCACCTGATCCACGCCTGCCGGCGCAACATCGACCTGACAGCCGTCGTGTTCAACAACGGGATCTACGGCCAGACCGGCGGCCAACTCGCGCCCACCACGCCCCAGGGCGGGCGCAGCGCCACCAGCCACTGGGGCTCGATCGAGCCCGACTTCGACCTGGCCAAGCTGGCGCTGGCCGCGGGGGCGAGCTTCGTGGCCCGCACCACCACTTACGACTTCCAGGACCTGCAGGCGTTCCTGCGGGCGGCGCTCGCGCACCCCGGCTTCGCGCTGGTCGAGGTGCTCACGGCCTGCCCGACCTACTTCGGGCGCGCCAACGGGCTGCGCAACCCCTACGCCATGCTGCGCGCCATCAAGGAACGCACCGACGACCCAAGCGACCTTGAGGTGCCGGCCGAGAAGCCCGCGGCGATGACGCACCTGGACACCGGGATCTTCCGCGCCGAGTCCCGGCCCGAGTACGTCGAACGCTACCGCGCGCTCTGCGCGCGCGCCGCGGCCGCGGCGGGGGAGGAGGAATGAACCTGGAGCGATTGGGCATCCGGCTCAGCGGGCGCGGCGGGCAGGGCGTGATCACGGCCGGCGTGGTCCTGAGCGAGGCGGCCATGCGGGACGGGCTCAACGTCGTGCAGACCCAGAGCTACGGCCCCGAGGCGCGCCTGGGCGCCAGCCGCGCCGAGGTCATCCTGTCGGAGCGCAAGGTCGCCTACCCGCAGGTCGACGTGCCCGACGTGCTGCTGTGCCTGTCCGAGGAGGCGTATGCCAAGTTCATCGGCCAGATCGGCCCCGAGACGGCCGTGCTGGTGGACGCGACGTTCGTGCCCGCGCCCGACGAGCGCGACCCGCGCGTGCGCTTCCTGCCCCTCACGGCGGCGGCCGTCGAGGCCACGGGGCGCAAGGTCACGGCCAACGTCGTGGCGCTCGGCGCGCTCAACGCGCTGCTGGGGCTGGTCACGCCCGAGAGCCTGCGCGCGGCCGTGCTGAACCGCGTGCCGGCCAAACACCGCGAGCTCAACGCCCGCGCCCTCGAGGCGGGCGTCGCGCTGGGCGAGGGGGCGGCGGCAAGTACGCCGACGCGGTGAGGTTTGGCGGGGGAACTATACAGCAAGCCTCAAGGGGGGGCGCATACGCGGCATCGTGGACTCCTTTCATTTGAAGTCTTAATGTGTCCACGAAACCGGGTCAACTTCAGTTCACACTCGTGCATCAA
>CAZNGF010000047.1:0-23929 GCA_964572855.1 uncultured Thermotogae bacterium | reverse complement strand
AGCCGTCGGGAATTCTCCTCTCCCCCAAGCGCCCGCAGCGGCGCTTGGGGGAGCCCTTCGTCGTTGGCCTCCCTTGGCCGCGTGTGCGAGCACGGCTCCCACCTGGGCCCGTTCAACCACGGGGAACCACGGAAGAAACTCCTCGACAGCCGGGCAGGCCGTCCAGTCCATCATGCTTTCAGGTGTCCCCGCTTGAAGATGGGCTCTCAATCATGACGCCGAGATGACGTGCCTCAATCTCTCAGCCGCCGCTGCGCCAGCACGCCACCTACGCGGCGGCCGTTGACGAGGGCGTACCCGGGCAAGGTACCGACCAGTTCGAACCCCTGGGCGCGGTAGAAGGCCACGGCGCCCCGGTTGTCGGCGCGGATCGTGGCGCGCAGCGCGCGGAAACCCAGCGCCCGCGCCGCTGCAAACGTCGCGGCGCACAGGCGGTCTCCCACGCCCCGGCGGTGCGCCTCCAGCGCGACGAACGTGCTGATCTCGCCCAGCTCGGCGTCATCCGCCAGCGGTAGCACGTCCTGCACGCCCAGCACCCGCCCGCTTTCGCTGCACACGGCCGCGTGGTAGATGCCCCGCGCGGGCAGGCCGCGAATGAAGGCGCGCTGGTCGGCCTCGGTCGCCTCCGCCAGTACCGTGTACGCCCCGGCCCGCACGATCGCGTTCAAGAGCGCGGCGACGGCGCTGGCGTCCGCCTCCCGCACCGGCCTGATGAAGGCGCGCACGCCGCTCAGCGCGCCGCGCCGCGGCGCCGGCGCGCGAAATACAGGCTCGGGTTGACCAAGCTGATCAGCACCGAGCCCTCGACCAGCGGCCCGACCACGGCGGCAAAGGCCACCGGCGAGGGGATGCCGAACACCGCGATGGCCAGCTCGACGTTGTTGCCCGAGGCCGTGAACGCCAGCGTGGCGGCGCGGGGGTAGTCGACCCTGACCCGCAAGGCCATCCAAAAACTGACCAGAACATGACCACGATCGCAAACAGCAGCGCCCCCAGCGTGAGTGGCGAGATTCGGGGCACGAACACTTGATCGTACCAGTCGTGCCCATTGAGCGGCACGAGGCCGGCCCGGCTCGGGATAAGCCCCACCACCTGGTGTTCATCGCGTTGCCAGGTACAGCCTTTAGCGCCCCTGGGCATCCCTGTTGCTTCTATCGCAGGGCCGGGATCAATAACACAGGCGCGCACGAATGGCGCGCTACATTGTGACTCACACTGCCCAAAAAGAACTCCCCGACGAAGCCGCGTCCCTGCGTGCCCATCACCACCAGGTGCGCGTTGCGCTCCCGAGTCAGGCGGGTGATCTCCTGGTAGGGGATCCCGTAACGGACTTCGGTATCGATCTGAAGGTCCCCTTGCTTCAGGAGCACCCGTTTCAGGTTTTCGAGACGGCCTCGGTCATGTGCGTTGAACTCTTCCAGCCGCTCCCTGAGGTACGGCTCCAGCGGCTCCAGCTTGATCTTGTCCTGAACGTGGACCAGGGTGACCTGCTGGGCGCCGCGGGACACCAGCTGCTCGACATAGGTGAACGCGTTGTCGGCGATGTTCGAGAAATCGGTGGCGAACAGGACATGGTCGCTGAAGCGACAACGGGCCACCGGCTCGCAGGCGTTCTCCTCACCTGGTTTTTTCTGGACCGGCACCACCAGCACCGGCTTGACAGCGTTGTTGATGACGCCGTACGCGACCCCGCCGAGCAATCTCTCTTCGACCAGGGAGTGCCCCTGGGTTCCGACTACGACCAGACCGTAATCCTCCTGGACCGCGATCCGGATGATCGCCTGCTTGGCGGCCCCGACCACGGTTCTGGCCTCGACCACAAAACCCTGTTTTTCCAAGATCGCCTTTTGCTCGTTGAGCATCGTGTCGAGCGGTTCGGTATCGTAGGAATAAGCTGCCGAAGCCGCCTCACCGAAGTTGAGACACTGGAGCAGAAGGGCTTGTTCCGCGCCGTAGGCTTGCAACCCTCCCAGGCAGCTTACCACCGAGTAGGAGGCCGGAGAAAGGTCCGTTGCGACAATCAATCGCTTGAACATGCTTTTCCTCCTTGGCAGAGATCCTTTGTAGCTCCCGCCTAGCTGCCTTGTCCGGTTGGAAACCAGGCCGTGGTCCGATTGGCGACCTTGACCAGGAAGAGCATCACCGGCACCTCGACCAGAACCCCCACGACGGTGGCCAAAACCGCGGGAGAAGAGGCGCCGAACAAGGTGATGGCCACGGCAACCGCCAACTCGAAGAAGTTGGAGGCGCCGATCATCCCCGCGGGCGCGGCGACGTCATGTGACAGGCACAGCTTCTTACAGCTCAAATAGGCGATGAAGAAAATAAACAGCGTCTGAAGGACCAAAGGAATGGCGATCAACGCGATGTGCAAGGGGTTGTCGAGGATGACCTCCCCCTGGAAAGAGAAGATGAGGACCAGGGTCAACAGCAACCCCGCGATGGTGACGTGGTTGAATTTGGGAATAAACGATTCGTTGAAATACCCTTCCCCCCTGTTCTTGATCACCAGGTTGCGGGTGACAATGCCCCCGGCCAGCGGAATCACCACGAAGAGGAAGACCGATAACAGCAGGGTGCTCCACGGGATGCTGATGCCCCCCACCCCCAGCAACAACGCCACGATCGGGGTAAAGGCGATCAGGATGATCAGGTCGTTGGTGGCCACCTGCACGACCGTGTAAGCGGGGTTGCCGCGGGTCAAATGGCTCCAGACAAAGACCATGGCCGTGCAGGGCGCGGCGCCCAGCAACACGGCGCCAGCCAAGTAGTCCCGGGCCAAATCCGGCGGGATCAGCGCTTCAAAGACCACGTAAAAAAAGAACGCGGCGATGCCGAACATGGAGAAGGGTTTGATCAGCCAGTTGACGCCCCAGGTGACAAACAGCCCCGTGGGGTTTTTGCCCACGTCTTTGATGCTGGCAAAGTCAACCTTCATCATCATGGGATAGATCATGAGCCAGATCAACACCGCGATGGGGATGGACACCTGCGCGTATTCGAATTGGGACAACAGCGCCGGGACGGCAGGCAGATATTTCCCGATCAAAACGCCCGCGACCATACACAGGAGAACCCACAGCGTCAGGTTCTTTTCGAAGAAGCTGATTCCCGCGGCCTTGCCGGCTTTGGCTTCAATGGTCTTTGCCATGAGTCGCACTCCTCTACAGCGATTGCGCCGCTTGGGCGGCGCGCCTTTCCGCCGACCGGGTCAGCGCCCGCAACGCCTCAACGCCCACCGGCTCCCGGGCCAACCAGGGCACCAGCCCGACGCGCTCGGCCAGCTCATCGCAAACCTTGCGAATCTGCGCGCTTTCCGATTCTGCCCGGGACACCAGCAGCGGATCGCGCGGGCCGGCCGCCGCCAGCGAGGCGTTGATCACCCAGGCCCACGGCTCGATCCCCGCGCGGCGCAGGTCCTCCTGCAAGGCTGACGCCTCCAGCACGGGCGTGGTCTCCGGCAGGGTCACGAGCAGCATCTTCGTCTGCCCGGGGTCCTGCAGGCGCATCATCGGCGTGGTGACCTTCGCGTCGTTTTTGGCGTGCCGCATGATGTCGCGGTGATACGATCCGGTCGCGTCTAGCAGCATCAGCGTGTGGCCGGTCGGCGCGGTGTCCATCACGACGAACTTCTGTCGCGCCTCGCGGATGGCCTTTGAAAAGGCCTGAAACACCGCGATCTCTTCGGTGCAGGGCGAGCGCAGGTCTTCCTCCAGCAGGGCCCGCCCCTGGGCGTCGAGGTGCTTGCCCTTGGTTTCCAGTACGTGTTGGCGGTAGCGGTCGGTCTCCACTTGCGGGTCGATCCGACTGATTTGCAGGTGATCGAGCTCGGATGCGATTGTCGCGGCGACGTGCGCCGCCGGGTCGGTAGTGGTCAGGTGCACATCGTGGCCGCGCGACGCCAGCGCGACGGCGACGGCCCCCGCGATCGTCGTCTTGCCCACGCCGCCCTTGCCCATGACCATGACCAGGCCACGGCCGTCGGCTTCGATCGCGTCGACGAGCTCGCCCAGCGAGGGCACGTCCAGCGTCGAGAGCGCGTTTGAGTCCGCCACGGAGGTGGCGGTTGTTTGTCCGTCGCCGTTCAGCAAGGTCCGCAACGCCGCGATGCCGACGAGGTTCACCGGCTGCAGCGCCACCCGGTCGATGGGGAGATGCGCCAAGGCGGCGGGCAACGGCTCCATCGCCTGCCGGTCGCGCTGCTGCATGGCCCGCGCAAGCGGGTCATCGCTGGCGGCCTCGGGCATCAGCCCGTTGACGATCAGCCGTTGATTGACGACCCCGAGCGCGGCCAGTTCGCCGCTGGTGCGGGCCGCTTCGGCCAGCGCCGCCTGCTGTGGACGGCTGACGAGGACGATCGCGGTCTGCGAGCCGTCGGCCAGCGTCGCAACCGCCGACCGGTACTGTTGTCGCTGTTTCTCCAGGCCCGCCAGCGGGCCGAGGCAGGAGGCGCCGCTTGGGTTGGTCTCCAGGAAGTCCGACCAGGCGCTGGGCAGCTTCAGCAGGCGCAGCGTGTGGCCCGTGGGCGCGGTGTCGAACACGATGTGGTCGTAATCCACCATGACCTGCGGATCCGTCAGCAGTGCGGTGAACTCATCGAACGCCGCGATCTCGGTCGTACAGGCCCCGGACAGCTCCTCCTCCATCTGGCGCACCGCCTTGGCCGGCAGACGGTCGCGCACCGGCCCGACGATGCGATCCCGGTACGCCTGCGCCGCCGCCTCCGGGTCGATGTTCAGCGCTTGCAGGTGCTCGACCTGCGGGATCGGGGTCGGCTCCTGCTGGCCGATCTCCGTCTCAAAGACGTGGCCCAAGTTGGAGGCCGGGTCGGTGCTCACCAGGAGCACCCGCTGGCCGGCGTCGGCCAGCTTGACGGCGGTGGCGCACGCCAGCGAGGTCTTGCCCACGCCGCCCTTGCCCGTGAAGAACAGAAATCGATTGGCTTGTTCGTACCACACCATGGTTGTCACACCTTCCTGTTATGGACGATTGGCTCAGCAGCAGCCGCTCGTGCCCGAGCCGCCGTCACATTCGCCGCCGGGCTGGGCCGCTTCGGGGGCCAACAGGCGCTGTGCCAGTTGGACCATCATCGTTGCCGGCTGCTCTTTGACCCGCAGCGCGACGTTCACCGCCTGGACCATGTCCTCGTCGGCGACGCCCAGCTCCGAGGCCTTGCGATGGTGATATTTCAGGCACGGCTCGCAGTTGGCGGCGATCGCCGCGCCGATGGCGACCAGTTCCGCGATCCGCTCGTCGAAGATCGAGGATCGTTCCGCGGTCGCGGGTTGCTCATTGTCCGTCGCGGCCTGCCCGGCCAGTTCGGCCAGTCGTTGCCGCGTCGGGTATGCCTGTTGGCTGACCACCCGGCCGTCGACGACCACGACCGGCAAGCCGTCCCCGTCGGTTTCGTTGACGATCCGCGCGACCTCGGGATGGGCCGTAAACGCCGTTGGCTCCTGGGCCAGGTTGTAGCGGCGCACCGTCACGCCCTGGCGCTCGAGCCAATTCAGGTCGGCCGAGAAGCGCGCCAGGCGCTCGTCCGGTTCCGGGCCGCACACCCCGCTGGCACAACACATCGGGGGGTCGAACACCTCGACGCGCGCCTTGTCGGGCCTGATCGGGATGGGGCTCATCGCTCGCTTCGTCGTCGTTCGTTCGTTCACCGTACCAACCTCGCTTCCGTCAAGATCGCTCGCACTCAGTCCTTATAGCCCACCACGCACAACCCACCCTCGCGCTGGGCGAGGCGTTGCCGAAGCCGCTTTAAGTCTTGCTCGAAGGCGGGGTCGTCCATTTGCGCCAGCGCCGCCAGCGTCGCTTGTCGCCAGGGCGCAAGCTCGCTCGGGACCCGGTAGTAGACCCAGGTGCCGTGGCGCTCATCTTGCAGCCAGCCCGCGTCCTTGAGCGGGGCCAGGTGGCGGGAAACCTGGTATTGCGGCTGCTCCAGGGCGTCCACCAGCTCGCACACGCACACCCCCGTGGCCGCGCCGTGGACCGCCTTGAGCAGGCGCAGGCGCGTGGGGTCCGCCAGCGCTTTGAGCGCGTGGATAAGCTGTTCCATTCTGCCTCCATCTGCTGATATGCGCATTTTAGCATATAGAGGGTGGGAAAGCAAGCGCCCGACACCCGCTCAACCCGACCTTGGGGTTTGCCCGGCGCGCTCAGCGCGCAGGCCAAACAAGGACAGCGCGAAGATCAGGGCGATGAGGCCCGCCGAGATCACGCACCAACTGCACACGGCGTGGATCACGTAAAGCTCCAGATAGGTCAGATAGGCGGAATAGAGCACCCCGACCAGCGAGATCCCAAATATCCCTAGGTGGATCCAAGCGGGACGAAGGGAGCGATAACGCAGCCCCAACGCGGTCAGCGCGAACAGGGCGAGGTACGAGCCCAGCCCCAGCAGCGACACCGGCACGCCCGCCAGTTCGGAATAGGGAGACGCGTCAACCGCGGCGCAGCCGGTGTCGGTCAGGCACATCACCTCGTGCCCCAGGTGTTCGTAGAACAAATACAGCGAGTCGGCGATGCCCGCCAGCGACAGGACGAGAATCGAGGCCATCACGATCATGACGATGTCCTTTCCAGTTCCTCCAGCACGGCCGCGCGCGGTCAGACGTCTGACGCTTGGCCCATCGGCCCGTAAAGTGCGGTCTTGCGCCCCAGCCGCCAGGCCCAGGCGTGGTCGCCGTAGGACCAGTGCCACCACTCGCCCCCGTAGTTGGTGAAGCCCGCCGCGCTCATGGCGGCGACGAGCACGGCGCGGTGCTCGCGCGCCGTGGGGTCGATGTGGTCGGTGAACGTCGGCGCGGTGCGACGCGCTTCGCAAGGGGATTGCGCCCAGCGCTCCGGCGCGGTCATGTCCAACAGCCGCCCGTCCGGGCCGAGGACCACCAGATCGAGGGCCCCGCCCGTGCAGTGTCCGGGCGGGACGGCGTGGTCCGGCGGGTGCACGAAGCGGTTCGTCTCGCGCCGCAGGATGTTCTCCGGCCACTCGGGGTGTTCCGCTCCCAACTGCCCGTACATCTGCCGGTATTCCCGGCGCTGTTCGGCCAACGAGCGCCAGGCGCTGAACACGTGCAGCCGATAGCCTGAAGGCAGGTGGGCTTGGGCGCGCTGGAGCATGCTTGCCACCGTGCGCCGCGCCCACAGCGACGGGGTGCCGGCGTTCCCGCAACCGATCTGGGTAGCGGAGAACGCGGGCGGCAGCGCGACCAGCGGCTCGCCGTTCTCGCGCAGCCGGAGCTTGGCCAGCTCGGCCAGCGGCTCGACCCGGGCCACGCGCGCGCGCCGATGCGACGGCCCGACAAAGATCCACTTCGATCTGCGCTTCATGCGGCGTACGCTCCTGAAATTGAGGTGCTCACGCTTATCCTCCAAATGCATCTACGGTGATGTGCTCACGGGGCACGTCCTTGGCCCAGCGTTGGAGCAGGTCCAGCTCGTAGAAGTCGTCCGTGTCGGTCACGCCCCAAAAGAGGATCAGGTCGCGCCGGGGCGTCAGCTGAAGCTGCTGTTCGATCATCGCTTTGATGGGAGCAAAGCCCGTGCCGCGCGCCACCAGGAGCAAAGGCCGATCCAGCGGCGAGCGGATCACGAAGTGCCCCAGCGGGCCCCGCACGGTCAACACATCGCCCACTTCCATCTTCTCAAAAGCCCACCCGGTGAAGCGTCCGCCGTCCACGCGGCGCAAGTGCAGCTCAACGCGCCCGTCCTCGCGCGGCGCGCTGCCGACGGAATAGGTGCGCGACAGCCAGGGGGCGCCGGGCGTCCAGACCTCCAGATATTGGCCGGGGGTGAACTGACACATGCAGGCGTCCTCGTCGACCGTGGGGTGCCAGTCAACCCGCTCGCGGGGTACGCCATGCCAAGGCTTGGCGAATTTGGGATCAGGCATGGGTCTCCTCTCCTCGAAGGGGTGTCTTTGTGTCGATCGTTCCCTGAATATCACAGCTTTGCGACAAAGTATTGAAGATCGTGCCGTACCGCTGCAGGTTGCGGTCGAGCAGGTCCACGCGTTGCGGGGATTCATCGGTCCAAAGCGTCAGCTCGTAGGTGATCTGGGCGATACGTGGCGGCGGTTCCTCGCGCACGCCGTGGACGTGAATTCCCGCGCGCTGGTAGGAGAAACGCAGCTTCTCGGCAAAGCGCTCCACGTTCTTGAGTAGGCAGGCCGCAAACGCGCTGAGCAACAACTCGGCCGGGTTCATCAAGTGTGTGCTCTGTTGCGGTGATGAATCGAAGTAGAGTTGCGCCCGCTTGGCTCGCGCCGTCGAGATGTTGGGGATCACTTGCTCGGCGCTGACGTCATATTCCAGGTTCATGAAGATGCCTCCGATTTCAACAAGGCTTTCGAGCTACAAGCGTCGCACTCGAATTGCACGGTGACGTGGTTGATCCCAAACGACGCTTCCAGCAGGTTTTCAACGCGTTTGCCAAGCGCTTGTGCCTGCCTAATCGACAGGTTTTCCCCGACCTCAAGGTGCGCCTCAAAGTGGACGTCATGCTCGTTGAGCTGCCACAGGTGCGCGTGGTGGAGGTTGTCCACGCCGGGGATGAGTTCGACCGCCCGTTGGAGCTCGCTTAGCGAAAGACCCTCCGGAGAGGCCATCAACAACATATCTGTCGCCTCTCCGACGATGCGAAAACTTTCTTTCAGCACGTATAACGAGATGAGGAGGGTCAGCAGCGGGTCAAGCCAGTATATGCCGAGGAGGGAAATGGCCATTCCCCCAAGCATGACGGCGAGGCTGGAGATCGCATCGCTGAACAGGTGCAGGTAGGCGATGATGATGGCCAACCCGTCGCTGAAGTTGTGCAACGCATCCGACAAAAGCGAAAGGCTGCCGGACCACAAGCCCCCAACCAATTCGGCGATCGTGATGCTCCAATTGAGCAGCAGGGTCGCCAGCAGCCGACCTCTTGAAGTGGTCGAGCCAGAATGAGCGTGGGACATACGCTATCCTTTCACAGTGCCTTTCCACCGTGCTTTCAGATGGGGAGCTAGACGGTAAAAGCCCGCCATAAACAGCACCTGGATCAGTGGTTTGACGGCAATAATCATGACCGTCAGCGGCGAGAAAAAGAGCACGGCCAAGGCAAGGGCGATGGAAATGTTCTTCCCCCCTACGCCGTAGGTCAGCGCGACCATGTCCGCGAAATTCATTCTGCCCAGGCGCGCGGCGAGGATGGCGGCGCCGAAACTGAGCGCGTAAAAAAGCGACAGCGGCAAGGCAATGACCATCAAATACTCCGGATGTTGGATCAGGGCGCGACTCTCGGCGCTCATCGAAATGAAGAAGACGGCGTACATGCCCAGCGCGGAGACAGCGGGAAACATCGGCTTCAAGGAATCGAACGTCTTTTGCCCTTTCCATTGGACCAACCCGATGCGGGTGAGATTCCCCAGGATCAACGGGACGATGATGGCCATTAAGATCGTTGCCAACATGTTGACGGCATCGATCGGCACGTATGCGCCGGCAAGGGCCAGCATCCAAGCCGGTATCAGCGCGATCCCGGCCAGCAAGCTTAGCACGGTCACAAGCAGCGCCAATGGGACGGTGCCTCCGGCCATCCCGGTCCAGGCGATGATCATGCCCGCACACGGCACCACGCCGGTCAGGATCAGCCCCACCGCGAAATCCGGATGAGACGAAAGAAACACGTCGGCCAAACCGGCCGCGACCAGCGGCGACAGAAGGTAGTTCAACGACATGGCAACGACGATGAAGCCAAGCCGCCGGGCGGCACCAGACACCTCCTCAAGCCTGATTCCCACCATCATCGGATAGAGCATGACAAACAGACAAACCGGATAGAATGGTTGCAACTGGGAGCCCAGGTCCGGAAACGCGTATCCGACCACCAACGCGGCCAAAATAACGACAAGCAGGATTTGGATGAGGTAGCGGTTGATGCATTGCAGCCATGCCGTCACCCCTCTATTGCGTTTTTGCCTTTGATTTTTCAGCCTTTTTCTAGCAAATTGCATAGAGTGTCCTGCTTGTGGGTCAAGGCCACCGGCTAGGGCACCACCTCGAACACGTAGGCCAGCACGTAATAGACGCCCACCAGGACGAAGACGGTCCCCGTGACGCCCTTGGTGTAGCGTTCGAGCTTGGCCAGCGCCTGGAACGCCGTGTTCACGTAGGCCGCGCCCAGGGACACGAGCACGGCGAAGGCCAGCACCGGCAAGCCGGTCCCGATCCCGTAGGCCAGCGACATGGCCACGCTCGCATCCGCCTGGACGGCCAGCGGCACCAGCCCGCCGAAGAACAGCGCCGCCGACACCGGGCAAAAGGCGAGCGCCAGCACGATCCCCAACAGCAACGCGCCCGCCTGCCCGCGGCCGAGCCAGCGCGACGCCAGCGCGCCCGAGGGCAGCAGGCGGGGGAAATCGACCCGGATCAGACCCAGCAGGCACATGCCGGCCACGATCAACACCGGCCCCAGCACCTGGTTGAGGGACTGCAGCGACTGCGAAAGCCACGGCACGTTGACGGCCGCCTCCACGATCAGATAGCCCAGCAGGACGTAGGTCAAGCTCCGGCCCAGCGTGTAGACCGCGCCCGCCCACAGGGCGCTGCCCCGCGTGCCCAGGCGCGAGGAGACAAACGACATGGCCGTGATGTTGGTGGCCAACGGGCAGGGGCTGATCGAGGTCGAAACCCCCAGCCACAGGGCGGTCAACAGCGCCAGCGGCAGCGCCATACTAAGGATCCGCCCGCAACAGCGCCCGCACCTCGTCCCGCACGTGCAAGACGTATTCCTCCCACGTGCCGACCGCCTTTTGGTACAGGGCCTGGGTCAGGTCCCGGTAGCTCGACCGTTCCCCCTGCCGCGCCACGATGAAGGCGGGCGCGTAGAGCGCGAACTCCTGGATGTAGTGTTGGTTCGCCGGCCGCTGGACGTTGACGGTCTTAAACGCAACGGTGCCCTCCCGCAGCTCCTCAGCGAAGTACGTCTCCAGCGCCTCCCGCGAGCGCGCCTCGATCTCCAGGCAACTGGCGCAGCGCTGGTCCCCGTGGAAGTAATACGCGACCAGCCGCGTCCCGGCAGCGGCGTCTGCGGAAGGGGCCGGGGCCCCGTCCGCTTGGCCGGGGGCGCTGGGCGCGAGCTCTTTGTAGACCAGGGCGGCCACGCTCAGGACGACCAAGAGCGAGAGGGAAACGGTCAGGACGCGCTTGAGTACGTTCATGGTTTTCCTCCCCTGCGCGTGGGGCGCGAGGGCCTTGCGCCCCACGCGCCCCACGGTGTCAGTCCGCTTGCCGCCGCGCTTGTCGCCGGTCGGGCTCACCCCGACGCCAGCAGCCGCAACGCGTTGGCCGCCGTGTCGTTGACCGTCGCCTGCTTCATGTAGCGCGCGACCATGACGGCCTCGACGATTTCCTCGCTGGTCGCGCCCTGGTCTCGGGCCATCTTGACCCACATCTGGGTGCACGTGTCCGAGCCGGCGATGGCGGCGGCGGCGATGCCGATCAGCAACTTGTACTTGCCCGGGATGGCCTGATAGTCCCCGTGCTCGAACAGCAAGGACCTCTCATCCATCTGGTTGCGCGCGAATTCCGGCGCGAACTGTGTCAACAGCTCCATTGGCGTTTCCATGGGTCGTTCCCTTCCACGGCGGGACGCCTTCGGCTCGCGTGTTACGCCGGCGGGTCCGCCTTTGGTTCCGAATCTTGCCGGGGGCCGGCCTGCGCTCCCATCATGTGGGCGCAGGCGCTCATCCCCTCCCGCGCCGTGTGCATGGCCTGGGCCGACATCGTCGCCGCCATGTTCATGCACATGGCCATCATGCTGAAGGGAAACTGCACCGCCCGTTTGTCGTCGTCGAAGCCGACGTCTTCGTCCTCAAAAACCACTGCACCCTCCTCGGCCTATGGGGCGTTGTCCTGCCGGGCCTCTTCGAGCAGCACCCCCACCAAGTCGAAGGCGCCGCGGTAGTCGAGCCCTTCCTGGCCCTGATCCCAAAAGCGCACGATCCCGTTTGTGTCGAGCACGACCAGCGTGGGGTCCTCCTCGGCCAGGCGGTACGCGTCGAACTTCTCCTGGTAGTAGGGGTTGGGCAGGCGGATGTCCATCAGCAGCCACGGGAATTGGGCTCCGAGCTGTTTCTTGAACTCGCGCAGGTAGAAATCGGGGTCGCCGGTCGAGATCCCGAACGCCTGCACGTTCTCGCCCTGGTAGCGGCCGTCCAGTTCCTTCTGGATCTCCGGAATCCATCCGGAGGGGCACGTCGGTCAGGTGGCCGCGAAGAAGAAGTACAGCATGATCGCGTCGTACGTTTCCACCTGTTCGTAGAGGTTGATCTTCTCGTCGTCCCCGTCCAGCACGGGCAGCGTGAGGTC
Source organism: uncultured Thermotogae bacterium (assembly GCA_964572855.1). Lineage (GTDB taxonomy): Bacteria > Bipolaricaulota > Bipolaricaulia > RBG-16-55-9 > JAJCYT01 > CAZNGF01. Next base: position 11,579 of record CAZNGF010000047.1, on the reverse strand, counting down.
GGGCGCCTTCATGCCCACCTCGACGCTCGCCGGCGCGGATTCGGGCTCGTCGGCCGCCGAGGGCAGCCCGCTCCAGGCCAGCGCGCCGGCCAGCAGGATCAAGACCGTCAGCAGCCGTCCGCATCGTTTCATCGCGTGCTCCTTTCTCGTCGCTCGGGTTGTCATCTCGCTCAGGCCAGCATCTTCTTCAGGTCGCCGATCGAGGGCACCTTGCCCACCGACTTGACCTCGCCGTCCACCACCACGCCCGGCGTCATGAACACGCCGCGCTCGGCGATCTGGTTGGGATCGGTCACCTTGACCACCTCGGCGGAGAGGTCCAGCTCGTCCAGCGCCTTTTGCACCAGCTTCTCGGTCTTCTGGCACTTGGGGCAGCCCGTGCCCAGGATTTCGATTTTCACAACGCTCCTTTCTGAAAGCATCTATTCGAACACGCTCATGCGTAATGAGCCAACAGTTCAACGCCAATCCGGGTCTTGTTGGCTGGTCTAAAAGCTTCCAAAGACCATCCCAGCGATCGTGGCCAGCACGATCACCAGGCCCACGTAGGCCAGCGTCTTCTTGGTGCCCAGCACGCTGCGGATCACGAGCACGTTGGGCAAACTGAGCGCCGGGCCGGCCAACAGCAGCGCCAGCACCGGGCCCTTATCCATGCCCAGGTCCATGAACGATTTCACGATCGGCACCTCGGTGAGCGTGGCGAAGTAGAAGAACGCGCCCACCACCGAGGCGAACAGGTTCGAGAGCAACGAGCTGTCGCCCACGGTGGCCGCGATCCAGGCCTCGGGCATGTAGGCGCGGATGATGCCGGCCACAAACACGCCGCCCAGCAGCCAGGGCGTGATCTGCTTCACGAAGTCCCAGGTGGCGCCGACCCATTCCTTCACCTCGTCCCAGCTGAACCAGCGCGTCACCACCACGGCCAGGCCCGCCGCAAATATCCCGGTCTCCCACCAGCGCGCCGCCGCGCCGAACACGAGGATGCCGACCAGGGCGGCGAAGTAGGCCAGCAACACGGGGGGCTTCTTCTCGCTTTCGTCGCCCAGCGCCAGCGCCGGGGCGTCCTCCTGGCGCGCCCGCTCCTCCCGTCGAAACAGGAACGCCATCGACAGGCCGATCACGATGGCAAACAGCACGGCCCCGACCGCGCGCGCCACGCCGATGTCCAAGCCCAGCAGCCGCGCCGAGTACACGATGGCCAGCAGGTTGATCGCCGGCCCCGAGAACAGGAACGCGATCGCCGGCCCCAGCCCCGCGCCGCGCTTGTAGATGCCCGTAAAGAGCGGCAGCACGGTGCACGAGCACACGGCCAGCAGCGTGCCCGACACCGAGGCCACGCCGTAGGACAGCGCGCGGTTGGCCCCGGCGCCGAAGTACTTCATGATCGCGCCCTTGGAGACGAACACCGCGATCGCCCCGGCGATGAAGAACGCCGGGACCAGGCAGGTGAGCACGTGGGCGGACAAATACTCCAGCAGCGCGGCCCAGCCGTGCAGGACGGGATCGAACAGCCAGTTCATCTCACACCTCCAGTCGGGCTTCCAGGCGCGCCAGCGCCGCGCGCGCGTCCTCCACGACCAGGTCGGAGGCGTCGCGCAGGAGGTCCAGCACGCGCGCGTCCTTGATTCCGTACATGACCTTGACGCCGTCCCGGTGGCTGTCGAGCACCCCGGCGCGCCGGAGCGTGCCCAGGTGGCGCGAGACCGTGGAGTGGTCCAGCGCCAGCAGCGGTTCGAGCTCGCAACCGCAGCGCGGCCCGTCGGCCAGGAACCGCAGGATCGCCAGGCGGGCCGGATGGGCCAGCGCGCTCAGGAACTGGGCCTCGCGTTCGAACTCGGCGGGCGCGCTCGTTTGCTTGCTTTGCATGTGTGCGCTCCTTTGCACAAACACGTTAAGCTCACGCCTTCCGCGCCACCATGACGCGGCGCAGACGTCCCTCTGACCCGCGTCATGCCGCGATATGAGCGAGATCATTTTCGGCGGGCGCGCGCCCGCATATAGAAGGGGGGACGATCCGGACCTCGCAAGAAAGGTGGACACGAAACCATGGGGATGAACCGACGGGAGTTCGTACGGGCGGGCGGGTTGATGGGCGCGGGCCTGGCCGCGGCGGGCGCCGCCGTGGTCAAGGACCGGCTCGACACGTCCACCCCCGACCCGACCGGTCCGGGGACCGCGCGGCGCTTGGACACCCTCGAGCGCGTGGCGCCGCGCCCCGACGAGGACGTGCTGCTGCGCATGCAGCGCGAGCTGCGCACGGCCATGGCCAAGCCCGTGGAAGAGCGGCGCTGGGTCATGGTGATCGACACGCGCAAGTGCGTGGGTTGCGACGCCTGCACCATCGGCTGCGTGGCCGAGAACAAGCTGCCGCCGGGCGTGGTCTACCGGCCGGTGGTCAAGGAGGAGTTCGGCGAATTCCCCAACGTAAAGCTGCGCTTCACGCCGCGCCCCTGCATGCAGTGCGACGAGCCGCCCTGCGTGCCGGTGTGCCCGGTCAAGGCCACCTGGAAGCGCCCGGACGGGGTGGTGGCCATCGACTACGACAAGTGCATCGGCTGCCGCTACTGCCTGACGGCTTGCCCCTACGGGGCGCGCACCAGCGACTTCGGCCTCGATTCCACCGACGCCGAGGGCGGCCGGCAGGCCGACAACCCGGCCACGCTGGGCAAGGGCGCCGCGGCCTGGGAAGAGAAGCCCAACTTCGAGTACGCCAAGCACTGGAACCGCAAGGACCACGGCTCCCCGGTGGGCAACGCGCGCAAGTGCCACTTCTGCCTGCACCGCCTCGAGGTGGGCCAGCTGCCCACCTGCGTGACCACCTGCATCGGGCGCGCCACCTACTTCGGCGACGCCAACGACCCCGACAGCCTGGTTTCCGAGCTGATCGCCAAGAACAACGTGCAGACCCTGTTGCCGCACAAGGGCACCAAGCCGCGCGTGTTCTACATCGTGTGAGGGGGAGGCCATGAACACAGCTCTGCTGCACAACCGGATGGACGGGTCCCCCCAGGCGCTGCGGCGGGCGCTCTGGCTGGCCTGGGTCGCGCTGCTGCTGCTGGGGGCGTGGGGGGTGTACCAGCGCATCGCGCTGGGGCACCTGCCGGCGGGCTACGGCTCCTACGTGCCCTGGGGCCTGTGGGTGGCGCTCTATTTCCACGGGGTGGGCATCGCCGGCGGGGCGTTCGTGCTGGGCGCGGGGGGCTACATCCTGGACTGGCCCGGCTTCCGCAGCCCGGCGGCGCTGCGCCTGACCATCGTGCTGAGCGTGGCCGCCATCGTGCCCGCCTTTGTCGGGGTGTGGTTCGACCTGGGGCACATGGAACGGGCGGGTCGCATCTTCACCGCGCCCTCGTTCACCAGCATGATGGCCTTCAACGCCTGGATGTACGGGGTGTTCACGCTGAGCGCGGCGGGCGCCTGGCTGCTCAGCTTCCGGCCGGGGTCGGTCTGGCTCAAGCCGTTGCTGTGCCTGGGCCTGCTGTTTTCGGTGCTGTTCCCCAGCCAGAGCGGGGCCTTCTTCGGGGTGGTGGACGCGCGCGCCTTCTGGCACAGCGCGTTGCTGCCCGTGCTGTTTCTGACCTCGGCGGTCACCGCCGGGGCGGCCACGCTGCTGGTCGTGCGCGCGCTGGTGGGGGCCTTGGACGGCTCGGGCGCCCATCCGCAGGCGCTGCGCCGGCTGCGGATGGCCACGGTGGCCGGCCTGGTGCTCTACTTCGGCTTCGAGTTCGCGGAGTTCTCGATCGCGCTTTGGAACCCCGTCAGCGACGCCCCGGCCATCGAACTCGTGCTCTGGGGGCCGTACTGGTGGGTGTTTTGGATCGTGCAACTGGGTCTGGGCGGCGTCGTGCCGCTGGCGCTGTTTGCGCTCCGGCGCCCCGCGGCCTGGGTTGCGGCCGCGTTTCTGGTGGCCGTGGCCTTCGTGAGCGCGCGGCTCAACGTGCTGGTCCCGGGCCAGGCCGTGGCCGAGATCCAGGGCCTGCAAGAGGCCTTTCAGCACCCGCGCCTGAGCTACCTCTACCACGCCACCCCGATGGAGTACCTGGTGGGCCTGTTCCTGGTGGCGCTGGGCGCGGCCGTGCTCTACCTGGGACACCGGATCAACCGCGCCGCCGAATCCCGCTACGCCCCAAACGAGGTGAACCATGACGCTTGAACACCGCAACCGCTGCTCGCGCCGCCGCTTCCTGGCCGGCGGCGCCCTGCTGGGCGCCGGCCTCCTGGGCCGCGCCCTCGACGCCGAAGGCCAGCCCGAAAGTGCGGCCGTGCTCAACAGCCCCAGGCCCGATGCGCCCTACGCGCTGGCCGATCCCGAAAACACGCTCTACTCGGTCTGCCTGCAGTGCAACACGGGCTGCGGGATCAAGTGCAAGCTCCAGGACGGGGTGCTGACCAAGATCGACGGCAACCCCTACAACCCCTGGACGCTGCTGCCCCACCTGGACTACGACACCGCCCTCGACGACGCCCAGCCGGTCGACGCGGCCGTTTGCCCCAAGGGGCAGGCCGGCCTGCAGACCGCCTACGACCCCTACCGCATCCGCAAGGTGCTCAAGCGCGCGGGCAAGCGCGGCGAGAACAAGTGGGTCTCGATCCCGTTCGAGCAGGCGGTGCAGGAAATCTGCGAGGGCGGCAGGCTGTTCAGCAACGTGCCCGGCGAAGAGGAGCGCGAGGTCGAGGGGCTGCGCTCGATCGCGGCGCTGAAAGACCCGGCCGTGGCCAAGGTGATGGCCGCGGACGTCAAGGCCATCCACGCCGCCAAGGACCAGGCGGCCAAGCGGGCGCGGGTCGAAGCGTTCAAGCAGAAGCACGCGGCGCACCTCGACACGCTGATCGACCCGGAGCACCCGGACCTGGGCCCGACCAACAACCAGATCGTGCTGAGCTGGGGCCGGATCAAAGGCGGGCGCAGCGACCTGTACAAGCGCTTCGCCGCCGGGCTGGGCACGGTCAACGCGCACGGCCACACCACGGTCTGCCAGGGCTCGCTCTATTTCACCTGCAAGGCCATCAACGCCGGGTACGCCGACGGGGAGTTTCACAGCGGGAACAAGTTCTACTGGCAGGGCGACATCGAAAACAGCCGGTTCATCCTCTTTGTCGGCGCGAACCTGTTCGAGGCCAACTACGGCCCGCCGAATCGCTCGGTGCGCCTGACGACGAACCTGGTTAACAACGACACGAACATCGCCGTGGCCGACCCGCGGTTCAACAAGCTGGCGAGCAAGGCGTGGAAGTGGCTGCCGCTCAAGCCCGGCACCGACTCGGCCGTGGCCATGGCCATGATCCGCTGGATCCTGGAACACGAGCGCCACGACGCGCGCTTCCTCTCGTGCGCCAACAAGGCCGCCGCCAACGCGCGCGGCGAGTCGAGCTGGGCCAACGCGAGCTGGCTGGTCGAGATCGAGGACGGCGAGCCCGGCGCGTTCGCGCGCGCCGCCGACCACGGCCTGGCCGAGCCCGAGACCCGCACCGCCTCCGACGGCGGCGAGTACGAGGAGAAGTTCCTGCTGGCGACGGTGGACGGCCAGCCCACCGCCGTCGACCCCTACGACACGACCAACCCGGTCTACGCCGACCTGTTCGTCGACACCACGCTGCCCGACGGCACGCGCGTCAAGTCCTCGCTGCAACTGCTGCTGGAACAGGCGCAGTCGCGCAGCGTCGAGCAGTGGTGCGCGGTCGCGGACGTCAAGCCCGAGGATGTGGTGGCGGTCGCCCGCGAACTGACCAGCCACGGCAAGCAGGTGGCGGTCGACATCCACCGCGGGCCGGCGCAGCACACCAACGGCTTCTACAACGTGCTCAGCTGGATGACGCTCAACATGCTGCTGGGCAACTTCGACCACAAGGGCGGCATGTGCAAGCCCGCGACGTGGGACACCGCCGACAAGGGCGGCCTGTACAACCTCAAGGCCCATCCGGGCAAGGCGGGGCCGTTCGGGATCAGCTCGATCCGCCACGGCGTCGACTACGAGAAGACCACGCTCTTTGAAGGGTATCCGGCCAAGCGCAACTGGTACCCGCTCTCCAGCGACATCTACGAGGAGATCATCCCCTCGATCGGCGACGCCTACCCCTACCCGGTCAAGGCGCTGTTCATGTACATGGGCGCGCCGACCTACGCGCTGCCGGCCGGGCACACCAACATCGAGATCCTCTGCGATACCGAAAAGCTGCCCCTGTTCATCGCCAACGACATTCTCGTGGGCGCCACCTCGATGTACGCCGACTACATCTTCCCCGACCAGTCGTACCTGGAACGCTGGGAGTTCCAGGGCAGCCACCCGAACATGCCCAACAAGGTGCAGCCGGTGCGCCAGCCGGTGATCGCGCCCATCCCCGAGACCGTCAGCGTCTACGGCCAGCCGACGCCGATCACGTTAGAGTCGATGATGCTGGGCATCGCGGAGCAGTTGGACCTGCCCGGCTTCGGCGAGGACGCGTTCGGACCCGGCCTGCCGCTCAAGCACATGGACGACTTCTACCTGCGGGCGGTGGCCAACCTGGCCTTCGGCGAGCAGGCCGACGGCTCGCAGCACGTGCCCGACGCCGACGACCGCGAGCTGGAGATCTTCGAGCAGGCCCGTCGGCACCTGCCGCAGGCCGTGTTCGACGTCGCGCGCTGGCGGCACATCGTCGGCGAGGCGATGTGGCGCAAGGTGGTCTACGTGCTGTCGCGCGGCGGACGGTTCGAAAACCACGCCGAGGGCTACAAGGGCGACATGCTCGCCCACCCCTACGCGACCCTGCTGAACCTGTACCAGGAGAAGACCGCCAAGACGATCCACTCGGGCACCGGGCAACCGCACCCGGGCCTGGCGAGCTACCTGCCGATTCGGGATTTCCACGGCAACGAGCCCGACGCGCTGCGCCGGGGGCACGACCTGGCGCTGATCACCAGCCGCACGATCTCCCAGACCAAGTCGCGCACCATCACCAACCCCTGGCTCACGGCGCTGATGCCCGAGAACGCCATCCAGATCAACCCGCGCGACGCCGAGCGCCTGGGCCTCAAGGACGGCGAGTCGGTCAAGGTGGTCAGCGCCACCAACCCCGACGGCGCCTGGGAGCTGGGCAACGGCAAGCGCAAGCCCATGGTCGGCAAGGTGCAGTTCACCCAGACCATGCGGCCGGGCGTGATCAACTTCTTCCTGGGCTTCGGCCACTGGGCCACCGGCGCGGTCGACATCACCATCGACGGCGAAGTGATTGCGGGCGAACCCCGCCGCGCGGCCGGCCTGCACGCCAACGCCGCCATGTGGGTCGACCCGGCCCTCAAGAACACCTGCATGCTGGACCCGGTCGGCGGCAGCGTGAGCTTCTACGACACCCAGGTGCGGCTGGAGCGCGTCCCGGCGTAAGCGAGCGTCGGCCCCCCGAAACCTTTCCGGGCCACGGCGCCGGCGCATCGGGCTCATCCGCGTCCCCATCACGGTCGGCAGGGGCGCACAGCGGCGCGTCCCTGCCGCAGGATCCACCGGGGTCGAGCCCTCCGGGTTGGCCGTCGAGGCGGGGAATCCTCGGGTTGCTTGAACCCCATCGGGGGCCCGGGGAGAATGTGCCCAACCGTGCGCGCTCAACCGCACGCCGCCGGGAAAGGGCAGGGACCGCTCATGATCGAGGCGTTATCGCTGGCACTGGTCGCGGGGCTGTCGATTCCGCTGGGCGCGCTGATTTCCTCCAACCTGGCGCTCAAAACCCTCTGCCTGCGTCAAGAGGTCGACAGCTTCGTTTCCTACTTCGGGGGCGGGGCGCTGCTGGCCGCCATCGCGCTCGTTTTGATCCCGCACGGCATCGAGCACAACCCGGTGCTGCCCGCCTCGGCCGCGTTCTTGCTGGGCGGGATCGCCTTTTGGCGCCTGAGCGCCTGGGTCAAAGCCGCGCGCAACGCGGCCTCGCAGTTCATCGGCATGTTGCTGGACTTCACGCCCGAAGCCATCCTGCTGGGCGCTGCCGCGGCCGCCGGCTCCGAGGTCGCCTACCTGCTCGCCGGCTTCATCGCGCTGCAAAACACGCCCGAGGGCTTTGCCGCCTACCACGAGATGCGGGAAGGCGGCAAGTCGCCCCGACAGCTGTGGCCGCTTTTCCTGGCCGTGCCGCTGGTCGGGCCGCTGGCGGCGGGGCTCGGCTTCGCCTGGCCGGCCGCCAACGCTGGGGGTTTGGGCCTGATCATGCTCTTTTGCAGCGGCGGGATCCTCTACCTCGTCTTCGAGGACATCGCCCCCGGCGCCCACCTCAAGCACCACGACTTCCCCGCGCTGGGCGCCGTGTCCGGCTTCCTGTTCGGCATGATCGGGACGATGCTGATCCACTGAGACCGCCCGCCTTCCCGCTGACGCGGGGAGCGTGGCGCCGCGAGCTTGACCGAGGGGAAGCGTGTCAATATAATTAGAATATTCTAGAACTTTCTAAACTAGGAGCGTGACCATGACCCCCGAACGCGCGGCCGAGCTGTTCAAGGCGCTGGGCAACGCACACCGCGTGCGCATCGTGCGCCAGCTGCACGACAAGGCGCTCCGCTGCCGCGCCCCGGAGGCGTGCGACCTGTCGGAGTCGTGCTGCGACGTGGGCGAGCTGGCGGCCAACCTGGACGTCTCGCTGCCCACGGTGAGCTACCACCTCAAGGACCTGCGCGCGGCCGGGCTGGTCACGATGCGGCGCCGGGGGCAGCGCTTGTACTGCGCCCTCAACGCCGACGCCCTGCGCGCGGCGCTCGACGCCGCGCTGCCGGGGACCGGCCTTGGCTCCGCGCCGCTTCCATCCCAAAAGGAGTGATGCGATGACCATCCAAATCACCTACTGCCGCCCCTGCCGCTTCTGGGGGCAGGCACTTCAGGACGCCCGGGCGCTGTTCGAGCAGTTCAACCAGCAAATCGACCAACTCAAACTGATCGCCGGCGAGGACGGCGTCTACGACGTGAAGGTGGACGACGAGTTGGTCTTCTCCAAGGACGAGCAGGGGCGCTTCCCCGACGAAGGCGAATTGATCCGCATCCTGGCGGAACGGCCCGGACAATCCGGCTCGACGGCTTCATGACCGTCGCCACGGTCGCGGCCTCGGTCGGGCTGTTCTTGCTGGCCGGGCTGCTGGAGATCGGCGGGGGGTATTTGGTCTGGCTCTGGCTGCGCGAGGCGCAGGGCGTGTGGCTCGGGGCGCTGGGCGGGCTGGTTTTGTTCCTCTACGGCGTCGTGCCCACGCTCCAGCCCGCGCACTTCGGGCGCGTCTACGCCGCCTACGGCGGCGTGTTCGTCGTGCTCTCGCTCCTGTGGGGCTGGTGGATCGATGGCACCCCGCCGGACCGCTTCGACCTGGTCGGCGCGGGGCTGTGCCTGCTCGGCGTCGGGATCCTCATGTACGCCCCGCGCTGATTCCCAGGAGGGAAAGGGTCAAGAGGAATCACCTCCTGTCGTAGTGATTCGAGGGACGGCTGGGCTTGCCGATGAGGACACATGCCGAGACGGTATAATTGTATGTGGCCGAACGACTCATGCGTCGAGGAGAACGACATGTTGAATCTCACCATTGAAATCGAACAAGAGGAAGATGGGCGCTGGATTGCCGAAGTACCTGACCTCCCGGGCTCGCTCGCGTATGGCCAAACCCGCGGTGAAGCCATTGCACGCGTTAAGGCCCTCTCTTTGAGAGTGTTGGCCGATCGCCTGGAAAACGGAGAAACCGTTCCTGAAATGAGCGATATGTTTTCGCTAGCTGCATGAGCAATTGGTCGGCCACAAAAGCAAGACGTGTATTGGCGGCCCTGCGGAAGATTGGATGGAACATCAAGCGTCATAAGAGCGGTTCTCATCGTATCCTTTCGCGCCCCAATTGGCCCGATTATGTATTTGCCCTTCACGACGACGAGGAGATCGGCCCCCGCATGCTGGCGCGGATTGCAATACATACGGGGCTTAAGCCAGAAGATCTATAACCTCAGAATGGAAGGCTCACTGGCAAAACGATGTGAAGGGCGCTGCTTTACCCGGTTGTTCAGCATTAATTGCCTTGATCTTTGGTGCCTCACACTCCACCTCGCCGTCCACCACCACGCCCGGCGTCATGAACACGCGTAATCGGTGATCAAGTTGGATCGGTCACGTGGACGACCTCGGCCGCGATTCCCTGTTCCTCCAGCGTCTGACACACCAGCTTCTCGGTCTTGCGGCAATTGGCATCACCTCCCGAGGATTTCGTCTTTGACGATGACATTAGCCTTCTCGGTGGCGGATGGCGTAATGCTTGCGGCGGATAACTTGACGCACTTGGTCGAGGAAGCGCGGTTTTTTCTCCATCGAGATCGCCTTGACTTTTCACAAGATATTGTGCTAACCTTGTGTAGTGGAACGGCGACGCGACTTTCCACAAAGAGTCTATTATAGAATATTATATGGAAAATTTCCGTCTAGTCAATAGTTATGCCTCAAGAAGGAAACTGCATGAACGAGACGATCACACTAAGACGAGCCACTATAAAAGATGCGGATATTCTGTTGGAATGGCGCAATGATCCAGAGACAAGAAAAGCCAGCCATAACACGGCTGAAGTCCAGAGGAGTGACCACGTTTCTTGGCTATCGAGAACACTTGGCAACCCGATCGTAGGCTATACGTCGCCGAAGAAAATGGTGACCCTGTCGGCACTGTTCGAGCGGATTTTGCGGATGGTGTATGGGAACTGTCATGGACGGTATCCCCGAGAGCAAGAGGGCGGGGAGTGGCGAAGCGGATGGTTGCTGTACTGGCAAACGAAATCTCAGAACCAATAAGAGCAGAAGTAAAAACCGGAAATACTTCGTCAGCCCGAATTGCCGAGCATGCGGGCATGGTATTCGAACGAGAAACCGACGGTATTCTTCATTACAAGCGAGCAGCCTTGGGATGAACAGCAGGCATAACAATCACATGCACTCGGACAGCAAAAAGCGCCGCTCGTTCCTCGCTCTGCTTTTTGCTGCCGGTGATGTGAGGCGTTATGTGTTCACTGGGGCGGATGAGTTAGAATAGAACGATGAAATCTAGTAGCTACACAGCGGTCGTGAAACAGGAAGGCGATTGGTGGATCGGGTGGATCGAAGAAGTTCCTGGCATCAATTGCCAGGAAGCGACCCGAGAGGAACTGCTTGAATCGTTGAAAATCACGCTTCGGGAAGCCTTGGAGTTGAACCGCACGGACGCAATTGATGCCGCGGGCGGAGACTTTGAGGAACTAGAAATCGCGGTATGAAGCGCCGCGACCTGATTCGGCATCTCGAATCGTATGGTTGCGAACTGCTCAGAGAGGGAGGACGACACTCGTGGTGGCACAATCCTGCCCAGAACAAAAGGTCGGCGGTGCCCAGACATCGCGAGATCAACGATCACCTCGCCCAGAAGATATGCCGCGACCTCGGCGTCAAGGACCCAAAGTAGCACATAACAAGGGCAATCGAGTCCGACGCTTGACTGCTCGCTCCCTTCGCTGCCGCTCCGATCGGTCGCCGTCAAGCGCGGCTCATCGCCGACGTTAGGTGCTTTTTGATATACCGGAAGGCTCTAGACTAGCAATCTGAGTAAGCCGTGTAGACTGACTTCAGGCTCTTGA
>CAZNGF010000046.1:0-24453 GCA_964572855.1 uncultured Thermotogae bacterium | reverse complement strand
GATTCCTTACTCTCTCCATAGCGGTTCATTATACCTCCCGCTAGTCTAGAGCCTAATCAATAAGTGTTTTGCCTTACTCCATAATCACGAGTACGAGAGCGCAGTACTTCAAGCATTCAAAGCAATTGAGGTGTCGGTGCGAGAAAAAATGAGTGCACCGGCAGACTGTTTTGGGGAAAGGCTACTCAAAAGAGCTTTCAATCTACGATCAAGCTCAGCTTGCTGCGTGGGCGCCGCAGCCCCCGGACTTGGCTCATTGGCGGCAGCGGCTCAAGCCATTACAAACGCTGATTGCTGAAAACAATACGGAGCTCTTGGGATTCATCGCATACGAAGAGACCGGCCACATCGACCTCCTGTATGTAGCCCCGGGGCACATCCGCCGCGGCATTGCTACCCTTCTATTCAGTAATGTGGAAAGGGGTCTTGCCCATGCAGGCGTCAGGGAGTTAAGCACTGAAGCAAGTATGATCGCTCGCCCATTCTTTGAACGTCAGAGCTTTCACGTGACGGAGGAACAGAATGTTAGTGTTCGCGGCAGCACGTTACGGCGGTATGCCATGCATAAGACATTAACTGCCGCACAACAAGCAGTTCCACGGGGCGTCGCCGCTTCGCGGCGCCGCCCGTGAACTGCGGCGTTAGATTTCGCAGAAATTGCCGGGGCCGGACTTGGCGGCTTGTGAGTCAGGTATAACTCGGGTATAATCGAGTATCATGAAGACGGCCATTTCTCTGCCTGATCGAGTCTTCGAAGCGGCTGAACGCCTCGCGAAACGCCTTGGCATGTCGCGAAGCGAACTCTACGCCTCCGCCGTCGCAGAGTTTGTCGAGCAACATCGTGGCCAGGGAGTCACCGAGATCCTGAACCAAGTCTATTCGACCGAGGACTCGACTCTGGATCCGGCGTTGCAAGAGATTCAGGCCCGATCGCTCGCCCCCGATGATCCTTCATGAACCGCGGCGAAGTTTGGTGGGCGGATCTGCCTGTGCCAAGCGGATCCGAACCCGGGGATAGGCGCCCGGTAGTCGTGATCCAAGCCGACGAATTCAACGCGAGTACGATTCAAACGGTCATCGTCGCGGCAGTGACGACGAACACACGGCTGACAATGGCACCTGGGAATGTCTTTGTCGACCAAAGGACGGGCGGGCTTCGCAAGGATTCTGTGATCAACGTTTCTCAGCTCATCACTGTCAACAGGTCGTTTCTCGCCTCGAAAATTGGCCGCCTTCCGGCAACGGTGCTCCGTGAATTGGAGGACGGCCTTCGACTTGTCCTCGCCTTGTGATCGCCGGCGAGGCGAAATCTAACAACAGCATGCAACGGACGGCGCTGCGCGCCGCCGCTGATGCTGACCGTTGGGCAGCAAATGCGAGGAAGTTAAAATGACAGACTTTCCACTTGTATTCGCGGAGTTACGGAGCATCATGTGTCGATACGCCAAGCAACTCGACTGCACGATTGACAACGACGACGAGTTGAATCTTTACACGAAACACATTCAGGGGAACAAGAAACCGCTTTGGTTCGGAGCTGTTCAGATCAAGAAGCGATATGTCAGCTATCACCTTATGCCGGTGTACATCAATCCTGGACTCCTGGAAGGAATCTCGCAAGAGTTGAAGAAACACATGCAGGGAAAGTCGTGCTTCAATTTCGACAAGGTGGAGACGTCGATTTTCGAGGAGCTTGCTGACCTGACAGAAGCTGGTTTCAGAGACTATCAGAAGCGAGGATACGCTTGACCTGCTGCCCAACTCCACGGTTGGGCGGACAAGGACATGCGGCGGCGTCAAATTGCGGCGTTCGTGCGCCCTGGGGAGGAATCGTGAAAGGAGACTCAATCGGCGGTCCGATCCGGTGGCGCATTCACCTGCCGGTGCCTCCTGAAAAGGTGTTCGGTGTCCTCAACTCGGACCAGGGGCGTGCTTCATTCTGGGCTGAGTCCGCGGTCGAGGTTGACGGACAGATCGAGTTCCGGTTCATCAATGGCTACACCTGCAAGGGCAGGATCGTGGAACGCCGTCCGCCGGCGCTGCTGACGATCGACTACTTCGGCGGCCTCGCACGGTTCGAACTGACTCCTGATGACCAAGGGGGCACCGACCTTCTGCTAACGCATGAGAACGTGGGACCCGAGGAATGGAATGAGGTTCACGCTGGCTGGCTGAACGTGTTGTTTCCGTTGAAGGCGTGGGTCACACACGGCGTGGACCTTCGCAACCATGACTCCGAGCGGTCTTGGGATCGAGGATATGCCGATCAGTGATGCCCGCCCGTGCCTGAACGCGGCACCTCCCAACAGGCCGATGAAGCTGACGGTCGCCTGCCATGCCGGCAACTTACCGGCATGGCGTTGGACGGCACCCCAAATCGTCCCGCTGGACTTAACACGCGTCACGTGACGCAACACACTCCTGAATTGTGATCAAGACGTTTGTTGACAAGCGCACGAAAGACCTCGACGAGACAGGTAGGGCAAAGCGCTTCCCAGCAGATGGCTAGGAGATCGCTGTGACCAATGACCCTCAGCCGGATCCGCCGACGGGCTTCACGCCCGAGAGAGAAGCCGAGCTCCTCGCTGCCACCGTCGGTGAGCGGGAACTCCTGAACAGTTCCATTCGGCTGGAGCCATACGACCCCGCATGGCCGCTGCGTTATGGACAGCTGGCCGAGCAAATCCGTCGGGCGCTCGGCGATCGGGTCAAGCGGCTGGAACACGTTGGGTCCACCTCGGTGCCCGGCCTGTCGGCCAAGCCAATCATCGACATGGTCTTGGTCGTGGAGGATTCCAGTAACGAGGGCGCCTATGTCCAGCCGCTGGAGCGGATCGGATACACCCTGCGCATCCGGGAACCGGCCTGGCACCAGCATCGGCTCCTGCGACCACCGGAGGTGCCTGGAAACCTCCACGTGTTCTCAGAGGCCTGCCCGGAGGTAGCGCAGATGCTTCTGTTCCGAGACTGGCTTCGTCATCATGGAGCGGAACGCGTGCTGTACGAGCGGATCAAGCAGGAACTGGCCAGTCGAAGCTGGAGGTACACCCAAGAATATGCGGACGCCAAGACCGAGGTCATCCACCGGATCCTTGAGCGAGCACGCCGCAATTCCCCACCGGCCTAACAAACGGCGAGTTGCCGGGCAGCCGCAAGGGAGACGAGTTCGTCGTGTCGTGGAGCTAAAAGCCCACGCGATGAGTCGCTCACTTCACGCCCCCATTGGCTCTGGCCGACCGCGCGACTCCCGCCAGGGCCCGTACGGGTTCAGAACGGGGAGCGGGCCGTCTGCCCCGGCGCGAGCTCGAAGAACGAGGCGTAGGTGCGGTGGAAGGCGACCTCGAACGAGCCCAGCGGGCCGTTGCGCTGCTTGCCCACGATGATCTCGGTCAGGCTGGTGGTGTTGCCCTCGGCGGCCTCGGGCGGGGCGCCGCCGTCCTCGCCCTCTTCGGCGTAGTAGTCCTTGCGGTAGAGGAAGATCACCACGTCGGCCTCCTGCTCGATCGTGCCGGACTCGCGCAGGTCCGAGAGGCGCGGGCGCTTGCTCTCGCGGCGCTCGACCGCGCGCGAGAGCTGGGAGAGGGCCAGCACGGGCACGTTGAGCTCGCGCGCCAGCCCCTTACAGCCGCGCGAGATCTTGGAGATCTCCTGCTCGCGCACGTCGGAGCGCGACGGCGCCTCGACCAGCTGCATGTAGTCGATGGCCAGCAGGTCGATCCCGTGTTCGGCCTGCATGCGCCGGGCCTTGGCCCGCAGCTCCGAGATCGAGATGCCGGGCGTGTCGTCGATGAGGATCGTGCTATTGACCAGGCGGTTGGCCGACTCGGCCACGCGCCGCCAGGCCTCGGGCTCGAGATAGCCCGAGCGCAGCCGGTGCAGGTTGACGCGCGCCTCGGCGCAGATGAGCCGCTCGAGCATCTGCTCCTTGCTCATCTCGAGCGAGAAGATCCCGACCTTGGCCCCCTCGTGCACGGCGGCGTGGCGCACCAAGCTCAGCATGAACGAGCTTTTTCCCATACCCGGCCGGCCCGCCACCACCAGCAGGTCCGACGGGCGCAGGCCCGAGGTGAGCTCGTCGAACTTGCGGAAGCCCGTGGGCACGCCGGTGGCCGTGCGCTTTTCCGGGTCGCGACTGAGCGCCTCGAGCGCGGCGATGTGCTCGTGCATGAAGTCGCGCACGTGGTAGTAGTCCTGGCGCATCTCGAACTGCGAGAGCTGGAAGATGCGCCCCTCGGCGCGGTCGAGCAGCTGGTGCAGCTCCTCGGCCTCGTCGAAGCCCAGCTCGCTGATCTCGCGCCCGGCCTCGACCAGCTCGCGCATGATGGCCTTCTTCTTGATGATGTCGGCGTAGTACTGCACGCTTTCGGTCGTGGTGACCTGCGAGAGCAGCTCGCTCAGGTAGGCGCGCCCCCCCACCTCCTGCAGCTTGCCGAGCTCCTCCAGCCGGTCCGACACCGTGATCAAATCCGGCGGCGTCCCGCGCTCGAACAGCTCCAGCACGGTGTCCAGGATCGTGCGGTGCGCCTTCCAGTAGAAGTTCTGCGGCAGGAGCTGCTGCAGGATGACCGGGATGACCTCTTCCGAGTCCATCAGCGCGGCGCCCAGCACGACCTGCTCGGCCTCACGGTTTTTGGGCAGGGCGCGGATCGCGTCGGGGGACTGGGCCATCGGGTCACCTCTCCAAAGGGGCGCGGGAGCGGCCGCGTCGCGCGATTATAACGCGCCCGCCGGCGCGGCGACAAGCGCGAAAGTGCGCTCCGGTCCCCGACTTGTGGCCGCCGAAGGGGGTTTGGGTTGAATTGGGAGGGGCGTTTTGGGTAAATTGTGAGGTGCGCTTTCCACAGGGCATATGTGCCCGGTGCAAATCACAAAAACCCCTTATAAGGAGGAGGCCATGTGGAGCTGTTAACCATCAAGGAGTTGCTGGAAACCGGTGTCCACTTCGGACACCGCGTGCGCAAGTGGAACCCCAAGATGCACGAGTACATCTTCACCCAGCGCAAGGGAATTCACATCATCGACCTGGAGAAGACCATTCGCCTGTTCGAAGAGGCGTACATGTACATCCGGGGGCAGGTGGCCAAGGGCAACAACGTCATCTTCGTGGGCACCAAGCGCCAGGTGCAAGAGACCATCCAGCAGGAGGCCGAACGCTGCGGGGCGCTGTATGTGAACCACCGCTGGCTGGGCGGGACGCTCACCAACTTCCCGACGATCAAATCGCGCATCGACCGCATGAAAAAGCTCGAGGAGATGTCCGAGAGCGGCGCGTTCGACCTACTGCCCAACAAGGAGGTCGTCGGCCTGCGGCGCGAGCTGGGCAAGCTGCAGCGCAACCTGGGCGGCCTGCGCAACATGAACAAGGTCCCGAGCGTCATGTTCGTGATCGACACCATGGTCGAGCTCAACGCCGTCCACGAAGCCCAACTCATGGGCATCCCCGTGGTCGCGCTCGTCGACACCAACTGTGACCCCGACCTGATCGACTTCCCGATCCCCGGCAACGACGACGCCATCAAGGCCACCAAGCTGATCACGGCCCGCATCGCCGACGCCGTGTTCGAGGGACGCGAGGGCGGCAGCACGATGGAGGCGCACGCCGACCAGATCAAAGCGCCCGGCCCCGACGGCGTCGAGGCGGCCAGCGCCAACGGCGACGCCCCGGCCAAGGCCGAAGCGCCCGCCAAACCCGCCCCCCCCGCCGAGGCCGAAGCGCCGGCCGAGCCGGAAGCCGCCGAAGCGGCCGACGACGCGAACGGGCAAGCAGCCCCCGACGAGGCCGCCGCGGACGACGACAGCGAAGACGACAACGAGGCTTACGACGAGTACGAAGCGTTGGAGGAGAAACCCCGGGGCAAGTCCAAGGGCCGCAGCAGCGAGGACGACGAGGACGAGGAAGAAATCGAGGACTAACCCCGCAAAGACCCATCAAGGAGACCGAATGGCAATCACGATGGATTTGATCAAGCAGCTTCGTGAGGCCACGGGCGTGGGCATCATGGACTGCAAGGCCGCGCTCAACGAGACCGGCGGCGACCTGGAAGCCGCCAAGAAGCTGCTGCGCGAACAGGGCAAGGAGATCATCGCCGAGGGGCGCGTCGCCTCCGAGGGGCGCGTGGAGTCCTACATCCACCACAGCGGCCGGGTGGGCGTGCTGCTCGAGGTCAACTGCAACACGGACTTCACGGCCAACAACGACGAGTTCCGCAAGTTCGTCCGGGACGTGGCCATGCACATCGCCTCGGAGCGGCCGCGCTTCATCTCGGCGGAGGACGTGGACGAACAAGCGCTCGAGGAAGAGCGCGGCATCCTGCGCCAACAGGCCAAGGCCGAGGGCAAGCCCGAGGACATCGTGGAGAAAATCGTCGAGGGGCGCATCCAGAAGTTCTACGACGAGCACTGCCTCTTGAAGCAGCCCTTCGTCAAGGACCCCGAGCTGACGATCGGCGACTTGGTCAACGAGCTGGCGGCCAAGACCGGCGAGAACATCGTGGTCAAGCGCTTTGCGCGCTTCGAGCTCGGCACGGGTTGATCCCGCCCCGCTTGTCTTCCCTCCCTTCGCCCCGACCGCCCTCCGACACGCCCTCAGGTGAGCGACCGTGAACCGTCCCCTGTTGCTGAAGCTCGGCGGCGAAGCGCTCGGCCCCGACGACGGGGTTGGCCTGCACCCCGAGGCGTTCGAACGCGTGGCCGACGCGCTCCGGCAGGCGCTTGAACACGCGCCGCTGGGGGTCGTCGTGGGGGGCGGCAACCTCTGTCGCGGGCGGGACGCCGCGTTTATGGACCGCGTGAGCGCCGATCAAGTCGGGATGCTGGCCACGGCGCTCAACGCCCTGACCCTGCGGGCCGCCCTGGAAGCGCGCGGCCTGGCGGCGCTGGTCCAGTCGGCCGCGCCGATCGCCTTCGCCGACGCGCTCGACCCCCGGCGGGCGCGGCGCGCGCTGGCCGACGGCGCGATCGTGATCTTCGCCGGCGGCACGGGCAACCCGCTGGTGAGCACCGACACGGCGGCCGCGATCCGCGCGGTCGAGATCAATGCCAAGCGGCTACTCAAGGCCACCTACGTCGACGGCGTCTACAGCGACGACCCGCGAACCAACCCCGCGGCCACGCGCTACGAACGGCTCGGCTTCGACGAGGCGCTGGAGAAACGACTGCGCGTGATGGACTTGGCGGCCTTTGAGATCTGCCACCGGCACGGGGTTCCGATCCAGGTGTTCGACGTGCGCCCCCCCGGCAACCTGGCGCGCGCCGTGCGCGACGACCGGGTGGGCACGCTGATCGCCTAGGCGGAGAAGGGCGAGCCGTCGAAAGAATTGAAATGGGCCGACGCGTCTGGTAAGATGCCCCGCGTCGCTTGCTTATCCGGAGGAATGCAACCATGACCCAAGACACGACCCAGAAAACGTATCTGGCCAGGCGCGACGAGCGCGGCTCGCTGTGGCAGCAAAACTGGTACGTCGTCGACGCGACCGACCGTCCGCTGGGTCGGCTGGCCGCCCGGATCGCGTGGATCCTGCAGGGCAAGCACAAGCCCCACTACACCCCGCACGTCGACGTGGGCGACTACGTCGTCGTGATCAACGCCGACAAGGTCAAGCTCACGGGCAAGAAACGCGCCCAGAAGCTCTATCGCCACTACACCGGCTACCAAAGCGGCCTAATCGAGCAGAAGTACTACCAGCTCATCCGCAAGCACCCCACCCAGCCCATCGAGGACGCCGTGCGCCGCATGATGCCCCGGACCAGCCTGAGCCGGCGCATGTTCAAGAAGCTCAAGGTCTACACCGGCGCCCAGCACCCGCACGCCTCCCACGCCCCCCAACCGCTGCAAATCGAGGACTTGGCCACGGTGGGCAAGTAGGCCGTCCCGCTTTTCCCGGCCGAATCGAACGGGGCGCACGCGCGCCCCTTTTGTTTTTCAGGTGAAACGGGCGCGCCCCCGGTTGTCAACGCCCCTCGTCGCCGTTGGCCGACAACTGGAACGCCGGCACGGGGGCACCGGGGACCTGGTGGCAGCGGCGGCAGCGGGCCTGGTAGCTCTCCTCGCCGCCGATCTGGATGCGCGGGCTGTCGTAGGGCGCGGGGGCGCCATCGATGAGCCGCTGCGTGCGGGTGGCCTCGCGGCCGCACTCGGTGCAGATCGCGCTCAGCACGGTGACGTGGTCGGCGCGCACCATGAGCTCGGCCATCGACTCGAACGGCTCGCCGCGGAAGTCCTGGTTGAGCCCGGCGGCGATCACGCGCACGCCCTCGTCGGCCAGCGCGTTGCACACGGGCGCGAGCTCGGAAAAGAACTGGCCCTCGTCCACGGCCACGACCTCGGCCCGCTCGCGGCGGCCGATGCGATAGATCTCCTCGGGCAAGCGGGTCGAAAACGTTTCGATCTCCCAGCCGCTGTGCGAGTTGGCGTAGCCCGCACGGTAGCGCGCCTCGTCGAGCGCGTGGTCGAAGGCGGCGATGCGCTTGTGGGCGTAGCCGGCCCGGCGCACGCGCCGGATGAGCTCCTCGGTCTTGCCCGAGAACATGCAACCCGCGATCACTTCCAGCAACCCGTCCCGCTGGGTCGTCACTAGAGCTCCCTCTTGAACAGCGCCTTTTCCAGCGAGAGCGCGCCCGGCCCGGCGAACAACAGCAGCAGCGCCAGACCCAGCAGCGCGACGTCGAGCTCGTAGCCCGGCGGGCCGGCCATGGGCGCGATGAACCCGATGCTGAGCTTGACCTGGAAGATCGCCACGGCCATCACGGCCGCCAGCATGAGCGCGACGTAGCGCGTGAACAGGCCCAACACGATCGCGATCCCGCCGAAGAACTCCACGAAGGCCACCAGGGGACCGAACAGCTCGGGCGCAGCCACGCCCATGCCGCCGAACATGTTGATCGTCCCGTCCATGCCGGATACGAACAGCTTCTGGTAGCCGTGCGCGATGAACACCGTCCCGAGCGCGAGGCGGACCAACAGCGCGCCCAAGGCCACGTTTTGACCCAACAGGTTGGCAAACATCCCTCTCACCTCCACGAGTGATAAACCCTTTGCCATTATAGCAGCCCACAATTCCTGCCGACAAGAAGGGAACCCGCCCGCTTGACATGGGAGTAAAGTTGTGCTAGGCTAACAGACAAAGCCAATTGGACAAAAACCCAAAAGGAGGTTGTTTTATGTCCAAGTTTCACGGTCGTTTAGACCGTCGTACCTTCCTCAAAGGGCTGGGCTTGGCGGTGGGCGCCACGGCGCTGCAGGGCCCGCTGCTCAGCTACGCCCAGGAGGGCGTCACGATGGGCGCGGTCGTCCCGCTGACCGGCCAGCTCCAGAGCTTCGGCCCCCGCTTTCAGGTGGCCGCCGAGATCGCGCGCGACGAGATCAACGGCGCGGGCGGCATCCCCGGCGCCGGCATCCTGCAACTGGCCGTGCGCGACTCCGGCACGAACCCCGACCAGGGCGTGCAGTCGGCCACGGAACTGGTCAGCACCGTGGGCGTGCCCGCGCTCTTCGGCGCGGCGGCTTCGGGTGTGACCATTCCGATCACCTCGGTGACGGTCGCCGGCGGCGTGTTCCAGATCTCGCCTTCGGCCACCTCGCCGGCCCTGACCGGGCTGGACGACAACGACCTCGTGTTCCGCACCGCCCCGCCGGACTCGCTGCAGGGCATTGTGCTGGCGGATTTGGCCTTCAACGTCAAGGGCTACCGCAAGATCGCCATCATCTCGCGCAACGACGCCTACGGCGCGGGGCTGGCCGACGCGCTCAAGGCCAACTTCGAGTCCCTCGGCGGCGAGGTCAGCAACGTCTCGCTCTACGACCCGAACACGACCGACTTCTCCGCCGAGATCGCGGCGGCCTCGGCCGACAGCCCGGACGCGATCAGCCTGATCACCTTCGACGAGGGCGAGGCGCTCATCACCCAGATGGTGGCCGCCGGCGTGACCAACTTCGACCTGCTGGTCGACGGCAACAAGAACCAGGACCTGATCGACCGCATCACCGAGGCCGTGGGCGCCGACCTGCTGGAGGGCATCGTGGGCACCGCGCCCGCCACGGCCACGACCCCCGGCGGCGAGCGCTTCGCCTCCAGCTATCGCCAGCGCCTGAACGAGGATCCCTTCGTGTTCACGCCGCACTCCTACGATGCCATCGCGATCACGGCGCTGGCCATCGCGCGCGCGGTGGGCCAGGGCCAGGAGGTCTCGGGCTCGAGCATCGCGGCCAACGTCCGCTCGGTGGCCAACCCCGGCGGGACGGCTTACTCCGTGGGCGAGCTGGACGCGGCGCTGGCAGCCGCGGCGGCCGGCGACGACATCAACTACAACGGCGCCAGCGGCGCGGTCGACTTCGACGACAACGGCGACCCGTTTGGCCCCGTTGGTACCTGGGCCATCGAGGGCGGCCAAATCGTCGAGACCGGCACGGTCGATTGCGGCCCCGACGGCTGCGACGCCATCGGCTAAGCCGGATCGAGGCAAACGCAATGGGCGAGGGGGACGCGTGCGCGTCCCCCTCATCCTTCCACCACCCGAATCGCCGGCGATAGGGCCCGCGCTCTGCGCACCGAAACGACGAACCCACTCGCACGGCACGCATTTACCTTGACGAAGGAACGCCCGGGGCGCGGGGTAGATCCGCCTTATTGGCAACGAAAGCGGAACGCCCCCGAGCGGATCGGAGGCGTTCGCGCGCACGGCCAAAGGAGGTCGCGGCTATTGCAGGGCGGCGATCTTGGCGTCGATCACCTCGAGCAGCGTATCCAGCCCGGCAAGCTGCGCGCCGGGGCCGCCGCGTCCCGGACCGCCGCGCCGGCCCTGCGGACCGTCGGGAGCGTTCTGAGGCGCGTTCCCATCGGGGGCGCGCCGACCACGCGGGCCGGGGGCGTCCTCGTCGAAGTTGGGCGCGTTGGCCGGCCGCTCCGGGCGGTCGCCGGGGCCGGTCAGCGGGCGCAGGGCGAACGCAAGCGCCTGGTACTGGTTGGCGCTAAGCATGTCCTTCACCGCGTCGGCGTTTTGCGCCTGCAGTCCGTGCAGCGCGTCGGCCGCCTCCTGGACCTTGGCGCGCTCGGCCTCGAAGGCCGTCTCGAACGCGTCGGCGCTGCCGGTCCAGTTGACCAGGAAGTCCTGCAGCGCGTCGTGCGCGGCGGTGACCTCGTCGCGGGCGACGAGGGTGGTCTCGGCCATGCCCTGCAGCGACTGCAGCTGTTCCAGGCTGAGCTCGGCGCGGTTGAAGGCCACCAGAATGCGGGTCTGGATTGGGTCCCCGTCGGGCGCACCGGCGGCGCCGGGCTGGGCCAGGCCCACCGAGGCGATCGCGATCAGCAAGGCCAGGGTCGAGGCGGCGATGGTGGCGATGGTCTTGTTCATGGCTCCTCCTTCAGGAGTCTTGGTTTTCTCCGGCTCGTTCGCGCCGGGATGGTCTCAATTTAGTCCCCGTCCATGAGGGGTGAATGATGACCCGGTGAGCGTTCGGTGGGGATCGCGTGAAAAACGCGTCCAAGCGAGGGGAGCGATGGGACAAATGTCCCCCAAAAACGTGACAGATGGCGGTTGACAGCGGCCGGCCCCCGTGGTAAAAACCTCGCACTATGAGACCGAAACGCACCAACGCGGACTTCTGGGAAGAGGTCAAGGCCCTGGCGGGCCGGACCGACCTGCTCCACCCGATCGCCCGCAAGCCGGTCATCCGACGGCGCCGCGGGCTGTGGGGGCGAGCGCCCAGAACGCCCAAAGGCTAGCGACGCGCGCATCCGGGTTGGCGCCGAGGGGTTTTGCAGCGGTGCCCTGACTGGAACCTGAAAAACCCCTCGCCTCTCCGTGACCCGGTTATCCGGCCAACTCGAGCCGGACTTCAGCCCCGTTTTTCCCTTCCACCATGCGCCAGCGCCGCTCGGTCAACGCATCCAGGAAGCGCCGATCGTGGCTCACCAGCAGCAGCCCCGCCGGGCAGGGGGCCAGCGCCGCCTCCAGGCACTCGACCGCCGGCAAATCCAGGTGGTTGGTGGGTTCGTCCATCAGGATCAGGTAGGGCTCGCGGATCGCCTGCGCCGCCAACAGCAGCTTGCGCAGCTCGCCGGGGCTGGGCGTATCCGTGTCCAGCACGCGCTCGGGCGGCGTGCCGAGCCGGTGGACGACGTCCAGCAGTTGGCCCAGTTCCGCTTTCGGGAGCGTCTTCAAGTCCGCCAACAGCTGCCTGGAAGTCTCGAGCGGGATCTCCTGCGGCAGGTAGGCCACGCGCTCGGGCGGCAGCTCCAGGTTCGTCACCAGGTGGTGTACCAGCGTGCTCTTGCCGGCGCCGTTGGGTCCCGTGAGCGCGATCCGGTCCGACGGACGCATCACGAGTTCGGGCACGTCCAGAAACCGATCCGCGCCCAGGGGGAGGCGCACGCCTCCCAAGCGGAAGAGCGCGTCGCGCCGGGCGCGCGCGCCCGGCAGGCCGATCCCAAGCTGGGTGCGCTTCCTGAGTTGCATGGCCTCCCTCTCGGCCCGCGCGCGTTCGACCCGGGCGTCCATCTGGCGCGCGAGCCGGCCCGCCTGGCCGTCCTTGCCCGTGACGCGCGCTTGGTCGAGTTTGCCCTTGGCGTCGTGGTCCTTCTTGGCCAGCCCGCGCTTGGAACGCTTGCCGTCGGCGCGCGCGGCCTCCTGCCGGCGGCGGGCGGCCTCGCGTTGCAGCTTGTCGTGCTCGGCCTTGAGCGCAGAGAAGCGCTCGCGCTCGGCCGCGGCCTCGGCGTCGGCCTGTTCCCGCCCCTGCGTGTAGCCGCCGGGTCGCACGACCACGGCCGGCGGTTCGACGAAGGCGCACTGTCCGCACAGCTCGTCCAGCAGCGCGCGGTCGTGACTCACCAGCAAGCCGACGCCGCGGTAGCGCTTGAGCGCGTTTGACAACAGGTCGCGGGCCTCGGCGTCCAGGTGGTTGGTGGGCTCGTCCACGGCCAGCACGGACGGGTCTTGCCAGAGCGCGACCGCGAGCTGCGCCCGCTTGCGCTCGCCGTGGCTGCACGTGTCCCAGCGGTCGAGCCACGCGTCGCGCACCGCGAGCCGGCCGCGCCACGCGGCGGCCGTTCCGTCGTAGGCGTTCAGGAAATCCTCGAACCCCTGCGGCGGGTCGTCCGTACGCTGCGGGCAGTAAAGGGCCGGCCCCGGGAGCTGCACCGCCCCGTCGGTCGGTTGGAGCCCGCCGCAGGCCAGCCGCAGCAGCGTGGTCTTGCCCGCGCCGTTGAGCCCAATGATCCCGCTCCAGCCCGCGGGAAACGACAGGTTCAAGTCGGTCAGGAGGGGCTGGCTGGCGGATTCGTAGGCAAACGATGTGCGTTGAAAGTGGACGAATTGCACAGATCCTCCTCTCGGCTTGGGAGAAAGGGGGAAAGCCACCGATCGGAGACCCTGAGACCAACCAGCGCGGTGGGCGTCGGCTGGCCGAAAGCGGACTTAGAGCGCCGGCGCGGCGTCGCTGGGGTGGTTCTTGTGCACGGGACTTCGCCCTCCTTTGGTTGAGGCGGACGGAGTATAGACGCGCCGGGCGGCGGAATCAACCGGTCCGCAGCAACCGCGCCAGAGGAGAAGGGGCAATGCAAACCGCCGAGGGAAAGGAAGCAGGAGGCTCAGCAAATGCGCGGGAGCTGCTCGCCGCTGAGCATGTCGAGCACGCGGCTGGAGCCCAGCGCGGTCTGGAGCGTGACCAAGCCCGGTTCGCCCTCGCGGACGCGGCCGATTGGGACCGCACCGCTCCCCTGCGGGTGGGCGCGCATGAGGGAAAGCGCTTGCTCGGCCTGCGCCTCCGGCACGAAGGCCAGCAGCCGCCCCTCGTTGGCGACGTAGAACGGGTCCAATCCGAGGATTTCGCAGGCGCCGCGCACGGTTTCAATCACGGGCACGCTCGGCTCGTCGATTTCGATCTCGAGCCCGGCCCCCTCGGCCACCTCGATCGTCCCGCTGGCCAGCCCGCCGCGCGTGAGGTCGCGCAGGCAGTGGACCTCGATCCCCGCATCCAGCAGCGCGGCCACCAGCCCGTGCAGCGGGGCGGAGTCGCTTGTAATCGGGCTGTCGAAGGCCAGCTCCTCGCGCGCGGCCATGATGGCCATCCCGTGCCGACCCACGTCGCCGTTGAGCAGCAGCACGTCGCCCGGCCGCACACGATTCGGCGCGACGGTCACGTCGTCCCGCAGCGCGCCCATACCCGCCGTGTTGATAAAGATCCCGTCGCCCTTGCCGCGGTCCACGACTTTGGTGTCGCCCGTGACGATTTGTACGCCGCAGTCGTCCGCCGCCTCGGCCATCGAGCGCACGACGCGCCACAGGGTCTCCATCGGCAGGCCCTCTTCCAGAATGAACCCGGCGCTCAAGTACAGCGGCCGCGCGCCGCACATGGCCAGGTCGTTGACGGTCCCGTGGATCGCCAACTGCCCGATGTCGCCGCCGGGGAAAAACAGGGGCTTGACCACGTAGGAGTCCGTCGAGAACGCGAGCCTGTCACCGGGGGCCGGGAACACCGCCCCGTCGTGCAGCGCCCGCAGTGCGGGGTTGTCGAACGTTTTCAGGAACATGCGCTCGATCAGCTGCCGCGTGAGCGTCCCGCCGCCGCCGTGGGCCAGCGTGACCTGTGGGTACTGGCTGAGCGGGATCGGACAGGAGCGCGCGAAGTCCTCGCTCATGCGGTCCCCCTCGCCTGCCGGCGCCGGTAGCGGTAATACGCGGCGCACGCGCCCTCCGAGGAGACCATGGTCGCCCCCAGCGGGTGCTCGGGCGTGCAGCGCGTCCCGAACGCCGGGCACTCCGGCGGCTTCTTCACGCCCTGCAACACGAGCCCGCTGACGCACTCGCTCGACTCCTCCGCGCCGCCGGGCGCGAGCTCGAAGCGGCGCTCGGCGTCGAACGCCTCGTACTCGGGCCGCAGCCCCAGGCCGCTTTGTGGAATCGCCCCGATGCCGCGCCACTTGCGCGGCACGACTTGGAACACCCGTCGAATCAGGTCTTGGGCTGGCCGGTTACCCTCGCGCTCCACGGCGCGGGCGTAGGCGTTTTCGACCTCGAAGCGGCCCCCCTCGAGCTGCTTCACGCAGCGGTACACCCCCTGCAAAATGTCGATGGGCTCGAAGCCCGTGACCACGACCGGGACGCGGTACTTTTTCACCAGCGGTTCGTATTCCTCGAAGCCCATCACGGTGCAGACGTGCCCGGCGGCCAGAAAACCCTGCACGCGGTTGTGCGGCGCGGCCAGGATGGTTTCCATCGCCGGCGGCACCAGCACGTGCGAGACCAGGATCGAGAAGTTCTTCAGATTCAACTCGGCCGCCTGGGCCACGGCCATGGCGTTGGCCGGCGCGGTGGTTTCGAAGCCCACCGCGAAGAACACGACCTCGCGCTCGGGCAGTTTCTGGGCCAGCTTGACCGCGTCCAGCGGCGAGTAGACCACCCGCACGTCCCCGCCGCGCGCTTTGACCGCGAACAAATCGTCCTTGGAGCCCGGCACGCGCAGCATGTCGCCGAAGGAGCAGAAGGTCACGCCCGCCCGCCCGGCGACCTCGACGGCCTTGTCCACCAGCTCGACCGAGGTCACGCACACGGGACAGCCCGGCCCGTGCACCAGCGTCACCTCGTCGGGCAGCAGCTCGTCCAGGCCGAAGCGCACGATGGCGTGCGTCTGCCCGCCGCAGACCTCCATCAGCGTCCAGGGGCGGGTCGTGATTTCCTCGAGCGCGCGGGCGATGCGCTTGGCGCCCTCGGGGTCGCGGAACTCGTCGACGTACTTCACGGCAGCTCCAATTCGCTCAGTTCGTCGATCTCGCGCAGGTAGTCGAGCGTGCGCTGCGCTTCGGCCTCGTCCACCGTACTGAGCGCGACGCCCACGTGGACCAGCACGTAGTCGCCCACGACGGCTTCGGGCACGAGCGAGAGGTTCACCTCGCGCTGCACGCCGCTGAAATCGATCTTGCCCCGCCGCGTGAGCGGGTGGTCGTCGATCACCTCAAGCACTCGTCCCGGCACGGCCAGGCACATACGGGCCTCCTCGCTGAGTTGTTCATGTCTGCGCCCTCAACTTCCGCCAAGCCCCCAAGAGCTGGCCCAGCGCCAGGCCGCCGTCGTTGGGCGGCACCGTTTCGTGCGCGTACGCCTCGAACCCGCTCCCGCGCAACCGCTCGAGCGTCCGCTCGGTCAGCAGCCGGTTCTGGAAGCACCCGCCGCTCAGGGCAACGACGGACAGCCCCGCACGCTGGGCCGCGGCCGCGATCATCTCGACCATCGTAAGGTGAACGCACCGGGCGATCACCTCGACCGGTGCCCCCGCTTCCCGCTCGGCCAGCGCGCGCTCGACCAGCGGGCCCCAGTCCAGCATCCACGGCCCGTCGTCGTGCCCCGAGATCGCAAACGGATATGCGTGCGCCTCGCCCGCCCGCTCGGCCGCGAACTCGAGTCTCTGGGCGGCCTGCCCCTCGTGGCCCGAGCGCTGGGCCAGGCCCAGCAGCGAGGCGAGCGCGTCAAAGAGTCGTCCGGCGCTCGAGCTGCGCGGGGCGTTGAGCCCCCTGGCCAGCGCGGCGCGCATCACGTCCAGCTCCTTCCGGGAGAACGCCGCCAGCGTGGGCAGCTCGATCCGCTCGAGCGCGGCTTCGCCGTACATCTCGAAAAGCAGCCCCAGCGCCGCCCGCCGCGGCTCGATCGCCGCCCGGTCGCCGCCCGGCAGCGGGAACGTTCTCAGGTGGGCGATCCGCTCGATTACGTCCTCTCCGACCCGGAAGAACTCCCCGCCCCACACCGTGCCGTCGTCCCCGAGGCCCGTCCCGTCCCAGGCCACGCCCAGCGCGGGGCCCGACAGCCCGTGCTCGGCCAGGCAGCTTAGGACGTGCGCGTGGTGGTGCTGTACCCGGATCACGGGTTTCTTGAGCCCTTCCGCGTGGCGCGTCGAGGGGTAGTCCGGGTGCGCGTCGGCGGCCACGGCCTCGGGATTCAACTCGTAGAGCGCGCACAGGTCGCTGATGGCTTGCCGAAAGGCCGCGCGCGCCGGCCCGGTCTCCAGGTCGCCCACGTGCTGGCTCAGGAAGACGTCCTTGCCCACCGAGACGGCCACCGTGTTCTTCAAAAAGCCCCCGACCGCCAGCGCCGGCGGGCCGGCCTCGGGGAGCGTGATCGGCAGCGGCGCGTAGCCGCGCGCCCGCCGCAGCACGCGCGGCTTCCCATCCATCACGCGCGCGACCGAGTCGTCCACGCCGCGCGCGATGGGGCGATCGTGAACCAGGAAGGCGTCGGCGATTCCACCTAGCCGCGCCAGCGCCTCGCGCTCGTGGGTGCAGATCGGCTCGTCCGAGCGGTTGCCGCTGGTGGCCACGATCGGGAAACCCAGTTCCAGAAGCAACAAGTGGTGCAGCGGCGTGTAGGGCAGCATCAGGCCCAGATAGGGATTGTCCGGCGCCACGCTCCTTGCGATCTCGCTCCCGGCCCGCGCGCGCAGCAGGACGACGGGCGCCTCGGGGGAGGTCAGCAGCGCGCGTTCTGCTTCGCTGAGCTCGCACAGCGCCTCCGCCGCGCTCAGGTCCGCGACCATGAGCGCAAACGGCTTTGCGTCCCGGCCCTTGCGCCGGCGCAGCTCGGCCACGCTGTGCTCGGCCCGCGCGTCGCAGAGCAATTGGAATCCGCCCAGCCCCTTGAGCGCGACGATCTCCCCGGCGCCAATCCGCCCCGCCGCCGCACGGAGCGCGTCGTCGCGCGCGGCCAACACCGTGCCGGAGGCGTCCCAGAGCGCGAGCTGCGGCCCGCAGTCGGGGCAGGCCGTGGGCTGGGCGTGGAAGCGGCGGTCCAGCGGGTCCTCGTACTCGGCGCGGCAGCGCGGGCAGAGCGGGAAAGCCTTCATCGTGGTGTGCGGCCGGTCGTAGGGCAAGCGCTCCACGATCGAAAAGCGCGGGCCGCAGTGCGTGCAGTTGGTGAACGGGTAGCGGTGGCGGCGGTCGTGCGGGTCCAGCACCTCGCGCAGGCAGTCGGGGCAGGTCGCAATATCCGGCAGCACGAGCGCGCTTTTGGCGCCCGCGCCGTCGCTGTGGCGGATCGAAAAGCCCTGGAAGCCCGCCGGCTCAAGCCAGTCGGCTTCGACCGACTGGATCAGCGAGCGGGGCGGGCGCTCGGCTTCGAGCCGCCGACGAAACGCCTCCAGCGCCGTGGGCGTCCCCTCGACCTCGACGAACACGCCCTCGGAGGCGTTGTTGACCCAGCCGGCCAGCTCGAGCTCGTGCGCCAAGCGGTAGACGAACGGGCGGAAGCCCACGCCCTGCACCGCCCCACGCACCACCAGCCGCAGCCGTTCCTTCTGATTCGAGGGCATCGCCGTTCACCGCCTTCGAGGCCAGTGTACCCGCCTCGGAGGTCGACGAACTGATCTAAGTCATATTCGCGGCCGTTTCGGATCATCCCCCCGCGTCGGGGAGACGCACTTGTGGTTGGCGTAGCCGCCCAGCGGGCCGAAGCCGATGCGCCAATCGATTGCGCCAGCCCGGCCCTGATCCAGATCATGCGCCCCGCTGTTTGGGGTCATAAAGCGCGGGCCCGTCGCGGCCTATAGTGGGTTCAGGAGGGGATGATGATGAAGACGCCGTGGGAGGACCGATTGGCCCAGCGCACGCAGCGGCTGGGCAGTTCGGTCATTCGCGAACTGCTCAAGCTCACCGAGGACCCGGAGATCATCTCGTTCGCTGGCGGCCTGCCGGCGCCGGACGTCTTTCCCGTGGCGCGCTTCCAGGAGGCGACGCAGAAGGTGCTGGCCGAGCGGGGCAAGCAGGCCCTGCAGTACAGCGCCACCGAAGGCTACAAACCGCTGCGGGAGATGATCGCGCGCCACACGGCCCGCTACGGGATCGCGGTCGATTTGGACAACATCCTGATCACGGGCGGATCGCAGCAGGCGCTCGATCTCGTCGGCAAGCTGTTCATCAACCCCGGCGACCGCCTGTTGGTCGAGCGGCCCACCTACCTGGGCGCGCTGCAAGCCTGGAACGCCTACCAGGCCGAATACGTGGCCGTCCCGCTCGACGACGACGGCATGCGCACCGACCAACTCAAAGAGGGCCTGCGCAGCGGCACCAAGTTCATCTACGCGCTGCCCAACTTCCACAACCCGGCGGGCGTGACGCTCTCGCAAGCGCGGCGCGAGCAACTCATCGCCGTGGCCGACGAGGAGGGCGTGCCGATCATCGAGGACGACCCCTACGGCCAGCTGCGCTACGCCGGCGAGCACCTGCCACCGCTGGTCGCCCTCGACGCCCAGCAACGGGATGGAACCGCCTACAGCGGCAACGTGATCTACCTGAGCACGTTCTCCAAGACGCTGGCGCCGGGGCTGCGGCTGGGCTGGGTGATCGCCCCACCCTCGATCATCCGCCGGTTGGCCCAGGTCAAGCAGGGCGCCGACCTGCACACCAGCACGTTCGCCCAGATGGTGGCTTACGAGGCCGCGCGCGGCGGCTTCCTGGACGCGCACATCAAGACGATCCGACAGGTGTACCAGGAGCGCCGGCAGGTCATGCTGGACGCGCTCGAGGCGCATTTTCCCGCGGGCGTGCGCTGGACGGAGCCGCAGGGCGGTTTGTTCCTCTGGGCCGTGCTGCCCGAGGAACTCGACGCGACCGAGCTGCTGCGCACGGCGGTCGAGGCCAAGGTGGCCTTCGTGCCGGGCAGCGCCTTCCACACGGACGGGACCGGACGGAACACGATGCGGCTCAACTTCTCGTACTGCCCGCCGGCCACGATTCGAGCGGGGGTCGAGCGGCTGGGCGGCGTGTTGAGGCGCGCGCTGGACGAGCAGCGCTTGCACGTCTAGGAGGGATCATGCCCGCGCGCGCGCAGGCCAAAGCGAAGCCGGAATCGTCCCGCCTGCTCTCGGGCAACGAGGCGATCGCCCACGGGGCCTGGGAGGCCGGCGTGCGCGTGGGCTGCGGCTACCCCGGCACGCCCAGCACCGAGATCCTGGAGGCGCTGGCCCGGCTGCCGGGGGTGGCGTGCGAGTGGGCGCCCAACGAGAAGGTCGCGCTCGAGGTGGCCGTGGGCGCCTCGGTAGCCGGCGGCCGGGCGCTTTGTACCATGAAGCACGTCGGGGTCAACGTGGCCGCCGACCCGCTGTTTTCGGCCGCCTACATGGGCGTCAACGGCGGGCTCGTGGTCGTCTCGGCCGACGACCCCGGCATGCACTCCTCGCAGAACGAGCAGGACAACCGCCTGCTGGCGCGCGCCGCGCGCGTGGCGCTGCTGGAGCCGGCCGACGCTCAAGAAGCCCGGGATTACGCGATTGCCGCCTTCGACCTCTCGGAGACCCACGACGTCCCGGTGCTGCTGCGCACGACCACGCGCGTGGCCCACAGCCGCGGGCTCGTGACGCTGGGCCAGCGCGTGGACGTGCCGCCGAAGCCCTATCGCAAGAACCCGGCCAAGTACGTCGTGCTGCCCGCCCACGGGCGTGCCCGCCACGCCCAGCTCGAGGGCGAGCGCCTGCCCGCGCTCGAGCGCGAGGCCGAGCGCTGGGCGCGCGAGATCGAGGGGTCGGACGAACTGGCGATCATCACGGCCGGCGCGCCGTACCTCTACGCCCGCGAGGCCTTCCCGGAGGCCTCGGTGCTGAAGCTGGGCCTGACCCACCCGCTGCCCAGCGAGGCGATCCGCCGCTTTGCCCAAGGCAAGCGGCGCGTGGTCGTGGTCGAGGAGCTCGAACCCTACCTAGAAGAGCAGGTGCGCGCACTCGGTGTGACCTGCGAGGGGAAGAACCTGTTCCCGCGCACCGGCGAGCTCTCGGTGGACCTGCTGCGCGCCGGCGTGCTGGGCGAAAAGCCGAAGCGGATCCCGGTCCAGCTCCCGGCGCAGCCCGCCCGCCCGCCGATCCTGTGCGCGGGCTGCGCCCACCGCGGCGCGTTCTACGCCCTGAAACAGTTGGGTGCGGTGGTCGCAGGCGACATCGGGTGCTACACGCTGGGCGCGTTGCCGCCGCTGGCGGCGATGGACACCTGCATGAACATGGGCGCCTCGGTCGGGATGGCCCACGGCATGGGCAAGGTGTTCGCCCCCGAAGAACGAAAACGGCTCGTGGCCGTCATCGGGGACTCGACCTTCTTCCACTCCGGGGTCACGGGGCTGGTGAACCTGGTCTACAACGGGGGCGACGCCACGGTCGTGATCCTGGACAACGGCACGACGGCCATGACCGGCCACCAGGACCACCCCGGCACGGGCTGCCCGCTGTGCTCGGGCGCGTCCGCGGGCCGGATCGACCTGGAGAACCTCTGCCGCGGGCTGGGGCTGGAGTACGTAAGGAAGGTCGACCCCTACGACCTCACCGGGCTCTGGCGCGCGCTGGACGAGGAGATGAACCGCCCCGCGCCCTCGGTCGTGATCGTCTCCGGCGCGTGCGTGCTCAAGGCCAAACGCGTCTTCGGCGAGCCGCTACAGCTCGACCGGAGCCTCTGCACCGAGTGCGGAGCCTGCACGCTTGTGGGCTGCCCGGCCATCGAATGGGACGGCAACGGGCTGCGGATCAACCCGCTCTTGTGCGTGGACTGCAGCCACTGCCAGCAGGTCTGCGCCGACTGCAACGCGGGCATCGACATCCCGCAGGCCCTCGAGCTGGTGGACCAGAAGCGCTACCGCGAGGCCGTCGAGGTCGTGCTGCGCGCCAACCCGTTTCCAGGTGTGTCCAGCCGCGTGTGCCCGCACCCGTGCGACCACGAGGTCAACGCGCTCGGCTGGGCGCAGGAGCGCCGCACCGCCGAGCGCTACCCCGAGCTCGTGCGCGCCTTCCCGGTCGAGGGGCACCCACACAAGCTCTCGGTGCAGGGGGTCGAGCGCTTCCTGGGCGACTACGCGCTGCAAAACTGCAGCGGCGCCGAGTTCGCACCGCGCGAAGAGCGCCCCGAGAAGGTGGCCGTGGTCGGGGGCGGCCCCGCGGGGCTGACGGCGGCCTGGTTCCTGCGCCGACAGGGCTTTCAGGTGAGCGTGCTGGAGCAGCATGAGCAGCCCGGCGGCATGATGCGTTTCGGCATCCCGGCCTTCCGCCTGCCGCGGGACGTGCTCGACGGCGAGCTGGACCGTTTGGCCATGATCGGGGTGGAATTTCGCTGCGGGGTGGCGATCGGGACCGACGTGCGCTTCGACGAGCTGGAGGGGAGCTTCGACGCCGTCGTCGTGGCCGTGGGCGACTCCGCCCCGCAGCCGCTCGACCTGCAAGGCACGGACGAGGTTCGGGATGGCTTGCTCTACGGCCTCGACTTCCTGCGCCGCTACAACCGGGGGCAACGGATCGAGGTCGGCGACCGGGTCGGGGTGGTCGGCGGCGGCAACACCGCGATCGACTGCGCGCGCGCGGCCAGCCGCCTGGGCGCCGAGGTCACGGTCTACTACCGCCGCACGGACGCCGAGATGCCCGCGCTGCGCGACGAGATCGCTTCGGCCCAGGCCGAGGGGATCGGATTCGAATTCCTGGTGAACCCCACGCGCGTGCTGGGCCGCGAGGGGCGCGTGCGCGGGCTGGAGCTGATCCACATGAAGCCCGGCCCGCTGGACGGGAGCGGGCGGCGCCGACCGCTGCCCGTGCCCGGCAGCGAGTTCGAGGTTGCTACCGATACCGTCATCCTGGCCGTGGGCGAGCGCGCCGAGCTGGGCTTCCTGAGCGAAAGCGGCCTGACCGCGAGCGGATCGGTCAAGACGCGCTTCACCGGCGCCACGGACAAACCCGGCGTGTTCGCCTGCGGCGACGTGGCCTTCGGGCACGGCACGGTCACGCAGGGCGTGAGCACGGGCCGGCGCGTCGCCGAGGCCGTGGCCGGCTACCTCAAGCGCAAAGGGGGCACGCCATGATCAACCTGGCGCTGGCCGGCGTGGGCGGGCAGGGCTCGGTGCTGGCCGGCCAAGTCGTGGCGCGCGCCGCCGAGCTGAGCGGCTTCACGGTAGCGGCCTCCGAGGTCCACGGCATGGCCCAGCGTGGCGGGTCGGTCTTCTCGACCGTGCGCTACGGGGAAGCGCTTCTCTCCCCGCGCGTGCCCGACGGCGAGGCCGACGCCCTGGTGGCGTTCGAGAAGCTCGAGGCGCTGCGCTTTTTGGGCGCGCTCAAGCCCGACGGGCTCGCGCTCGTGAACGACCAGCGGGTCACGCCCTCGGTGGAGTCGCTCAAGGGAGCGCCCTACCCCGAGGACGTCGAGGAAGTCCTCAACCTCTACACGCCCCACGTCTGGATGGCGCCGGGGCTGAGCGTCGCGCGCGAGCTGGGCAACCCCAAGCTGGCCAACGCGGTCGTGCTGGGGGCGCTCTCGCGCTGGCTCGAGCTGCCGGAGGCCGCGTGGGTGCGCGCGCTGGAGGAGCTCGTCCCGCCCAAGACGATTCAGCTCAACCGCGAGGCGTTCGCCCGGGGCCGCGCCTGGGCCGGGCACAAACGCAAGGCGCCCGCAGGCGCCGCCGAGGAGGGACAATGCACGTGACGACCAAAGCGATTGTCGGGGTGGCCCTGGCCGCAATTCTGTTCGCGGCCGGCCTGATCGCCTTCAGCGAGTGGGACAGCCGCCCGGACTGGATGACCCCGCCCGCGGCCGAAACGCGGGAGCCAACCGGCGACGCGGCGGAGGCCGAGTCGGTCGCGGGTGAGGCCCAGGCGGTTTCTGGCGCCGCCCCCGACCCCGAGAAAGACGTGCAGACGGCTGACGAGGCCGGCGACGCCGCGCCGGTGGAGGTGGGCCCCGCCGACCCGCTCAAGGGCGACCCGGCTGCGCCGGTCAAGATCGTTGAGTTCGCCGAGTTTTACTGCCCCTACTGCGCGCGCCACGTCTGGCAGACCATCCCGCAGCTCGAGCGGGCGTACATCGACCGGGGGTTGGTCCAGTACGAGTTCCGCAACCTGCCCGTCCACGGCTTCGTGGCCGTGCTGGCCTCGGTGGCCGGGGAGTGCGCCCACGAGCAGGGGCTGTTCTGGCCCTACCACGACCTGCTGTTCGAGCGCGTGTTCCCGGGGCGCAACCTGAGCTCGCAAGACCAGATGGACGTCGCCAAGCTCAAGGCCGTGGCCGCCGACGTCGGGGCGGACGTGGCGCGCTTCGACGCCTGCCTGGACGGCTACGACGCGCGCTATCGGGCATGTCTGGACGAGTACGACGCCTGCGAGCAGGGCGGCGACGCCTGCGAAAACGCGTTCAACGCCTGCATGGGCGAAGACCCGCTGTTTCAGACCGTGCTGGAAGACCGGGCCGAGCTCACGCGCCTGATCGCCGCGCTGCCGCCGGAAGAGCAGGGCCAAGCCAGCCGCATCGGGACCCCGACGTTCTTCATCAACGGGCACATCCTGATCGGGGCGCACCCGTTCAGCAAATTCCAGCAACTGATCGACGCACAGCTCGAACAAGCCAGCGAGGAGGAGTAAATGAACACCGTCCCCGACGCCAAGCGCGACTGCCCGTACGTGGGCCCCTGGGTCGTGAGCCGTGACACGCTCATCGGCCAATTCTGCCACCACCCGGACAACCT
>CAZNGF010000045.1:0-24774 GCA_964572855.1 uncultured Thermotogae bacterium | reverse complement strand
CGAGCGGGGGTGGGCGTTCGTCCAGCTCAAGGAAGAGCCCGGCCCCGACGCGTGCTTCGGGGAGCGGGCGCTGGGCGTTGCGCTCGGCGGCGACGGGACGCTGCTGCACGCGGCGCGCTGGCTGGCGTCCCAGGATATTCCGATCCTGGGCGTGAACCTGGGCAGCCTGGGCTTTTTGAGCGCACTGCCGGCGGACCGGCTCTGGGAGGCGTTGGCGCGCATCGAGGCGGGGACGTACGAGCTCGAAGCGCGCGCGCGCCTGGAGATCACCCGTCCCGGCGCCCCGACGGCGCTCAACGAGTTCGCGCTCGTCCACCCGCGGCCCGACGTCGTGACCGAGGTCGAACTCCATCGCGGGGGCGAGCTGGTGGCCTCCTACCCCGGCGACGGCGTCATCTTGGCCACGGCCACCGGCTCGACCGCCTACGCGCTGGCCGCGGGCGGTCCCGTGGTCGCGCCGGAGCTGGAGGTCGTGCTGGTCGTCCCGCTCAACCCGCACAAGCTGGGCCTGCGGCCCCTGGTGCTCTCCGGGCGCGTGCCGCTGACCGTACGGCTCAAGGGACCGGCCTCGCTGCTGGCCGACGGCGACTTGCTGGAGGAGCTGCCCGCGGGAGAGACATTTCAACTGGGCTTCTCGCCGCAGCGCACCCGACTCGTGTGCGTGGACGAGACCCCCGGCTGGTTCGCGCTGCTGGAGGACAAACTCTACTGGCAACGGCGCTCGCCCAAGAAGACGTACTACGCGGACTGAGCGCGCGCCCGGGCCTATCCGAGGGGCGTCGCGCCGAAGCGCTCGATCAGCAGGTCGCGGTCGTTGAAGGGGCGTTCCTCGTCGCCGAGGATCTGGGTGCGCTCGTGGCCCTTGCCGGCGATCAGGACGCAGTCGCCGGGCGCGGCGCGCTCCAGGGCGCGGGCGATGGCCTCGGCGCGCTCGTGTATCACCTCGTAGGCGCGCGTGACGGCGCGCAGGCCGGAGGCGATCTGGTCCAGGATCGACTGCGGGTCCTCGTGCTTGGGGTTGTCGTGGGTCAGCACGGTCCAGTCGGCCAGCGTCCCGCTCAAGCGGCCCATGAGCGGGCGCTTGTGCGGGTCGGACTCGCCCCCGCAGCCGAACACCGCGATCACGTGCGGGTAATGGCCTTGCAGGAAGCGCAGCGTCTGTTCCAGCGAGTCCGGCGAGTGGGCGAAATCCACCACGGCATCGACGCCGCGGGGCAGCCGGAGCAACTCGAAGCGGCCGGCGAGCGGGGGGAGGGCCTCCAGGCGCGCCTTGATCTCCTCCGGGGCGAGGCCCCGCACGAGGCCGACCCCGACCGCGGCCAGCAGGTTGTAGACGTTGTAGCGCGCGGGGAAGCGCGTGTGCAGCGGGAACGCCCCGTCCGGCGTGTGGACCTGGAAACGCGAGCTGTGCCGGTCGAGCGCGAGGTCCGCGGCGTACACGTCCGCTTCGGCGCTCAGGCCGTAGGTCAGGACGTGGCCCTTGGTCAGCGCCGGCAGGCGCGCCCCGTAGGGGTCGTCCCGGTTGACCACGGCCGTCCCCGTCGCTTTCAACGCGCTGAACAACAGCGACTTCGCTTCAAAATAGTCCTCGAAGCCGGCGAAGTCGTCGAAGTGATCCTGGCTCAAGTTCGTAAAGACCGCGACGTCGACGTCGACCGCCTCGACCCGCGCCTGCCGCAGCGCGTGCGAGGAGACCTCCAACACGAGGGACGTGTGGCCGGCGTCGAGCGCCTCGCGGCTCAGCCGCTGGACCTGCAGCGCGTCGGGCGTCGTGTTGAGCAGGCCGCGCTCGGCGTTGGTGACCGTGTTGAGGCAGAGCGCCTCGCCCAGCAGGCCCGCGCAGAAGTGGGCCGTCGAGGTCTTGCCCTTGGTGCCGGTGATCCCGACCGCAAACAGCGCGCGCGTGGGGTGCCCGTAGAAGGCCGCCGACAGCCGCCCCAGCGCGCGCCGGCTGTCGGCCACGCGCGCGTAGCTCCGGCCCGGCGGCGGGACGAAGGCGCGCTCGCCCACCGCGGCGGCCGCGCCGCGCGCGTAGGCTTGCTCGAGAAAAGCGTGGCCGTCGTGCGCGCGGCCGGCCAGGGCCACGAACAACGCGCCCGGTTCGACCCGGCGGGAGTCGTGCGCGATCCCCGTGATGGCATGAGTCGCCGGGCCGGCCAGCGCCAGCGGCGCGACTCCGCGCAGGAGCTCGGACAACGAGGGCATGGGGGGATCGTACTCCTATCCCCTTGCGAGTTAAAGGACACTTGACCTTGTGCGCCCCGGGTCGGTCCGATACGCTTCGGGTATCCCACAAAAACATGAAGCCGAGAGCGTTCTTTTATCGTAGCGGCCGTTTTCAACAAAAAACGATGCCTTTTCCACGGGATTTCCATTTTGCAAAAGGCATCATGTTTATAGAAAAGGCGGCAACGCCCGCCTAACCCGCCGATGAGCAGAAAGGGGGAACACCCATGGCCACCGACTTCACGCGCATCTCGATCTACGTCCCCAAGAGCAAGCAGGGCGACAAGCCCCTGGAGCGCCTCCACAAGCTGGCCGAGGCGCAGGACCGCTCGCTCAACTACATGATCGTGCAGGCGATCCTCGACTACGTCAACCGGGAAGAGAAGAAGAAGTAAGCGCCGTCCAACCCGAGACGAACGCAAGAAGGGCCTGGAGTGCATCCAGGCCCTTCTTGCGTTCCAGCCTTTAGATGTCCAGGTTCGTGATCTTGTCGGCGTTGTCGCGGATGAAATCGCGGCGCGGCTTGACCTCGCTGCCCATGAGAATCGTGAACAGCTCGTCGGCCTCGAGCGCGTCGCTGATCGTGACCTGCTTCAGCACGCGGAACTCGGGGTCCATGGTGGTCTCCCAGAGCTCCTCGGCGTTCATCTCGCCCAGTCCCTTGAAGCGGCGCACCTCGAACTTGCCGTTCTGCTGGCCGCGGTACTGCGTGAGCGCGCGCTCGTCGAACAGGTACTCGCGCTGGCTCCCGCGCCGCACCAAATACAGCGGCGGCTGCGCGATGTAGATGTGGCCGCGCTCGATCAGGGCGCGGAAGTTGCGAAAGAAGAACGTGAGCAGCAGCGTGCGGATGTGCGCGCCGTCCACGTCGGCGTCGGTCATGATGATGATCTTGTGGTAGCGCAGGCGCTCGATGT
Source organism: uncultured Thermotogae bacterium (assembly GCA_964572855.1). Classification (GTDB taxonomy): domain Bacteria; phylum Bipolaricaulota; class Bipolaricaulia; order RBG-16-55-9; family JAJCYT01; genus CAZNGF01. The sequence continues at coordinate 21,631 of CAZNGF010000045.1, read as the reverse complement.
CGAATTCCTCGCGGATGCCGGCGCCCATGGCCGTGATCACCGTGCTGAGTTCCTTGTTCTCCAACAGCTTGTTGAGCCGGGCCTTCTCGACGTTGAGCACCTTGCCGCGCAGCGGCAGGATGGCCTGGAAGTCGCGGTTGCGCCCCTGCTTGGCGCTGTTATGGACGAAGACGCCACAGGCTAGCGCGAAGTTGTGCGTGTTTGGCACTTCGGCATCGTAGACGTCCATCCGTTTCGTTGTCCGCTCAACGTTCACGATGCGGTGGTTGTAGTTGGCCACCGCAGCACGGGCTTTTGTCTCATCCCCATCGAAATACCGTCGGCAGAAGGTATCAAACCGCAGCAGAGATTTGTCGCGCGTCTTGTGCCTATAGGCGCGATAGGCCGTTCGATCGACCGTTTTATCTTCGGTCTCGCATTGCTTAAGCGCGGCGACCGTCTTGCGATAATAGGTTTGATGCAAGGTTTCTCGCCGCTTGTTGCGAAACTCGTCCGTCCACTGCGCTTGGGTCTTTTTTCGCCGCCAATCCAGCAACGTTTCGTTCTCCCACTGCTTCTTTGCAAGCTGCGAAAGCCGCTGTCGCGCTTCAGGGTGGGTTTCAAAGTGTGCCCGAACGCGCTCTGCTTGCGCCTGACGGCTGGCTTTGTCGCTCCAGTGTTCGCGTTGCGCCAGATCAAGCCGCATCAACACATCCTGGCGGTAATCCTCGTTCGTCTCGTAGAACTCGCGCCACTTCCCCGTCATATACGCTTTGTAAGCCTCGTTTGCCCATTGCGCTTTGGCTTGCTCCGAGAGGATTTCCCGCGTATCGGGCCGTTGCATGCGGTTGCTCATCATCGCTCGGAACGCCGTGCTACGGTGAATTTCGCGACACTTTTCGATGACCTCCGGCCTGTGCAACGTCTTGCTTGCGTGCGCCCGATGCAAGGCCAAATGGGCTTGTCCAGGCATCCGCCGGAGGTTGGTCGGATTATTGTTGCGCTTGTCAAAATCGACGTGATGACAGTGATCTCCGTCCTCTTCGGAGTAAACGCCCTTCCAGCGGTTGTACCAATCGGCCAGCATGTGGGTGAAAAGCCAGCTTTCGGATCGTGGATCCCAAACCATCTCATATCCGTCAATGGTGATACCGGGTTCTGTCTTGTCAGACCACTTTCGATAGAGCGGCATAAGCGAATCCTCGGGCGAGAGCGCTGTCGCCGGCTTGTAGTTACCGTCTCGCAACATGAAAAGGTGATCGGGGGTACACGTGAGCGTTTCGCCGCTGTCCAGCGTCACCTTGACGACCTCGACATCTCTGCGCGTTACGCGTGCGTTGATGATGCGCTCAAGCCCGATTGTGCCATCCTTGCGAACGGTATAGCAGAAGTGCTCTTGCCCTTCCGCCTGCTCCGCGACAAGTTCTTGAAAACTGAGCGAGCGACCGTCAGCCAAAGCGATGCGGGTATCTCCGGAAAAACAACCGCCGGCCGAGTCGCCCTCGACGATGAACAGCTCGCACTTCTCGGGGGCGCGCTCGGAGCAGTCGGCCAGCTTGCCGGGCAGGTTCGACGAAAAGAGCGCCCCCTTGCGCCGCACAAGCTGGCGGGCGCGCTGGGCGGCGGCCCGGGCGCGCGCGGCCTGCTGCGCCTTGTCCAGGATCTGGCGGGCCAGCCCCGGGTTCTTGTTCAGGAAGCGGCTCAACTCCTCGCGCACCGCGCTGGAGACGACCTCGTGCATCTCGGGGTTGCCGAGCTTGGTCTTGGTTTGCCCCTCGAACAGCGGGTCCATCACCTTGACGCTGATGATGGCCGTGAGCCCCTCGCGGGCGTCGCGCCCGTCCAGGTTGTCGTCGTTTTGGGTCAGGATCTTCTTCTCGCGCGCGTACTCGTTCAGGACGCGGGTCAGGGCGGTCTTGAAGCCCGTCAGGTGCGAGCCGCCCTCCTTGGTGCGGATGTTGTTGGCAAAGCTGTAGAGCTTTTCGTCGAAGTTGGCGGTGAACTGCATGGCGATCTCGACCTGCCAGTCGTCGCCCTCGCGCCGGAGCATGATGGGCTCCTCGGGCAGGACCTCGTTGCCCTCGTTGAGCGCCTGCACGAACGTCTTCAAGCCCCCCTCGAACTTGTAGACCCGGCGCACCTCGGTGTCGAGGTTGTTGACCACGATCCTCAAGCCCGGGTTCAGGTAGGCCAGCTCGCGCAGCCGGTGCGACAGGTGCGCGAAGTCGTAGTCGACCTCGCCGAAAATCTCGCGGTCGGCCAGGAACGTGATGGTCGTGCCGGTTTGGTCGGTGTCGCCCTGCTCGGCCAGCGCGGTCTGCGGCGCCCCGCGCTGGTAGCGCTGGTAGTGGGTGCGGCCGTTGCGATGAACCCAGACCTCCAGGTCCTCGGAGAGCGCGTTCACGACCGAGACGCCTACGCCGTGCAGGCCGCCGCTCACCTTGTAGGCCTGGTGGTCGAACTTGCCGCCGGCGTGCAGCACGGTGAGCACGAGCTCGACCGTGCTGACCCCCTCTGGCTCGTGGATGCCAACGGGGATGCCACTGCCGTTGTCGCTCACGGTCACGCGCTTGTCGGGGTGGACCGTGACCTCGATGGTGTCGCAACGGCCGGCCATGTGCTCGTCGATCGAGTTGTCGACGATCTCGTAGATGAGGTGGAGCAACCCCTCGGGGCCCGTGGTCCCGATGTACATGCCGGGACGCAGCCGAACCGCCTCCAGGTCCTTCAACACCTTGATTTGTTCGACGTCGTAGCCGTTGCCCTCGATCAGCTCGTGTTGCTTCAGTTCGTCGCTCATAAACGCAAAATAGGGGCCGAACGCCCGATCCCCTATGCCCCTCCTTTCCTCATACTCTCGTCCCTCGACACTTCGGGATCCCGCGGCCGGGAAGCCGCCGGTCCGCCCGCCTGTGGGGTGCGTCGCTCAAGGGGCCAACCGTGCGGGGGTGCGGCGGGTCAAGCCCAAGCCATTATACGAGATTTGAAGCGGCCGAACAAAGCGTTTCGCTTGCCGCCGCCCCCCCCGGGGACTACCCTGGCGCCATGCACTGGCGCCTGCTGGAAGATGGGGCCGAGTCCGCCGCCTGGAACATGGCCGTCGACGAGGCCGTGCTGACCCTGCTGCCGCGTGGGGGCGTCCCGACGCTGCGCCTCTACGCCTGGACGCGCCCGACGCTCTCGCTGGGCTACTTCCAGCCCGCGGCCGACGTCGACCGGGCGGCGTGCGCAGCGCGCGGGATCGACGTCGTGCGCCGGCCCACCGGCGGGCGGGCCGTGCTGCACGCCAACGAGGTGACCTACGCCGTGGTCGCGCCGCTCGAGCTGTTCCCGGCGGGCGTGTCGGCCTCGTACCGGCGCATCAGCGCCGCGCTGATTGGGGCCGTGCGGGCGCTGGGGCTGGACGCCGCGCTCGAACGCTCGCACCGCCGCGCGACCTCGGCCGCCTGTTTCGAGGCGCCGGGCTTCGCCGAACTCAAGGTCGGGGGCAAGAAGGCCATCGGGAGCGCGCAGACGCGCACGCGGGACGCGTGCCTGCAGCACGGCTCCATCCCGCTGACGTTCGACGCGGCGGCTCTGGCCGCCGCGCTCGGGCTTCCCGAGGGAGCCGCGCGCGCCCTCAAGCGCCAGGCCGCCGGGCTCAACGACGTCTCGGAAACCGAAATCGCGCCGGAGGCCGTGCGCCGCGCGCTGAGCGAGGCGTTTGCGACCTCGTTCGAGGCCGAGCTGATTCCGGCAAAGCTACGCCCCGAGGAGCGCGCGCTGGCCCAGCGGCTCGCCGCCGACAAGTACGCCTCCCTCGACTGGAGCGCGCGAAAGGAGCCGCATGCTGCTGGCCGTTGACGTCGGCAACACGACCATCTCGATCGGCGCCTTCGAGGGCGCAACGCTCCACGGCGACTGGCGCCTGTCCACGCCCTCCCCGCGCACCCCCGACGAGCTGGGGCTCATGCTCAACGTGCTGTTTGCCAACCAGCTCCGGCTCGATCACATCACCGGCGTGATGGTGGCCTCGGTGGTGCCGCGCCTGAACGAGTCGCTCCACTACGCCTTCCGCAAGTACTTCGACTGCGTCCCCACGTTCCTGACCCACCGCTCGGGGCTCGTGCCGCTCGAGGTCGAGGACCCGGCCAGCGTGGGGGCCGACCGCATCGCGGACTGTTTGGCGGGCTACGAGCGCTTCGGCGGGCCGCTGCTGGTGATCGACTTCGGGACGGCCACGACCTTCGATCTGATCGGCGCGGACGGGGCGTTTTTGGGCGGCGCGATCGCGCCCGAGATGAGCGCGGCCTCGGCCTCGCTGTTCCAGAAGACCGCGCTCTTGCCCGAGGTCGAACTCGACCTGCCGGAAAGCGTGATCGGCCGCAACACCTCGGATAACCTCAAGGCCGGCGTCGTGCTCGGCTTCCTCGACCTGGTCGCCGGGTTGATCACGCGTTTCCGCGCCGACTACGGCGCGCCGCTGCGGGTGGTGGCCACCGGCGGGCGCGGGCGCTTCTTCACACAACACTTGGAGCAAATCTCGGCCTACGAGCCGCACCTCACGCTCACGGGGCTGCGCGTAGCCTGGGGGCGGTTGCAAGGGAAGACGGAGGCCGGAGAAAGGGGATAATGGGTTGCCTTCTCTGTGTTCCTCCGCGCCTCTGTGGTGATTCATACCCATGATCGTCGCGCTCTCGGGCGGCGTGGGCGGGGCCAAGCTCTGCCGCGGGCTGGACCTGAACGGCGAGGACTTGGCGATCATCGTCAACACGGCCGACGACTTCGAGCACCTGGGGCTGCACATCTCGCCGGATTTGGACAGCGTGACCTACGCGCTCTCTGGTTGGGCCGACCCCGAGCGCGGCTGGGGCGTGCGGGACGAGAGCTGGCACTTCCTGGAGACCCTGGAGGCCTACGGCGCGCCCACGTGGTTCGCGCTCGGCGACCGCGACCTGGCCACGCACGTGCTGCGCACGGGCTGGCTGCGCGCGGGGCGCACGCTCACCGAGGCCACCGCCGAGCTGACGGGCCGCCTGGGCCTGCGCGCCCGCGTCCTGCCCATGAGCGACGCCCCCGTGCGCACGCGGGTCCGCACGGGGGCAGGCTGGCTCGACTTTCAGGAGTACTTCGTCAAGGAGCGTTGTGAGCCCGAGGTCACGGCCGTGGCCTTCGAGGGAATCGAGGCCGCGCGCCCGACCGCGGCGGTCCTGGAGGCGATCGCGGGCGCGGAGGGAATCGTACTGTGCCCCTCCAACCCGCTGGTGAGCCTGGACCCGATCCTGGGCGTGCCGGGCCTGCGCGACGCGCTCCGGGAGGCCCCCGCCCCCGTGGTGGGGGTGAGCCCGCTCATTCAGGGACAAGCGGTCAAGGGCCCCACGGTCGAGATGCTCCGCGGACTCGGCTTTGACCCCACGCCCGTTGCGGTGGCCGCCCGCTACGCCGACGTGTTGGACGCGTTCGTGCTGGACGCGCGCGACGCCGATCTGCGCGGCGAGCTCGAGGCGCTGGGCCTGCGCGTGACGCTGGCCGACACGTGGATGCGCAGCGACGACGACCGGCTGCGCGTGGCCGCCGCGGCGCGAGGGGCGGTCCGCTAGGGCGGCGGGGGCGGTCCGGCCTGACGGGGCGGGCGCACCTCCCCTGGCGGCGGCGAGAAACCCGCCGCCCATGCAACATCGAGCCAAATTGAAAAATCCTTCACCTTTGAGGTGAGCGGACAAACCAATGTAATGGCGGGGACAGACGCGTCTCGTCCGTTTTGCGTATAGTGTGAGCTGTCCCTCTACTCTCTGTTCCTCTCACCACCGCAAAATTGGGTGGTAAAAGGCCCCTGTTGCCCAGCAGGGGCCTTTTTACTTGTCCCGCATCTCGGCACGCAACGCGAAGTAGACCCCGGTTAGAATGAGCCCGCCGCCCAGGATCGTGCTGAGCGTCAACGGCTCGCCCAGCAGCCACCACGCCAGCAGCGCCGACCCTATGGGCTCGCCCAGGATGGCCACCGCCACGGCCCCGGCCGACAGGTACCTGAGCGACCAGTTGAGCGTCGAGTGCCCCACGAGCTGGGGCCCGAGCGCCAGCAACAGCAGCCAGACGAACTGTTCCGCCGGGAAGCCCCACAGCGGCACCCCCGCCAGCGGGGTGGCGACGAGCAGGACGAGCGCGGCGGTCGTGTAGACGGCGAACACGTAAGCGTCCAAATCCACCCGCGGGCGCAGCCGGCGGCCGATCAGGAAGTAGGCCGAGGCCGTCAGCGCGCCCAGGAACGCCAGCAGGTCGCCCCAGAGCGCCGCGCCGCTGACGCGAAAGTCCCCGACCCCGATCACGATCCCGCCGGCCACCGAGACCAGGATGCCGATCACGAGCGCGCGGCTCAGGCGCTCCTTCAGGAACAGGTACGATCCCAGGCCGACGAACAGCGGGTTGGTGGTCACCAGCACGACCGAGCTGGCCACCGAGGTGAACTTGAGCGAGCTGATCCAGGTGACAAAGTGCAGCGCCAGCACGAGGCCGCTGAGCAGCACCCAGCTCCGATGGGTCCAGAGCGCGCGCAGGCGCGCGCGGCCGCGCCACGCCACCCAGGGCACCAGGATCGCGCTCGACAGCGCCATGCGCCAGGCCGCGATCGCCAGTGCGGGCACGGCGTCCGCGAGCTTGATCAGGATCGCCGAAAACGAGATCACGGCCACGGCCAGCAACAGCATGGCGTAGACGCGCGGCGTGCCGGGGGCCTCCATGGCGGCCGAGTATAGCGCGCCCTCCGGCGGCGCGCCCAACGGGACAAACGCCGTGGTGGCCTCGCCGGCGTCACGTTAGAATGCGGCCATGCTGACCTCCGACGTGCGGCAACTGTTCCAGCGGGCGGCCACGGGCCTCGGGGGGCGCGAGGCCGAGGCCTACCCCCGCCGGGCGCTGGCCACCTACGAAGGATTGCGCTTCCCGGGGGGCGAGCTCGAGGTCGTGGGCGAGTTGAACTGCGCGCGCCACAGCCTGCTCGAGCTGGCCGCCTGGCGCGACGAGGCCGTCACCCGGGCCTTCGGGCTCGACGGCGGGAGCTCGCGCACGATGGTGTTCCGCAACGGGACCGTGGCCTGCGCCAACCAGGGCCTGCTGGCCTGCGAGCGCGGCCTGGACGTGGGCGACGTCCCGCTGGAGGCCTACCGCACGCTGGCCTGGGTCACGCACAGCCGCGAGGAGCGTCTGGTCTCGGGCGCGGGCTGCGAGGACCACGGCTGGGTGCGCTTCTGGCGCCTGCGCCTGGGCCAGCGCGAGATCGACAGCGACAAGCCCCAGCGCATCCAGGAGGTCGTCAAGGCCATGGCCGACGTGGCCAGCGAGCCGCAGCACCTGCTGCGCATGGCCGAGCTCGTGCCGCTGGGGGAGGGCGACCTCGTGTTCGTGGACGGGCGCTTTTACCCGCTGGGGCTGTACGCCCACCTGCTCAACGACCTGGGCCGCGACTGGGACATCGACCTCACCAACCGCGACGACTGGATCGCGCTCTTGCAGGCGCCGCTGGACTTCATCCACCTGGCCGCCGAGCGGGGCCTGGTCGCGGCCGCGATCAATAAAACCCCGACCTCGCGCCCGCTGCTGCGCTTCGGCGTGCCCGAACCCAAGCAGCTCTGGCACAACGACCGGCAGTTCGTGAGCGCGCTGTTCGAGCGCATCCCGGGCGACGAACTCGGCTACACCAACTGGTTCGTCTGGGCCCGCCACCCCTCGCCGACCGGGCGCGGGGGCGAGTCGATCGACCTGTTCGAGGAGCTGGTCCACTTCGAGCGCAAGCGCCCCGCGCGCGACTACCACATCGCCTTCTTCTTCGTCTACGACCCGCGCGTGCGCTCGGCGCTGCGCGTCGAGGTCCCGCGGGTCGTGCTGGAGCGGCACGGCCCCGAGCGCCTGCGCCTGCTGATCATGTCCCACATTGCCTGCGGCAACGGCGGCGTGCCCAACGCGATCCGCATCGCCGACGCCGGGGCGCGCATCACCCAGGAGGAGCGCGAGGCGCTGCTGTGGGACTGCGGGCTCACCCCGGACTGGGAGTACAACCAGAGCCGGGGGGCGCCCCGCTAGCAACCGAGAGGAGCTGCGACTATGGACAACGACCCCATCGAGCTGGAGCGCGCGCCAACGGGAGGGCGCCCCCGCGACGAAGGGGGGGACGACCTCATCCCCAGGGAACGAATCAAGGGCGTGCAGCCGCCGGCGCTGGGCGAGGAGGAGCTGGGCCGGGTGGCCATCCCCAAGGAACTCTCGCTCTCGCGCACGGAGTCCCACATCGAGATCTACATCCCCAACGAGAAGCGCGACCGCGTGGCCGTGGGCGACTACGTCGTCATCCCGCTGGGGTACCGCCCCGAGATGATCTTCGGCGTGATCGAGGAGCTGCAGTACGCTAAGCGCAGCGCGCTCGACGACACCAGCGAGGTGCACGCGCTCATCCACGCCAGCGTCGTGAGCGAGTCCGAGTACATCGAGACCGCGCGGGTCGACCCGATCTCGATGTTCAAGTCCGGCGACCCCAAGGCCCAGGAGGTGCGCTTCATCCCCAAGCCCAACTCGATCGCGCGCCAGGTGGGCAGCGAGGAGGAGATCAAGCTGGGTCTGAGCCTGCCGGACGACGGGGTCTTTCTGGGCTACGTCTCGGTGGGCGGCGAACCCATCACGGTGAGCGGGGGCTTTTCGATCCCCTACTACCTGCGCGACGACGCCTCCAAGGGCGACCCGTTGATCTTCACGCACACGCTGGTGGCCGGCATGAGCGGGCGCGGCAAGACCTTTACGGCCAAGAACGTATTACGGCAACTGGTCGGGCGCCGCTACGTGCTCGAACGCAAGGGCGGCGCCGAGCGGCAGGTCAACCTGGTCGTGATCGACCCCGACAACGAGTACCACCTCATGGCCGAGGCGCACAAGCTGGACCCGGACGACGAGGTCCAGCTCACGGGACAGGGCGTGCGCTTTGGCGGTATCGGCTCGCAACTGCGCGTGTTCGACGCCGTCGAGGGCGGCGGGACGCGCTACACCGGGGCCAAGTCCCACACCCCGTTCACGATCCCCTTCTCGCTCGTGTCGCAGTTCAAGTTTTTGATCGCGGGGGGCGAGCTCAACGAGGGGCAGTACGAGGCGCTGGTGCGCATCGTCGAGGCCTTCTTTCGCAGGGAGCCCGAAGGGACGTATACGGCCTTCAAGCGCTACATCCTGGACGACGAGGCCCTAAGTGGCTTCGTCGACAGCGGCGTGATCCACGAGAACACGCTCAAGGCGCTGCGCCGGCGCGTCGTGCGCGATTCGTTTTCCAACCTGTTCGACCAGCCCGGCGGCACCCCCATCACCGAGCTCTACGGGGACATCTTCGACGAGGGCGTGGTGAGCGTGTTCCCCACCGACCACCTGGGCGAGGACGCCGAGCGCGTGGTCGTGCTGGCCGTGATGAGCATGATCGCCGACGCCAAGACCAAGGGCCTGGGCACGCCCTGGGCCCAGCAGATCGCGCGCCACCCGGTCTTGCTGGCCGTGGACGAGGCGCACAACTACCTGGCGCGCTCCGAGACCCAACAGGACCGCGAGATCAACGAGAAGTTCATCGCCGCGGCCAAGCAGGGGCGCAAGAACCGGCTCGGGCTCGTGCTCATCACGCAAAACCCGCAGGACATCCACGAGGGCGTGCTCTCGCAGGTGTCCAACCGCGTGCTGCTCGGGATGGAGCGTAAGATGGCCGAGGCCGCCGGGGCCCCCCCGGAGTTCGTCAAGAGCCTGCCCTACTTCGAGAAGGGACGCATCGTGGTGCACTCCCCCGACAACTCCCAGCCCGTGGAGATCCTGGGCCTGCACTTCTGCGTCGTGCGCCACTGAGCGGACGCGGGCCTTACGAACGTCCTCGTCGGAAGCGGGCGGCCGTTGGCCAAAAACGGCAAATGATGGTCAACAAGCCCCCCTCGGGGTCTTGACATTGCGACGCAACCTGTGTTAAGATGGCCAAAAATGAAACACACACGCCAATGGTCGAGGAGGTGAGGTCCATCGGGTAAGCACCCTGACGGCTGGCTACGCTTGTAGCGTCCAAAATTTCCCCCAACACTAAGGAGGTCAAGCTAATGCAACGAGGAATTTCTGTGGTTTCCTGGTTCGTGCTATCCGCCCTATTGATCCTGACCCCGGCCCTGACGGTCCAGGCCGCCTCCACCGCTGACCTGGTGGCGCAGGCCTGCAACGCGTCCGAGACCCCCAACGTGCGCGCCGCCGCGGCCGACGCGGTGTCGGCCCGCTGGCTCGAGAACGCGCCCGACCCGGCCGACCTGTTTGCCAACGTCAACGACCCCAGCGCGCCGGCCGAGTGCCGCGCCATGGGCTTTGAGGCCCAGCTGGCCGAGGTCTTCAACGGCGGCGATCCCAACGTGGGCGGCGCGATCCAGACCGACGCCGCCACCACGCAGAGCTACGCCGACGCCGTGGCCAACGCCGCCACGCCCGAGTACGCCTACCTGCTCGGCACGGCCGTGGCCCGCGTCGTGCGCGACGGCTTCGCCATCGTGCCCGGCGGCCTCGGTGAGAGCCTGAACCGCCTGCAGACCTGCCTGAACGGAGCAATCGAGACCAACCAGGACAACCAGGTCGCCGGCGTGAGCATCGACTGCGGCGTCGAGGGCGTCCGACGCGCCATCGCCGACAGCATCGCCACCAGCTTCTTCGTGTTCTTCGCCGACAACCCGGCCGTGAACATAAGCTGCGACGACCTGCTGGCGCAGGCCGAGGGCGGCGCGACGGTCGAGTCCCGCTGGGCCGCGGCCAAGGCCTACGTGTTCGACAACGAGTGCACGGCCAACACGGCCGAGGCCCTGTCCGCGCTGGCCACCAGCGGCGGCAGCGCCGAGCTGAAGCAGGCCGCGGTGCGCCCGCTGGCCGAGCTATGGGGCACCAGCGGCGCGAGCGCCCGCGAGCTGCTGTTCAACGCCTCCAACGGCGCCACGGCCGAGCTGCGCCAGGCCGCGGGCTGGGCCGCCGGCTTCGCCCTGCTGGACGAGCTCGACGTGGACGACTCCTGCAACGCCACCACGTCGACCACCGGCGTGCTGAGCCTGTGGGCCTCGGTCGTCATCGACGGCGTGTCCGCTCCCGGCGAGGGAGCCATCATCCCGCTGGCCCGCTTCAACGTCTCGGACGTGGACGACAGCAACCAGGGTCTCTCCTGCAGCGTGACCAAGAGCTCGTCCGAGCTGCGCGTGCGCCTGACCAGCAGCGTCTCCGGCGCGGACATCCCGCTCCAGAGCTTCTTCCTGCTGCGCTAACGCGTACGGCGCTGAACGAAGAGCCTACAAGCCCCCGCCGGCCGCTGGGCCGGCGGGGGCTTTTTTTTCGGAACCGGCCCGCCGGAACGGCCCTTGTGCATTGAAACCCCGCCTTTGTGCGGTTACCCTTCCCCCGGCGCGGGGACGTCAGGTTCCCGAGACCGTGCGTTATAAACGCAAGCAGAGCCCTAAGACCGGCCCCGGGTCGACACCGGCCGGTTGAGCCAACACGCCGGGTCGGATCCGTGTTTGTCAGGGGCTCCAAGGGCATACGGCAAGGGGTAGGCCCGTTTCTCGAGCGCGCCAACATTCGAACGAACGAGGGGATTGTGCTATGCGCCGAATCGTCTGGGTTACGGTTGGATTGGTCGTACTCGCCGCCTTGGCCGGCGGCGGGTGGTGGTGGTGGCAGACCACGCAGGGCGAGGAGCCGCCGCCCGGCGGCGGGGGCGAGGTGGCCGTGCGCGTCGACGGCGACCCCGTCTACGCCACAACCGTGGACGCCCAGTACCAGCGGTTGTTGCAGACCTACGGCGCGGTCTACGCCCGCGAGGGGCAGGCGTTCGAGGCCGCGCTCGAGGGCGCGGAGGGCGGCTACTACCGACTCCAGATCCGCTACCAGGCTGCGCAGCAGCTGATCGATCAGGTCGTCATCCGACAAGCGGTCGAGCGCCGCGGGATCCGGGTCTCCGACGGCGAGCTGGACGAGGCGTTCCGGGAGCGCTTCGGGTCGTTCCTGCACCAGCACGGTCTCACCGAGGAGGGCTTGAGCGAGCTGTTTGAAAACGCCGAACAGAAGCGCCTGGCCCAGGAGCTGTTGGGGCTCCAGGACGGGAGCGTGGCGGCGTTCAAGGCGCGCCTGCGCCAGGAGGTCGAGGTCGAGCTGCTGCGCGCGGCGCTGGCCGAGGCCGTGGTCGGCGAGCCCGACGCGCTCGCAAGCGACGAGGGCCAGGGGGCCTTCCGGCGCTGGCTCGACGGGGCCAAGGCCGACGCCGAGCTGACGTTCGAGGACCCCTACCTGCGCGCCTACCATCTGGAACAGCGCTACGCGGAGGCCGAGGAGCTGGAACAAAAGCAGGCCTTGCTCACGGAGGCGATTCAAGCCTACGAGGGGATCGAGGCCGAGTCCGAGGGTCAATCCGAGCAGCTCGAGTTCATCCTGGCCCAGCTCTTCAACCTCCAGGTCAACCTGGACCTGCAGCGCGAGCGGGCGCTGCGCGAGCGGGGCGATCAAGAGGGGCTCGACGAACTCCAAAACCGCATCGACCGCAACCGCGAGCGCGCGGGCGAGACGTTCCTCTCGATCGGGATCGACGACGAGCAGCAGTTCCGGCTCATGCTGATGGCCGACGCCGACAACCCGCTTTACAACTACCTCTACGCGCGCTTCCTGCTGAGCTCGCCCGAGGCGCGGGCCAGCACGGCGCTGCGCTTTCTGACCAAGGCCATCGAGCTCGACCCCGAGTACATCGACGCCCACGTGCTCATGGGCGACTACAACGTCGACCGCGAGCACTACGCGGCCGCCGTCGAGGGGTACGAGCGGGCGCTCGAGCTGTTTGAAGCGGGCGCGGACGAGGAGGCGGCCAGCGGGGAGGAAGGCGCTCCCCGCAGCCGGGAGAGCCGGCCCGGGCGCGTGCGCCAGAAGCTGGCCGAAGCCCTGCTGGGGCTCGCGCGCCAGCGCCAGGACGCCGGCGAGGGCGAGCAGCTCGCGCTGGTCGAGCGCGCACGGTCACTGCTGAGCTCACTCGAGGCGGACATGACCGAAAACGACCCCGCCCTGCCGGACGTGTTAGCCCGGCTGGGCGAGGCCGCCGGGCTCGCCGGCGACTACGAGGCGGCCCAGGCGCGCTTGCAAGCCTCCCTGGCTCTGCGTGAGGCCCCCGACGTGCGCGTTCAATTGGGCAGAAGCCAGCTCGCCGCCGGTCAACTCGCCGAGGCGGAAGCCAGCTTCGGGGCCGTGCTCGAGGCCCACCCAGCCTGGGCCGAGGCGCACGCGGGGCTGGGCGAGGTGCTGCGGGCGCGCGGGGAGACCGAGCGGGCGTTCGAGGCCTTCCAAACGGCATTTGAGTACAGCGAGCCGCTCGACTACACCGAGCGGCGCGCGCTCGGCCGGGAGGCGCTGGCGATCAACCCCGACGACCTGGCCATGCGCCTGCGGCTGGCGGACTTCTACTTCGAGCACAACGTCTACGCGGCCGCCGAGGAGCTGTACGCCTCGGTGCGGGAGCGCGCCCCCGAGTCCTGGCGCGGCCACGAGGGGCTGGGCAAGGTGGCGCGCGCCCGCCTGCAGTACGAGGACGCTCAGGCGCACTTCGGGCGCGCGCTCGAGCACGCGCCCGACGCCGCCGCGCGCACCCAGGTGTACGAACGGGTGCTCGAAACCGAGGAGCGCCGCGCCGGGCCCGGCAACCCTGTGGCCGCGCTCGGTCAGGACGCCCTGCTCGCGCTGGCCGAACTCTATCTCGATCAGGAGCGCTGGGCCGACAGCCAGGACGCGCTGCGCCAGCTGCGCCAGGACCACCCGGGCTACGAGGCCGAGGCCGTGCGCGCACTCACCGAGCGGGCCCGTACCGCCTCGGGTGACGACCTGCCGGGCACCGCGGTCCGCGATTTGGGCAGCCAGCTCATCAGCCCCGGCGAATCGCACCCGCCCTACAACTCCGTGCCGCCCACCTCGGGCTGGCACTACGCCGTCCCGGTGGACTGGGGGATCCACGGGGGCCGCATCCCGGACGAGGTCCAGCTCCGCAACCTGGCCAGCGGCGGCGTGCTGATCCAGTACCACCCGAACCTGCTGGACGGGGAAGGGCTGCAGCAATTGCAGGATCTGGTGGCCTCGCTGCGCGAGGAGGCGCGTTACTGCCGGCTGCTGCTGGCCCCGCACGAGGCGCTGGAGCGCCCGATCGCGCTCACGGCCTGGAACCGCCTGGATCGGATGGATCAGGTTCAGGAAGGGCGCATCCGCCACTTTATCGACACCTTCATCGGCCAGGGTCCCGAGGTCGGCGAGGTGGGGTGCCAGTAGGACGATCGTTTCCTCCCTCTCCCCCGATGGGAGAGGGCTGGGGTGTGAGTGTGAGGGCCGTTTGGTTGCTTCCGTTCCCCCTTCATCTCGACCTTAACGTTGGAACCGTTCCGAACGCCGTCCTACGCCTCGTACTCCTTGGAGGCCTGGACCGCGAACGGGTCCACGGCGTCGCGCAGCGCGTCGCCCAGGAAGTTGAAGGCCAGCACGCAGATCACGATGAAGCCGGCCGGGAACAGCAGCCAGGCGTGGTAGGTGATCTGGAAGTGGAAGCCGCTGCGCACGAAGAAGTTGAGCAGCATGCCCCAACTGATCATGGGGTACTGGATGCCGTAGCCCAGGAAGCTCAGCACGCTCTCCAGGATGATGATGTCCGGCACGGTGAGCGTAGCGGCCACGACCAGATAGCTCATGATGTTAGGCATGATGTGGCGGAAGATCACGCGCAGGCTGTTGGCGCCCAGCGCGCTGGCCGCCAGGGTGTACTCGGACTCGCGCAGCGCCAGGAACTGGCCGCGAATCACGCGCGCGATCGGAGCCCAGCTCACCAGGCTCAAGAGGCCCGCGATGCTCCAGAAACGCACCATGGGCGGGACGTTGCCCATGAAGGTCAGGATACCGGAGATGGCCAGCAGCAGCGCCAGCCGCGGCAGCGACATGAACACCTCGAGCACGCGCTGGATGAGCGTGTCGACCCAACCGCCCATGTAGCCCGAGATGCCGCCCACCAGCGTGCCCAGCAGGAAGCTGATCACGATCACCAGCGGCCCGATGCCCAGCGTCACGCGCCCGCCGTAGAGGATCTGCGAGAACAGGTCGCGCCCCTGGGAGTCCGTGCCCAGCAGGAAGAGCTGCCCCGAGGAGGCGGGTGGTTCCCCGGTGCCAAACAAATGGATGTCGGTCGAAAACAGGCCCAGCAGCTTATACGGGTCGCCCTTGACGAAGAAGCGGATCGGGAGCTTCTTGTCGGTGTCCTCGGTGTAGTCCCACACGCCGGGCAGACGTTGCGTGACGCCGCCATAGTCGATGGTGGCCGCGGTCTTCTCCAGGCCGTAGACGAAAGGCTGCAGCCCGTCGAAGTGGATGCGGGTGATCATGGGCGGGACGTAGGGGTAGTTGAAGTGCGTGGTCGTCTTGTTGTAGGGGCTGATGAAGTCGCCGAACAGGAACACGACGACCAGAAACAGGATGATGACGGCCCCGACCACGCCGATCTTGTGGCGCATGAAGCGCCGCAGGATCATGCGGGTTTGGGTCTCGGACCGTCGGCCGCTTTCCTCGGTGGCGTCGATGTGCCCGTGCTCTGAATTACTCATAACGGATCTTGGGGTCGGAGAGCGCCAGCAGGATGTCCGACAGCAGGTTGCCGAAGAACAACAGCAGGCTGAACACGAACAGGCCGCTGGTCACCACGGCCGAGTCCCGGTTTTCGATGGCGTCGATAAAGGTCTTCTCGATCTGCGGCAGGTTGAAGATGATCGCGATCACGAGCACGCCCTCCATCATGTAGGGGATCCAGAACCCCAGCATGCTGATGAGCGGGTTGATCGCGTTGCGCACGGCGTGCTTGTAGACCACGACCCGCTCGGTCAACCCCTTGGCTCGGGCGGTCTGGACGTAGGCCATCCCGAGCACGTCCAGCAGGTTGGCGCGCATGTAGCGGATGATGGCCGCCATGTTGGCCGCCCCGATGATGAGCACGGGCGGCAGGAAGTGCCACAGGAAGTTGAGTCCCTTCATCAGGTCGAACGGCCGGCCCACGTACTCGGGGTTGACAAACCCCCCCACCTTGAAGAACGGGTCCACGCTGCCCAGCTTGAGCACCCCCACGACCAGCCATAAGAACAGCAGGCCCAGAATGAAGTTGGGCACCGACAGCCCCAGAAAGCCCGCGAAGGTGAAGGCGTGATCCCCCAGCGTGTACTTGTGCGTGGCCGAGTAGATCCCGATGGGCACGGCCACGATCCAGCTGATCAGCATGCTGACCCCGATGACCAGGATGGTGTAGAGCCAGCGGTTCTCGCCGGTGAGCGCCTGCCAGGCCGGCATGGAGTTGGTGGGCGACCACCCGAAGTCGAAGGGGCCGAAGATGACGCCCTGCACCCAATTCCAGTACTGGATCGGCAGCGGCTGGTCCAGGCCGTATTGCTGGCGCAGCCGCTCGCGCAGCTCGTCGGGGCAGCTGAGGCCGCAGAGGCTGTCCACCACGTCGCCCGGCTGCAGGTACATGAGCAGGAAGATGACGAAGGTGACGATGACCAGCAATGGGATCATGTAAAGAACGCGTCGCAAGACGAAACTGAGCATCCTCGAATCTCCTTAAAATCCCCTTTTGCTGCGGACGGGTGCGGTGGTGGCCACCCGATCTTAATCCGGTCCAGTATAGCTTGCAAAC
Organism: uncultured Thermotogae bacterium; assembly: GCA_964572855.1. Classification (GTDB taxonomy): domain Bacteria; phylum Bipolaricaulota; class Bipolaricaulia; order RBG-16-55-9; family JAJCYT01; genus CAZNGF01. Next base: position 4,959 of record CAZNGF010000045.1, on the reverse strand, counting down.
GGTCGTCCTTGACAGGAACGGAAATCACAAAGGCCGTGTGCAAGCCCCAATCCGGGCCGGAGTCGAAGCGAAAGAGGCGCCCGTGCGGGCGGGAGCCTCCGCCGACGCGCGGTTCCCGGCCGCGCGCCGCCCCGCTTTATACCGAAATCACTTGGTCATCTCAAACGCGGCGTGCTTGAGCGTGGGGAGCAGGAGCCTCTCGGTCGCGGTGTGAACCGCGTTTACCGACCCCGGCAGGCAATAGACGAGCACGTCCCCCATGATCCCGGCCAGCGCGCGGCTCATCAGGGCGAAGGGGCCGATCTCCTCGTAGCTCAGGGAGCGGAACAGCTCGCCGAAGCCCTCGATTTCCTCGTCCAGGTGGCACCGAACGGCGCGCACCGTGACGTCGCGCCTGGAGATGCCCGTGCCGCCGTGCAGCAGGACGGCTTGGACGCCCGCATCGGCCTTGGCCGCTTCCAGTTGCGCCGCGATCTCGCCGGCGTCGTCCCGCACGATGACGTAGCGGTCCAGCGCGTGCCCTTCCTCCTCGAGGCGGCGTTTCAGGTATTGTCCCGTCGTATCGGTCTCGGGCGTGCGCGTGTCGCTCACCGTCACGACCCAGCAGCGCACGGACTCGCGCTCGTGTTCTGATTGCTTGCGGATGTGAACCGTGGTTTCGTCCATGCGCTCAGGGTAGCGAGCGGGGGCGGGGGAGACAACGGATCAGACGGGAAACCGCAGCGGGGGAATCCGGCTCCCGGTCTCTTGGTACAAGCCACCGTGGTTTTTGGGTGTAGGGGCGCGCTTCATCGCGCCCGTCGGGCATAAGCCACGGACGCTTCTAGTAATCGCGCCGGTGGAATTCCCAGGCGCCCAGGGCGAGCGCGGCCAGCGTGAACAGCGCCGTGCTCGCCAGCACGACCGTCGGCGAGAAGGCAAGCTGGGCCTGGAATTGCGGCCCCAGGTTCGCATTGATCTGCTGCAGGCCCAGGCTCTCCAGGTCGGGCGTCTTGGGCAGGACGACGTAGAGCGCGTTGACGAGGTTACGCCAGAGCTCGGGCAGGAGGGGGAAGAGCTGGGTCTTGACGAACTGCAGCGTCGAGACCAGCACGTAGAGCAGGATCGCGCCCATGAGGCTGATCCCCGTGCTGCGGGACCAGACCGCCACCACGAGCGCCACCGCGGCCAGGGCGGCGTACTCGAAGGCGAACAGCAGCCCGCTCAACACGAAGCCCCCCTGCCAGATCCCGGTCTTCCACCAGATGAGCGCGTCCATCCCGAGCACGAAGCCCATCGAGGTGACGCCGACCAGCAGGAGCGCGCCGGCGTACTTGGCCAGGTACAGCCCCACGCGCGAGATCGGCTTGGCCAGCACCCAGTAGAGGTTCTGGGGCTGGAAGGTGGCCGTGAAGAGCCCGACCGTGACGAACAGCGCCAGCAGCAGGCCCCAGGGGTTGAGCAGGCTGAGCGCGAAGAACGCGCTAAACGAGGCGAGGCCCTCGCGCGTCAGGTCGGCCTCGGTCCCGATCTCGGCGCCGAACAACGTCACGATCCGGCCGTCCCCATCGGGCGCGGGGGCGAGCTGGAGGCCGAAGGCGTACAGCGCCAGCACCCCCAGCACGACCACCCCGATCACGATCGAGGCCTTGCGCGCCCAGGACTCCCGCCAGGTATCGGCCATGACCGCCCAATACCTCACGCATCCCCCTTGAGCGCCTTCGTGCTGCGCACGAGCTCGATGAAGGCGTGCTCCAGGTCGCCGTCCTCGGTGAGCTCGGCCACCGTGCCCTCCCGGAGCAGTCGGCCCTCGTTCAGGATGGCCACGCGGTCGCACAGGTGCTCGATCTCGGTCAGCACGTGCGAGCTGATGAACACGGTTACGCCCTCGCCCTTGAGCCGCTTGAGCAACTCCTTGACGTCGGCACGCCCGAGGGGATCGAGCCCCTCGTTGGGTTCGTCCAGGATGAGCACCTGCGGCTCGTTCATGAGCGCCTGGGCCAGTCCCAGGCGCTGGCGCATGCCCTTGGAGTAGGTGCGCACCTTGTCCCGGCGGCGCTTGCCCAGGTCGACCAGTTCCAACAGCCGGTCGGCCCGGCGCCGGCGCTCGCCGGCCGGCAGGCCGAACAACTGCCCCACGAAGTCCAGCGTCTGGGGCGCGTCCAGGTAACCGGGCAGGTGGTGGTCCTCGGGCAGGTAGCCGAGCCGCGCGCGCGTCGACGGCACGCGAACCGAGCGACCCAAGAGCGAAAGCTCGCCCGCGTCGGGACGCACGAGATCTAGCACGCACTTGATCAGCGTCGTCTTGCCCGCGCCGTTGGGCCCCAGCAGGCCGAAGAGCTGGCCCGCCTCGACCGAGAGCGAGACCTCGCGCAGCGCGACCGTTTGCTCGCGGCGCAGCCCCTTCTGGTAGGTCTTGGACAACCCATTCACGCTCAACACGGGCATGCTCCCACCTCGCGGGCAGTCTAACCGGGCGCGCCAAAGGGCGCAAACGGGCAAGCCGTCTTGCGCGGCCGGCGAACGTAACCTACAATACGAACCGTGGAAAAGCTGGGACAAATGGTGATAAACCACACAAGAGGAATCGCTCCTACGCACGGCAAGCCTGAGGCAAGCCGTGCTTCTTTCGCAGCCCCGTAGAGGAGGGACCGCATGACACGCCTGTCACTGACGCTCTCGCTCGTCGCACTCGCCCTGATCCTGGCCGGGTGCGGCGGCGGCAACCAAGCGCCCACGGCCGAGATCGCCGCCCCCGCCGCCGGGGAGACCGTGCAGACGCTCACGGTCAACTTCTCGGGCCGGGGCGAGGACCCCGAAGACGCCGACCTGTCCTACAGCTGGTCCTTCGGCGACGGGGGCAGCGCCACCGGCGCCGCGCCCGTGCACACTTACAGCCGGGGCGGCGAGTACACGGTCGCGCTCACCGTGACCGACGACGCCGACCAGAGCGACACGGCCGAGATCACGATCCGGGTCAACGACCCGCCGCGGGCCGTGGCCTCGATCCAGACGCCCGACAGCGACGGCGCCGCGGTCAAGTTCGCCTCCGGCGAGGCCCCGCTGGAGCTGGCCTTCGACGCCACCCGCTCCAACGACGACGACGGCGAGCTCAGCGGCGTGCAGTGGGACTTCGGCGACGGGACGACCAGCGCGGAGCCGCAGCCGACACACGTGTTCGACCAGCCCGGCGAGTACACCGTCACGCTCACCGTGACCGACGCGGCGGGCGTCACGGCCCAGGACACGATCACGGTCGAGGTGGCGGAGGGCTCGGGCGCCGGCGCGAGCGGCTCGACGGCCACCGAGGACGGCCGCACGGTCCACACCGTGCGCATGATCACCGAGGGGGACGAAAACGTCTTCGAGCCCGCCTTCCTGCGCGTCCAGCCGGGGGACACCGTGCGCTGGGTCAACGAGAGCGGCGTGCACGCCACGGCCTCGTACTCGGCCGACAACCAGAAAGCGCGCGGGGTCCCCAATGACGCCGCCACCTGGGACTCGGGCCTGCTCACCGAGGCCGGGGCCGTCTTCGAGCACACCTTCGAGACGGCAGGGACCTACGCCTACTTCTGCCTCCCGCACGAATCCTTGGGCATGGTGGGCGTGGTCGTGGTGGGCGACGACGTCGAGCCCGACCTGAGCCAGGACTTCCTCAACGGCCTGCCCGAGGCCGCGCGCGCTTCCTTCGCCGAGCAGCTCGGCCTGGGGACGGGCGGCGCGGCCTACACGGTCGAGATGCGCGCCGACAACACGTTCAGCCCCGCCCTGCTGCGCGTGTCCCCGGGGGACACGATTCGGTGGGTCAACGCCGGCGAGGTCGGGCACACCACGACCACCTACCACCCGGACCTCTACGGCAAGGCGCTCGGCATCCCGCAGGGCGCGCAGTCCTGGGATTCGGGCATCCTGAACGCGGGCGAGTCGTGGTCCTACACCGTGCCCGAGGGCGCGCCCGCCGGGACGTACGCCTACTTCTGCCTGCCGCACGAGTCGCTTGGCATGGTGGGCCTGATCGTCGTCGAAGAATACCGGCCGCTGAGCGAGCAGTTCACGGGTACGCTGCCCGAACAAGCGCGCGACCGCTTCCAAACCCTGATGGAGGAGGCACAGCAAAGCGAATGATTCATCCCGCGACGTTTTCGATCGTGGCCCACGACCCGGCGACCCATTGCTGGGGCGTGGCGGTGGAGTCGAAGTTCCTGGCCGTCGGCCCCGTGGTCCCCTGGGCGCGCGCCGGCGCCGGGGCGATCGCAACCCAAGCGCACGCCAACACGGGCTACGGCCCGCGCGGCCTGGAGATGCTGGCGTTGGGCTTTTCGGCCCGCGAGGTGGTCGAGAAGCTCACCGTGCTCGACGACGGGCGCGACCACCGGCAGGTCGGCGTGGTCGATGCAAACGGCAAGAGCGCCTCGTTCACGGGCAAGGCGTGCTTCGAGTGGGCCGGCCACGTCACCGGCGCGGGCTACGCCTGCCAGGGCAACATCCTGGCCGGCGAGGCCGTGGTGGCCGACATGGCGCAGACCTTCGAGGGCAGTCGCGGCCAGCCGCTGGCCGAGCGGCTCATCGCTTGTCTGCGCGCGGGCCAGGCCGCCGGCGGCGACCAGCGCGGCCAGCAGTCGGCCGCGCTCCTGGTCGTGAAGGAGGCCGGCGGCTACGGCGGCTACACCGACCAGCTGGTCAACCTGCGCGTCGACGACCACGCGCGCCCGATCGAGGAGCTGGCCCGCCTCTACGAGCTGCAGCAGCTCTACTTCGGGGAGACCCAGGAGTGGCTCGACCTCGAAGGCGACACGCTCAAATCGGTGCAATCGATGCTCAAGCAACTCGGCTACTACGAGGGCGAGGCGGGCGGCCAGCTCGACGAGGCCACCCAAGCGGCCTTCAACGCCTTCTGCGGCACCGAGAACCTGGAGATGCGCCAGGGGGACGATTCAAGCAAGATCGACGCCGCCGTGCTGAAGTTCATGGAGGACAAGG
>CAZNGF010000044.1:24466-24837 GCA_964572855.1 uncultured Thermotogae bacterium | reverse complement strand
TCTGGAACTGCAACACCTGGTTGATCTGCGCCGGGTCGAGGGTTTCGATGCTGCCCGTGCCGGCCCAGCCGGCTGTGAGCTCGCCGCCGCTTTGCCCCCGGGCCGTGCGGGCCGCGCGCGGCATCAGGTGCCAGGTGGTGAGCATCCCGGCCGCGGCCATGAGGCGCAGCACGGCGCGCCGGCTCAGCTTGGGGCCGCGCAGCTCGCCGCGGCTCAGGCTGAACAGCGAATCCTTCGGGTCGAAGTCGTGCGCGTCCTTGAACTCCCGCTGCACGCGCTCGCGGGCCTTTGCGTCGAGTCGGTCAAACATGGGACCTCCTTTGGGAATGGACGAAATACGGGTGAGAGGGCGGGTCGAGAGCGTCACAGGG
>CAZNGF010000044.1:1744-24456 GCA_964572855.1 uncultured Thermotogae bacterium | reverse complement strand
AACCACCTCCCGCGGGCGCCTCAGGCGTTCAGGTCGCGTTCGAACACCTCGAAGTGGGCGCGCATGGCGCTGGCGCAGTGGCGTTCGTCGCGCCGTTCGAGCGCGTTTAAAATCTCCAGGTGCATCTCGTACGTCTCGCGGAACCGTGCCCGGTCCGAGCCGTAGAACGAGGCGCGCAACTTTTGGGGCAATTCTTGGTGCAGCACGTCGAGCAGCGGGCAGAGCGCGCGTTCGAGCAAGCCGTTGTGGGCGGCCCGCGCCAGCGCGCGGTGGAACGCGGCGTTGGCATCGTTGAAGGCCTCGAAGTCCTCGGCCTCGGCCGCCTGGCCCAGCGCTTCCAGCGCCCCGCGCAGGCGCGCAAGGTCGTCGCGTTCGGCCTTGCGGCAGGCGAGCGCGACGATGCCCTCCTCCAGCAAGCGCCGAGCCTCGAACGCCTCGACCAAGCTGTCGCTCTGCTCGATCAGCCAGAGGGCCGGGAGCGCGTCCGCAGCGCTGGCGCCGCGGGTGACGTAGGTGCCGTCTCCGGGCCGACTTTCGAGCACGCCGACGATCTGCAGCGCGCTGAGCGCTTCGCGCACCAGGGGACGGCTGATGCCCATTTGCTCGGCCACCTCGCGCTCGGGGGGCAGCCGGTCGCCCACGCCGTAGCGGCCGGCGCGGATCGCCTCCAGGATCTGCTCGGCGGCGTACGCGCTCTTGCGCTTGGATTCGATCCGGTTGAACGTCTTCATGGTGTCACCTTAGCCCCGCTTTGGTCAATTTGTCAAGTGGTCAGACCAATTGTAGCCCCTCCCCTGCATAAGCTGACAGCGGGGCCGACGAGCTTAGACGGATTGCAGGCGCTGGGCCGCCAGCGCCTGCAGCCATTCGTCCAGCGTGTCGCGCCAGAGCCGCTGGCGGAACGCGTCCATCATCAGTGGGCGTACCTGCTTGAAAAACTCGCGCTGTTCCAGGTCGGCCAGCTCGGCGCGCTTGGCCTTCAGAAAAGCGTCGCCGGACGCGCTGCGCTCGATCCAGTGGCCGATCTCCTCGAAATCCGCGTCGAGGAACACGACGACCGGGATCGGGTGGCGTGCGCCTTTGGGCCAGCGGCGCGCGAGCGCCTCGTTGTCCGGGTGTTCGGCGTGCAGGACCCGCAACGTCAGGCCCTCGACGGCCTCGCTCAGGCGGGCCAGCAGCGGCAGGGCGCGCGCCGCGTCGGCGCACCAGTCCTCGGCCAGGGCCAGCACGTGGACCCGGCCGCCGTGTCGGTCGACCAGCGATCGGAACGCTCGAGCGACCTCGTCGGGCACGTCCAGCGCGTCGTAGAACGATTGGAACACCTCGCGGTGGTCCAGAGCCTCGGCCCGGAACTGCTCGAAGGCGAGCCCGGAGCGAAAGCGCTCGCAGAGGAATTCGGGGGTCATGGGGTCTCCTTTTGTGCTCGGGTCGAGGGAGGGATGCGACGCCCCAGGGCCTCGCCCCGTCCCGCGGTCCTGGCGCGCGCTGGGAGATGAGGCTGTTGATCGACGGGTTGCCACGCCACCCCGTAGGCCCGGAGCGTACGGGGCCCGCCGTCGCCTTTCAAGCCCGCCTCCCGGTCCGGTGAGGGGAACGGCTGGCGCGAAACGTATTTGAACCGAATTTTCACCTGACTTCCATGTCCTTTCCACTCCGCCCGGGGTAGACTGCGCATACGAGAGAGCCCTTCTAGACATTCGAGCTTCCCTAAGTGATTCGAAAAGCACCTTTCGGGGTGCTTTTCCTCTTCCCTGCCCGTCCCTCGCCCCGACCGGGGCGAGCCGATAGCATGTGGCTCATGCGAGCCTTCCTCCGCGCGGTCCTCGACCACCCGATTCGGGTGTTGCTGGCACTGGCCACGCTCTCGGCCGCGCTGGGGTGGTCGGCGCTGCAGGTTGGCTTCTCGACCGACCTGCAAAAAATGCTCCCCACGCAGGACGCAAGCGTGCAGGACTACGTCACCGTCAGCCGGCAGTACGGCTCGCAGGACTATCTGCTGATCGCGGTCCAGGCCGAGGAGGGCGTGTTCAACGCCCGCACGCTCCAGAAGATCCAGCGGATCACCGAGGCGCTGCAGGCGCTCCCGGACGTCTGGGTCGAGGACGTGCGCAGCCTGCTCAACGCCGAAGTCGTTGAGGGCAGCGAGGCCGCGCTCACCGTGCGCCCGGCGGCCCGCGCCGTGCCGAAATCGCCCGCCGAGGTGGCGGCCTTGCGGGAGACCGTGTTACAAGAGCGCCTCCTGCGCCGGCTGTTGCTAAACGACGACCTGACCGCGACGCTCATCATCGTCGAGGAACGCGTCGAGATCGTGGACAGCGACGAGGAGATCGCGTTCGTGCGCGCGGTGGAGGAACTGCTGGTCCCGTTCCAGGGGCCCGAGGCCTTCCGCCTCTCCGGTGGGCCCTACATCACCTCGGAAGTGCGCGTGGCCATGATCGAGGACCTGCGCGCGCTCATCCCGCTGGCCGTTCTGGTACTTCTGGGCGTGCTCCTGTTCAGCTTTCGGCAGATACGCGGCACGGTCTTGCCGCTATCGGTCGTGCTGCTGAGCGTGCTCTGGACCGTGGGCTGGATGGCGCTGGTGGGCTTCGAGCTCACCATCGTGTCGGTCGTGATCCCGGTGATCCTGATCGCGATCGCCAACGCCGACAGCATCCACATCCTGACCCGCTACCAGGAGGTGCTGCACCGCGAGCCCGACCCGCGGCGTGCGCTCGAGACCACGCTGCGGGCATTGAGCAGGCCCGTGCTCTACACGAGTCTGACCTCGGCGGCGGGCTTCCTGGGGCTGTCGACCTCGTACAGCGTGATCATCCAGCAGTTCGGGATCGCGGCCGCGGTGGGGATTTTGTTCGCCATGGTCATCTCGCTCACGTTTTTGCCGGCCGTTCTGGTGCTGCTCGCGCCGCGCTCGGCCGCCCACATGGGGGAGGGCAAGGGCGCCTGGCTCGCCCGCGGCGGCGTCCAAACGGTGCGGGGCGCCCGGCTCTGGATGGCGGGCTCGTTGGGCGTTGTGGCGCTCTTCTTGCTCGGCATCCCGCAGCTCCAGATCAACAACAACCCGCTGGACTACGTGCGCTCGGACCTGCCGGTCGTGCGCTCGGCCCGCTGGATCGAACGAGAGTTCGGCGGCAGCCTCACGTTGCGCGTCACGCTCGAGACGGGCGAGCCCGACCGCTGGAAGGATCCCGAGTGGCTCCGGCGCGTCCAGGCGTTTCAGAACCACGTCGAGGCGCTGGAACACGTGGGCGTGGGCAGCTCGCTGGTCGACGTCGTGCGCGAGCTGAACGTCTCGTTGCACGGCGACGACCCCGCGCACGACCGGGTGCCCGACGACATCCGGGTGGTGGCCCAGGAACTGTTGCTGTTCGAGTTCGGGGGCGGCACGGGGCTCGATACGCTGGTGAGTTCGAACTATGCCTCGGGGCAGGTCACGTTCACGGTGGCCTCGGTCTCGCTGCAAGCGCTGCGCCCCCTGGTGGTCGAGATCCGGGACTACGTCTCAGAACACTTCCCGGAGGCCGACTCGCGCATCACGGGCCCGCCCATGTTCGGCCTGCGGCTGGGCGAGACGCTCATCGCCAGCCAGGTACGGAGCCTGCTGCTGTCGCTGTTGCTGGTGTGGATCATGCTCTGGATCCTGACCCGCTCGCTGCGGCTGAGCGCGATCGGGATCCTGCCGCTGGCCTCGGCGGTGGGGATCACGATGGGGCTGATGGGCTACGCGGGCATCGCGCTCGACCTCGGCACGGTCATGGTGGCCAGCGTCTCGATCGGCATCGGGGTGGATTTTGCCATCCACTTCATCGCGCGCTACACGCAGGCGCGGACCGAGCGCGCGCCCGCCGAGGCGATCCACGAGGCCATGGCCTCCACGGGCCGAGCGCTGCTCTACAACACGCTCAGCCTGGGCCTGGGGTTCTCGGTGATGTTGGGCTCGAAGTTCACGGCCAACATCGCCTTCGGCGCGCTGGTGGGCTTGACGGTCCTGATCGCCTTCGTCACGACGCTGCGCTTGATCCCCGCGCTCCTGCTGCTGAGCTCCGCCGCCCGGCGCCGTCCCGGCCCGTTGTCCTGAGCCGGCGTCGCCCCTAAGCTGCGGGGGAGGTGGTTCCATGTCCAACCCGTTCGATCGGCTGCACCCGCCGATCCGTCAGCGCCGTAGCGGGCGCGCGTTTTCGCCGCGCCCCGTGGGGCGCGAGACCGTCGAGCTCCTGCTGGAGGCGGCCCGCTGGGCCGAATCGTGCTTCAACTTCCAACCCTGGCGCTTCGTGGTCGCCACCGAGGAGGGGGCGCGTTCGAGGTTGCACGGCGCGCTCAAGGGTGGCAACGCCTGGGCCAAGGGGGCCCCCGTGCTGGTCGCGGTCGCGAGCCGGCAAGACCTGGACAAGGTGGGCTCGGAGGGGCGCGACTACTTCCTGTTCGACACCGGCTTGGGCACGCAGAACCTGGTGATCCAGGCCGCGTCGATGGGGCTGACCTGTCATCTGATGGCCGGCTTCGATCCGGCGGCCGCGCGCGAGGCGCTGGGCATCCCGGAAGACTTCGTCGTGATCGCGCTCATGGCCGTGGGGCACCCGGGCGACCCGGATGGCCTGGAGGACGAGGAGCTGCGCCGGCGGGAGTCGGTCCCCCGCCAACGCAAGCCCGTCGAGGAGATCGCGTCGTTCGAACGCTGGGACCCGCGTCTGGAACCCGCCGAGGACGCCTAGTCCACAGCCACGATGTTTTTTCTGGGTAGGGGTCCCATTCATGGGACCCGGAATGCGCGCCCGGTGCTTCACCAGAGTGGCGTCGTGGGTGGCCCCAGCGCGTGGCTGCGGGCGCGATGAATCGCGCCCCTACACCCGAAACCCACCGTGGTCCAGTACTATGCGCTCAGCAGCGCCAGCTCCGAGCCCTGCACGCCGCGCAGGTAGCGCAGGCGCGCGCCGCGGTGGGCCGAGCGCAGCTTGCTCATGGCTTCCTGCTCGATCTGGCGTACGCGCTCGCGGCTGATCCCGAGCAACTTGCCCACGGTTTCGAGCGTCTTGGGCGACTCCACCTGCAACGTGAGCCGGTCGCGCTCGTCCCGCTCGAATTTGAGCCCGTTGCGCAGCGTCAGGATGCCGCGCTCGCGCTGGGACAGTTGTCGCAGCAGCCGGTTGAGCTCCTCGACCTGGAGCTGGTCGAAGGCGACCTGTACGGCGTCGGGCAGCTCGTCGCTCTGCAGCAGATCGCTCAGGACGCTCTCCTCGTCCTCGCCCACGGGTTCGTCCAGCGAGCGGGCGTGGAACGAGACGCGCTTGAGTCGGGCCACCTCTTCAGGCGGACAATCCAGCCGCTCGGCGAGCCAGTCGGCGCCCGGCGGCGTCCCGTGCTCGACCAGGTATTCCTCTTCCAGGCGGTAGAGCTTGGCCAGCGTCTCCACCACGTGCTGGGGCAGCCGCACCGTGCGGTCGCGCTCCAGCATGGCGCGCTGGATGGCCTGCCGGATCCACCAGGTGGCGTAGGTCGAGAACTTGAAGCCACGGCTGTAGTCGAAGCGGTCCACGGCCTTCATCAGCCCCAGGTTGCCCTCCTGAATCAGGTCCGACAGGGGCAGGCCGCGGCCCTGGAAGCGCTTGGCCACCGAGACCACCAGCCGCAGGTTGGCGTTGGCCAGCTCCTCGCGGGCGCGCTCGTCGCCCTGAGAAATGCGTTTGGCCAGCTCGACCTCTTGCTTGCGCGTCAGCAGCGGGATGCGACCGATGTCGCGCAGGTAGCTGCTGATCACGTCCGTGCCGTATGCGTTGGATCTGGGAGCCGTCCGTTGTCGAGGGGTGGCTGTCATGGCGCTCACCTCGCTTCTGCCTTGTCCGTGTGCCGTCCCCGTCGTCGGGGCGGCGCGGAATGCCGGTTGCTCGGATGGTTGTGATGGGTCAGTGGAGGTCAGGCGTCCCTCCATAGGGGACAGGTGCAGACGGGTGAAGCGGTGTGTCGTGCTGTCATGGTCGATCCCTCCTTGACAGCCGATGGGTGTCGTCCACTGTCCCACCTGTATAGCCGATCCCGGGTGGAAAGGAGGTCAAACGGGCATGAAAAGCGGGTGAAAAACGGACCAGTGTTCGGTTTCTTCCGTTCAGCCCGCGGGCTCCCAGAAGCCGCACCACCAGTCGGCGTGCGGCATGCCGCCGCCGCGCGCCGCGCGTCGGACCGCGTCCAGGTCGAGCGGGAGGCGGCGCAGCGCGACGTCGAGCGCGCCGGCACGCCATGCGAGCAGCGCGTACTCGGCCCAGGGGAGGTAGCGCGTCGGGTGGCCCAGTTGGGGAACCTGCAGGCAAGCGAGCCCGACGCTGCCGGGGTTGAGCACGAGCGCCCCGCGGTGGCGGCGCAGCATCGGGACGTGCGTGTGCCCGCTGGCCATCACGGTCGCCCGTCGCTCGCCGAGCAACGCGTCCAGATCGCCCTCGGGCGTCTCGGCCGAGATCACGTCGTGGTAGGAACGGGGCGAGCCGTGAAAGCAACACAGCGAGGCGTTCCCCGACAGCGGTTGCTCGACGGTGGGCCGGAACGATTCCAGGAAGGCGCGCTCGTCCGCGCCGAGCTGGTCCGCCCCCCAGTGCAGCACGGCCGAGGGTTTCTCGGGAAGACCGGCGCTTGCGGGGTCGAGCAGCCAGGCGTCGGCGTTGCCCATCACGACCGGGATCTCCAGCGCGGCGAGCCGTTCAATGCAGGCGCGCGGCTCGGGGCCCATGGCGGCCACGTCGCCCAGGCAGATCAGTTGGTCGTGATCCTCCCCTTGGAGCGCGTTCAAAACGGCGTCGAGCGCGACCCGATTGCCGTGAACGTCCGAGATGAGCGCGACGCGCATCCTTCCTCCTTAGCGTCCCCGGTAGTCGGGCGCGCGCTGCTGGCCGAACGCGCGCACCCCTTCGCGGGCGTCCCGCGTGTCTCGCAGCGGGTCGGCCAAAAACTGCTCCAGCCGCAGCCCGTCCTCCAGCGGCAGATCCAGGCCGCGGTGGACGGCTTCCTTGGCCGCGCGCACGGCCAGCGGCGCGTTGGACGCGATGCGCTCGGCCAGCGCCAGCGCGGTCGGCACCAGATCGGCCTGGGGCACGACGCGGTTTACCAAGCCCACCTCGTAAGCGCGCGCCGCGTCGATTGGCTCAGCCGTCAGGATCATCTCGAGCGCCACCGCCAGCGGCACGGCGCGCGGCAGGCGCTGCGTGCCGCCCTGGCCCGGCATGATGCCCCACTTGCACTCCAACAGGCCCAGGCGCGCGTCTTCGGAGGCGACCCGGAGGTCGCAGGCCAGCGCCAGCTCGAGCCCGCCGCCGTAGCAGTGGCCGTTGATAGCTGCGACCGTCGGCTTCCAAAGCGGGAGGTGCCGGGTGATCCCGCCCAGGCCTGGCTCGCGCTCGCGCCGCTCGCGTCGTTCGATCGGGCTCAACTCGAAGAAGTCGGCCATGCGTTTCAGGTCCGCGCCCGCGCAAAAGGCCCGTTCGCCGGCGCCGGTGAGCACGGCCACCCAGGCCTCGGGGTCGTCGCGGAACGCGAACCAGCGTTCGGTGAGCGCCTCGCTGGTCTCGGGGTCGAGCGCGTTGTGCGCCTCGGGCCGGTCGATCGTGATGAGGGCAATCCGACCGCGTCGTTCGTATCGCACGCCCATGGCTCTCCTCTCCGCAGCGGCTCCAGCATAACGCAGCGGTGCGCGGGCGCGCCAGCGCTGCACGGTTGGGCCGCGTCCGCTATACTGAACGCGGAAACCAATAGCCGAACGACCGAGGTGCGTATGTGGGTCATCGCGATAGTCTCGTTTCTGCTCGGCGTGGTGGTGGGCGGCGTGATCGTGTTCAAGAACATCGATCTCGTCGTACAGGAGCGGTACCGCAAGCACCGCGGTCGGCGCCGGCGCGACGACGAGGACTGGTAGGCCGGCGTCGCCAACCGCGCCCGATCCCGGTCGATCGTCCCTTCCCCCGTCCGCTTTGAGCGACGTCCCCTCACGCCCTACCATGGCGCTCAAGGAGGTCTGTTTTGAGCGTGAACCTGCAAGAGCGGTACGGGCTGTACGTGGGCGGCGAGTGGGTCGCAAGCGAGGGCGGCAAGGTCTTCGAGACGAGCAACCCGGCCACGGGGGACCCCCTGGCCGAGGTGGCCGCGGCCGGGGAGGCCGACGTCGAGCGCGCGGTGGCGGCGGCCGAGGCCGCGTTCCGCAAGAAGTGGGGCCGCACCGACGCGGCCCGGCGCGGCAAGATCCTCTATACGGTGGCGGAGCGGATCCGGCAGCACGGCGAGGAACTGGCGCTGCTCGACACGCTGGACAACGGCAAGACGATCACGGAGTCGCGCCTGGACGTCTACCTCGCCGCCGAGTGTTTCGAGTACTACGCCGGCGCCGCCACCAAGCTGGAGGGCAAAACCGTGCCCGTGTTCGGCGACCGGCTCAACTACGTCCAGCGCGAGCCCCTGGGCGTGGTGGGCCAGATCATCCCCTGGAACTTCCCGCTGCTGATGGCGGCCTGGAAGCTGGCGCCCGCGCTGGCCGCCGGCAACTGCTCGATCCTCAAGCCCGCCGAGCAGACGCCCCTGTCGGCGCTGCGCCTGGCCGAACTGGTCGGCGATCAGTTCCCGGAGGGCGTTTTGAACGTGCTCACCGGCTTCGGCCCCGAGGCCGGCGCGCCGCTGGTGCGCCACCCCGGCGTGTCCAAGGTGGCCTTCACGGGCTCGACCGAGGTCGGGCGCGGGATCATGGCCGCGGCGGCCGGGCACGTGGCCGACGTCACGCTCGAGCTCGGCGGCAAGAGCCCGCAGTTGGTCTACCCGGACGCCGACCTCGACGCCGCGCTGGAGGGCGTGCTGATGGGCATCTTCTACAACGAGGGCCAGCAGTGCTCGGCCGGCTCGCGGCTCTTCCTGCACGCCGAGGTCTACGACGCCTTCCTGGAGCGCCTGCTGGAGCGCGCGCGGGCCATCCAACCGGGCGACCCGCAGGACAACGCCACCCAGATGGGCTCGCTGGTCTCGCGCGAGCAGCAGGCGCGCGTGCTGGACTACGTCCAAATCGGCCGCGACGAGGGCGCCACCGTGGCCTGCGGCGGCGGGGCCCCGGACGACCAGGCGCTTGCGAACGGCTGCTTCGTGGAGCCCACCGTGCTCACCGACGTCGAGCCCGGCATGCGGGTCGAGCAGGAGGAGATCTTCGGCCCCGTCTTGTGCGTGCTGCGCTGGGACGACGAGGAGGCCCTGTTCGAGGCCGCCAACGGCGTGGAATACGGCCTGTGCGCCGGCGTCTGGACGCGCGACCTGCGCACGGCCCACCGCGCCGCCAAGCGGCTGGAGGCCGGCACGGTGTGGGTGAACCAGTACAACGCCTTCGCCTACGGCGCCCCCTTCGGCGGCTACAAGCAAAGCGGCCTGGGCCGCGAGCTGGCCTTCGACACGCTGCACCACTACACCCAGCTCAAGAACGTCAACGTCGACCTGGGCGGCAAGCCCATCCAGTGGTTCAGGGCATAAGCGACCTGGTCTCGTCGCGCGCCGTCCGGCTCCCGCTGCTGGCGCTCGGGATGGTCGGCTTGCTGGTCGCGCTCTGTGGTCGAGATCATGGCCATGGCCGTCCCGGTCCAGGCCATCAACCCCAGCGTCCAGAGCGTGTTCAGGAGCACGACCGCCAGCGGCACGACCACGCCGCGCGCGCTGCGTAAGGTCAGGTACAGCACGAATGACAACACGCCCAGCACGAACGGGATCAGCGTGGCCAAGTCGGCCTGCATGGCGGCGGCCATGGCCGCGTTGACCGCGGGGCCGCCGGCCACCGAGAAGGCTTCGGAGTTGGGTTGCTCGTCGATGAGGTGGCGCAGATCCCGATAGACGATGGTGTCGTCGGCATCGGGCAGCAGCTCGACGATGAAGCCGGCGTATTGCCCGTCGTTGGAGACGATGGTGCCCCGGTACATCGCCTCGTCCAGCACGTAGGCTTCGAGTGCTCGGCGCGCCGCCTCGGTCTCCGGGACCGCCGGCATGAGGTCGCGCACGACCAGGTCGCCGTCGACGCCGTCGATGCGGTTGCCCGTGGCCAGGCTGGTGACCTCGTCAACGCCCTCGATCTGAGCAAAGGCCTCGGTCAAGGCGAGCAGGTGGCCTAGCGTCTCGGCGCCGAACACGTCGTCGCTTTCCAGCGCGACCACGACCAGGTCGCTGCCGCCGAAGACGTCGTCCACCTCGTCGTAGAGCACGCGCGCGGGGTGGTTGGCGGGCAGCATGTCGTCGATCGAATTGTCGATCTCGAGCGTCGGGATCGGCAGCGCCAGCACGACTGTGGCGGCGGCCAGCGCGGCCAGCGTCCAGCGCGGGCGCCGGGCCACCCAGCCGCTCCAGCGGTCCATGCGCGAGCTTTGTTTGTTTGTATTCACTAACCTAAATGGCCAAATTTTTTTCACGCCAATCCCCTTTCGATCGTCTCCCAAAGCCGATCCACCTGGGCGGTCATCCCGTGCCCGCCCCCGCTGAGCGACCAGAGCAGCACCTGGGACTGCACGGCGCCCAGCACGAGCACGGCGGCCGCCCGCGGCTCCAGGTCGGCGCGGAACTCGCGCGACTCGATCCCGGCGCGCACCAGCGACTCGACGTATCCCAGGTAGCGCTCGATCACGCCGTGCAGCTTGCCGCGCAGCGCGGGCGCGTTGAAGTGGACCTCGTCCGAGAACAGGATGCGAGCCACGCCCGGGTGTTCGGCCACGAAGGTCAGGTGGTTTTGCAGCACGCGGCGCAGCCGGTCCCGGGCCCGCTCGCCCTCGGCCCAGTGGCCCAGGAGGTGCAAAACGCGCTCACCGACCGCGTCGATGGTCGCGCCCACCATGTCCTGTTTGTTGGCGAAGTGGCGATAGAGCGCGGCCTCGGACACGCCGACCCGTTGGGCCAGGCGCGCCGTGGTCAAGCCCTGTACGCCCTCGGCGGCGATCAGCGCCAGGGCCGCCTGGATGATGTCCTGCTGTCGATCGGCGTGGCGCTTGCGGGCCATGGATTCGCTCCTTTGTAAATGTTCACTAACATATTAGCACCTCCCGCCCGCCGTGTCAACCCTCCCGGTCGGCGGGGGCTTGACACGGCGGCTAAAAAGAGATATAAAGACAAAAATATCTGAATATGGGAGCCGCCATGCTCTACTCCAACGCCTGCGAATACGCCATCCGCGCGCTGACCCGCCTGGCCCAGACCCCGGAGACCTACACGCTCTCGCGCCGCGTAGCCGCGGCGGAGGGCATCCCCTCCGCCTTCCTGGGCAAGATCTTTCAGGACCTGGTGCGCGCGGGCTTCGTGCGCTCGGCCAAGGGGCGGCACGGCGGCTTCAAGCTCGCCCGTCCGCCGGAGTCGATCACGCTCTACGAGGTCAAGGCGGTCATGGACGGGACGAATGATCTGGATCGTTGCGTGTTCGGGCTCGGGGCCTGCTCGGACAACGAGGACTGCCCACAGCACGAGATGTGGACGGCGATACGCGCCCAGATTGAGGACTACCTCAAGGGCACGACGCTGCTGGACCTGCTGGAGGCGTGTGAGCGCAAGCGCAAGGCACAGTTGCGCAAACAGGCGAACGCGGCAAAGGAGGCCACGTGACCAAAACGAAGCCAACCCCAACCTCAGCCGGCCCGGGCCACTCGC
The DNA here is from genome assembly GCA_964572855.1 of uncultured Thermotogae bacterium. GTDB lineage: Bacteria > Bipolaricaulota > Bipolaricaulia > RBG-16-55-9 > JAJCYT01 > CAZNGF01. Next base: position 12,831 of record CAZNGF010000044.1, on the reverse strand, counting down.
TCACCCGCCGGGGCTTCCTCAAGCTGGCGGGCTTGAGTGCGCTGGCGCTGCAGCTGGACGCGCTCGAGTTCCAGGCCGGCGCCCAGCCGCTTACCGTGGTCGACTACCGCGGCTGGGAGGAGCTCTATCGGCAAAAGTGGACCTGGGACAAAATCGCGCGCAGCACGCACTCGGCCAACTGCACGGGTTCGTGCTCGTGGAAGGTTTTTGTGAAGGACGGCATCATCTGGCGCGAGGAGCAGGCCGCCGACTACCCGGCCATCTCCGACGAGGTGCCCGACCTCAACCCGCGCGGCTGCAACAAGGGCGCCTGCTACGTCGAGTACGTCTACGGCGAGCAGCGTGTCAAGGTCCCGCTCAAGCGCGCCGGGGAGCGCGGCGAGGGCAAGTGGCAGCGGATCAGTTGGGATCAGGCCTTGGACGAGATCGCGGACAAGATGCTCGACGTCCTCCAGCAACACGGCCCGGACTACCTCACCTTCTTCTCGCCCATCCCGGCCATGAGCCCCGTGTCGTACGCGGGCGGCAGCCGGCTGGCCACGCTGCTGGGCGGGGTGATCTGCAGCTTCTACGACTGGTACTGCGACCTGCCGCCGGGCGAGCCCATCACCTGGGGCGAGCAGACCGACACCTGCGAGGCCGCCGACTGGTTTCATTCCAAGTACATCGTGTTCTGGGGCTCGAACCCCAACGTCACGCGCATCCCGGACGCGCACTTCTTCTGGGAGGCCAAGTACAAGGGCGCCAAGGTCGTGTGCGTCTCGCCCGACTACAACCAGAGCGCGATCCACGCCGACCTCTGGGTCGGGACGGAGCCGGGCACGGACGCGGCGCTGGCGCTCGGCATGGCCCACGTGATCGTGAACGAGGGTCTATACGACGCCGAGTATCTCAAAGAACAAACCGACCTCCCGCTGCTCGTCCGTCAGGACGATGGCAAATTCCTGCGCGAGCGCGACCTGGTCGCCGGCGGCGCCGACGACCAATTCTACGTCTGGGACGTGGCCACGGGCAGCGCCCAGCTCGTCCCCGGGACGCAAGGCCACGAGCGCAAGACGCTCGACCTGGGGGACTTGCGCCCCGCGCTCGAAGGGACGTACGCGGTCGAGGGGATCGCGGTCACGACCGTGTTCGAAAACCTCAAACAGTCTTTACAGGACAACGGCCCCGCGGCCATGGGCCCCGAGTGCGGCGTGCATCCAAGCGTGATCGAACAACTCGCCCGCGAGTTCGCATCCGCCAAGCCGGCCATGATCGTCCACGGCGCGGGCACGAACCACTGGTACCACAACGACCTGCTCAACCGGTCGATGATCCTGCTGGTCGCGCTCACGGGCAACGTGGGCAAGAGGGGCGGCGGCTTCAACCACTACGTGGGCCAGGAGAAGGTCTGGCCCATCCACGGCTGGCAGCAACTGGCCTTCCCTCGCGAGAAGAAGCGCTTCCAGAACATGACGCTCTGGACCTACACGCACGCTTCCATCGACGATCGGTTGCGGGAAAGCGAGCACGACCCGCGCCCCTACATCGAGGAGAGCGTGAAACAGGGCTGGATGCCGCTCTACCCGCGCGGGCGGGACGGCGCGCTCGCCGACGACCCCAAGGCGCTGTTCATCTGGCGCGGCAACTACCTGAACCAGGCCAAGGGCAACGAGCAGCTCGTCGAGAAACTCTGGCCCAAGCTTGATTTGATCGTCGACGTCAACTTCCGCATGGACACCTCGGCGCTCTACTCGGACTACGTGTTGCCGGCGGCCACCTTCTACGAGAAGTTCGACCTCAACACCTCGGACCTGCACACCTACATCCACCCGTTCACGCCCGCGGTGGACCCGATGTTCGAGTCCAAATCCGACTGGCAGACGTTCCGGGCGCTGGCCGAGCGCCTCGAGCAGCGGGCCGTGGCGCGCGGCTTCACGGGCTTCCGCGACCAGGAGTTCGATCTGGACGTGGACCTGTCCACGCTCCACGCCCAGTTCACCGCTCAAGGCAAACTGAGCGACGACAAGGCCGCCTGCGAATTTATCATGGAACACTCGGAGGAGACGCAAGGCATCAGCTTCGACGACATCGTGCGCCAGCCGCGGCGCCTGACGGGCTCAAGCGACCACTGGACCAGCGACATCACGCCGGGCAAGACCTACGCTCCCTTCCTGCGCAACACCGAGGGCAAAAAGCCCTACCACACGCTCACGGGCCGGCAGCAGTTTTTGATCGACCACGACTGGTTCGTGGAGCTGGGCGAGGCGCTGCCGGTGTACAAGCCGCCGCTCGAGGTCGAGACCGGCCCGCTGCGCTGGAACACGCCACACGGGCGCTGGAGCATCCACTCCACCTGGCGCGACAACAAGTACCTGCTGCGCCTGCAGCGCGGGGGGCCGGTGATCTACCTCAACCCCCACGACGCGTTCGAGCGCGGGGTCACCGACGGCGACACCGTGCGCGTGTTCAACCCCTTCGGGGATTTGATCGCCAACTGCCGCATCTACCGCAACGCGCCGCGCGGCCAGGTGACCATGTACCACGGTTGGGAGAAGTACCAGTTCCCGGACCGCTCCAACTTCCAGGCCACGGTCCCCGTGCGCATCAAGCCCACCCAGCTGGCCGGCGGCTACGGCCAGCTGCACTTCGCGCTCAACTACTGGGGCCCGACGGGCGTCAACCGCGACGTGCGCGTCGACGTCGAGAAGGTCGACTACCAGGAGGTGTACCGTGCCGGTTGAATTTCTGGAAAAGGGTCAGATCAAGGGGTCCAAGCGCCAGTTGGCCATGGTGCTCGACCTGAACAAGTGCATCGGCTGCCAGACGTGCACGATGGCCTGCAAGATGCTCTGGACCCGCGAAGACGGGCAAGAGTACATGTACTGGAACAACGTCGAGAGCCGGCCCGGCCGCGGCTACCCGAAAGATTGGGAGCGCCAGGGCGGGGGCTTCCGCGACGGCCGCGCGCACAAGGGCGCGCTGCCCGCCCAAGCCCAGTACGGCCGCGCCTGGGACTACAACTACCAGGAGACGCTGTTCGAAGGCAAGACCAAGGACATCCGCCCCGACGAGCAGGAGCCGCGCTGGGGCCCGAACTGGGACGAGGACGAAGGGGCCGGGGACTATCCCAACAGCTTCTTCTTCTACTTCCCGCGTCTCTGCAACCACTGCACCGAGCCGGCCTGCCTGAACGCCTGCCCCCGCAGCGCGCTCTACAAGCGCGACGAGGACGGCATCGTGGTCGTCAACGAGGAGCGCTGTCACGGCTACCGCTTCTGCGTCGAGGGGTGTCCCTACGACAAGATGTTCTGGAATTCGGTCAAGCAGGTCTCGCAAAAGTGCATCTTCTGCTTTCCGAGAATCGAGCAGGGCATCCCGCAGGCGTGCGCGGCGCAGTGCGTCGGGCGCATCCGCTTCGTGGGCTACCTGGACGATCCCCAAAGCCCGACGCACAAACTGGTGAAGGGGTGGAAGGTCGCGCTGCCCCTGCACGGCGAGTACGGCACGCAGCCGAACGTCTACTACATCCCGCCGCTGTCCCCGCCCCGCTACCACGAGGACGGCTCGCTCAGCCAGGAGCCGCGCGTGCCGCTGGGGTATCTGCAGTGGCTGCTGGGCCCGCAGGTCGCGCCCGCGCTCGACACGCTCAAGGCCGAGCTGGACAAGGTCCGTAACGGCGGCGAGTCCGAGCTCATGCGCCTGCTGCAGGCGCGCAGCTACGACGACCTGTTCAAGCTCGACAAGGCGCCCAACCCGAAGTTTCTAGAGTACTCCTGCGACGAGTGCGCCATCGCCGAGGCCTGCACCAGCCCGGTCAAGGGCCAGACGGCCGCGCTGCCTATCGTGAGAAAGGAGCGTGCCTGATGCCGCTGATCCGACGCACGAACGACGGGCGTGCGGCGCTGCTGGACCCCGGCGCGCGCGTTTGGGGCGCGGCCGAGGCCGTGCAACTCAACCTGGTGGGCACGCCGGTGGCCATGCAGCCCTCGGAGTACATCGTCTCCACGGTCAAACAGGCCGACGTGGGGGCGGTCAAGCAACTGGAGGTGCGCGCGCTGCACAACGGCGCGCAGTTCGCCTTGCGCCTGAGCTGGGCCGACCCGAAGTCCGATCGCGACGTCTCCGAGCCGGACGCCTTCGCCGACGGCGCGGCCGTGATGTTTCCCTTCGGGGCAGATGCGCCGCTGGTCACGATGGGCTCGCCCGAGCAGCCCGTGAACCAGTGGCACTGGCGCGCCGATCAAGAAACGCCGAACAACGTGACCACCGCCGGCCTCGGCACGACCTACCGCACGCCGACCTCGCGCGTCGAGGCCGCTGCGGACTGGCGGAACGGCGCGTGGGCCGTTGTGCTCCTGCGCGACCTGGAAACGGACGACCCCGACAACCACGTCCCGCTGCGGGCCGACCGGCCGCTCAAGGCCGCCTTCTGCGTCTGGCAGGGCGCCCACAAGGAGCGGGCGGGGCTGAAGGCGTACGCGCCCGCCTGGACCGAGTTCGCCTGGGAGGGCTAGATGAACACCGCGACCACGGCCGCACCCGACGCCCCGCTGGCCCGCAGCGCGCTCTACGACGTGCTGGCCGAAGCGTTCACGCCGCCCGATGCAAAGCGGCTCGAAGCGCTTCTGTCTCGCGAAACCGATGCGACCGTGCGGGAGGCAATGCGGGCGCTCCCCGAGGCCCAAAATCCGGGGGCGCTCTGCGACGATTGGGATGCCGTCCGAGACGCGCTCGGCGCGCTTTCCCCCCTCGACTACGAGGCCGAGTTCCTCAGGCTGTTCGAGGTGGGCATCCCGCGCGCGCCCTGCCCGCTCTACGAGAGCGCCTACGACAAGCAGGACCAGCGCCGCGAGGTGATGGGCGAGCTCGTGCGCTTCTACCGCCACTTCGGCCTCACGTTGGGCGAGCGGGCGCGCGAGATGCCCGATCACCTGCGCGTCGAGCTGGAGTTCATGCACTTTTTGACCTATGCCGAAGCCCGCGCCGCCGAAGCCGGCGAGCCCACCGAGGGCCTGCGCCGGGCGCAGCGCGACCTGCTGGAACGCCACCTGACGCGCTGGACGTCCCGGCTCTGGGAACGCGTGCAGGGAGAAGACGCGCCCGCGTTCTCGGCGTGGGCGCGGTTCGCGCGTCGCTTCTTGGAAGTCGAAGGGGCACACGTCTTCGGGACCCCGGCGGCTGATGGGGGTCAAGGACAAACCTGACGGGAATCATGGTTCCGTTCTCACGCAGAACGACAATGGAGGGAGCACATTCGCGCAATTGGAGGAGAACCATGAAACGCATTCTCGTGGCAATCGACGAGGACCTGCTGGCCCCCCAGGTGATCCGGGAGGCCGGGACCCTGGCCCAGCATTTGGGGGCCAACGCCGTGGTGTGCCACGTCCTGCCCGAAGAGATGTACCAGGACGCCCAGGCGCGCCTGAGCCGGCAGGAGCTGGAGCACCCGTTCACCTACACCCAGGCCGAGGAGCGCGCGGCCAGCATCGCGGCCGAGGCCGGCGAGGGGTTGAAGCCGTACGGCGTGCCCTACGAGGCCAAAGGGTTCGTGGGCTACCCGGCGCACGAGATCCGCCAATTGGCCAAGCGCGTGAAAGCCGATCTGATCGTGATGGGGTTCGAGGGGCTGCACGGGTTGGGCCGCATCCGCGCACTTGGCAGCGTCTCGCGCGCCGTGATGGAGCACGCGCCCTGCCCGGTGCTGGTCGTGCCGGCATCCCAGCCCGCGTTTGCGGACAACGGTCAGGAGACGGAGGAGGCCCATGCCGCAGGAGCCAACACCTAGCGAGATCCGCGAGGGAGAGGGAGGACTGCCCTGGTGGGCCTGGGTGGCCGTGGCCGCCTGGCTGGTCTATGCGTTCCTGGTGGGACCGTTCGACTGGTTCCCCCCGGGGTCTTAGGCCAAGCGAGTTCTATGTCCCAATGATGCGTTCATATCTCCTTCTCCCCTGGCGGGAGAAGGATGGGATGAGGGGGAGCGCATAGAAACAGAAGCCACGTATTGAAGGGACACCCTCACCCTAGCCCTCTCCCGTCAAGGGAGAGGGGATGCTCAATACTGTTGTCGTGGGGAGGTTGTTCGTCGTGCATCAGCGAGCCATTCGTCTGTGGTTTTTCTCGTCGTTGCTGTGGCTGGCACTCGGGCCCCTGATCGGCCTGTTCCAGTCGCTGCAGTTTCTGTGGCCGGGGTCGCTCGAGTTCATGTCGGATTGGGCGCTGCCCTACTCCAAGCTGCGCATCATGCACACCAACACCGTGATCCTGGGGTGGCTGGTGATGATGTTCGTCGGGGCGACCCTCTACATCGTGCCGCGCCTGTGCGAGACCGGGCTCAAGGACGCGCGCGTCGCCTACTGGGCGGGCTGGGTGTGGAACCTGGCGCTCGCGCTGGACGTCGTGCTCATCTGGGTCGGCTTGGTGGGCAACCCCGTCTTGAGCATCCAGCCCTACGAGTACGCCGAGGCGCCGCTGTTCGTCGACATGCTGATCGTGGCCTCGGTGCTGATGGTCATCTGGAGCACGCACCGCACCGTGCTGGCGCGCAAGCGGCCGCGGCTCTACGTCTCGATCTGGTACCTGGTGGGCGGGCTCTACACCACCGCCATCACCTACCTGGTCGGCAACTTCCTCGTGCTGGGCTTTTCGGGGCTGGCCAACCAGATCCTGGAGGCGTGGTGGCTGCACAACGCCGTCGGGCTCATCATCACGCCCGCCGGGGTCGGCATCGCCTACTACCTGATCCCGCTCGCAGCGCAAAGGCCGCTCTACTCGCACCGGCTGAGCATTCTGGGCTTCTGGACCCTGATGGCCTTCTACCCCGGCACGGGGCTGCACCACTTCCTGCAGATGCCCATGCCGACCTGGATCCACGAGTTCGCGGTCATCTCGTCCGTGCTGCTGGCCATCCCGGTGCTGGCGGTCGTGATCAACCACCTGGCCACGCCGGCGGGCCACTGGAAGCGCGTGCTCGAGAGTTTCCCGTTGCGCTTTGCGATCCTGGGCAGCGTCTACTACCTACTTACCTGCATCCAGGGGCCGTTCCAGGCCACCACGGCGGTCAACTGGTTCGTCCACTTCACCGAGTGGGTGCAGGCCCACGCGCACCTGGCGCTCACGGGGGCGTTCAGCTGCTACGGGATCGCGGCCGCGCTCTACCTGTTCCCGCGTGTGACCGGGCGCCAGCTCTACAGCCGGCCGCTGGCGGTCTGGACCTTCTGGCTCATGGCCGTGATCTTTCCGCTCTTCTACCTCGGCTTCACGCATTCGGGGCTGGTGACCGCGATCAGCGTCAACATCCTGAACAACACGATCTACCAGACCATCGGGGCCGTGTGGCTGGCGCGCCTGTTCCGCACGCTCATGGGCGCGGGCGTGGTGGTGGGCTTCCTGCTGTTCGTCTGGCTGGTCGTGCGCAGCCTGCGGGTGGGGCGGCCGTTCGAGGAGGGCATGAACGAAGTGCCCGATGCGCCACAGCGGGTCAACTTGGGGGAGGTGCCGGCATGAGAAACGAGGGAAAAAGGAAAGGCCGGTGGCCGCGTTGGTTCCTGTACGCGGGCCTCTGGGCCGCGCCGAGCCCGCTGGCGTTGGCGCAGATGGAACACGGGGGCATGCGCCCCTGGTCCGGTCCGGCCGAGGCCGGCTGGCTCTATTGGCTCATCGTAATCGCCGTGCTGGCCGCGCTGCTGGGCTTTGCGGCCTGGACGCTCTACGGGCGGCACGGAGCCGAGAAGACCTCGACCCGGCATTACCACGCGCTGGGCTCGCTGGTCGTGCTCATGACGCTGTTCACGCTGGTGCTTTACCTGATCGTGGCCTTCCGGGCGCAGAGCACGCCGCCCACCGACCGCGCCTGGGACTGGCGCTACGGCGAGCTGCTTCACGACCCCGGCGGCACGGACCTGGCCGGCGAGCCCTACCGCGGCTACCAGGTCTACCTGTCGCAGGGGTGCGTCTACTGCCACACGCTCTACCTGCGGCCCGAGGACGTGCGCACGGGCTGGGGCGAGGGCGCCACCGAGGAGGACGTCTCGCAGAGCGGCGACTTCGTCAACTTCCCGTTCGCCCTGCTGGGCACCCAGCGCGACGGGCCGGACCTGACCATCATCGGCAAGAAGATCCCGGACATGAGCTACCAGATCGAGCACCTCAAAGATCCGCGTCGGTTCAAGCCCGACTCGGTCATGCCCACCTACGACTACCTCTCTGACCGCGACCTGAACGATTTGGCCGCCTTCCTGGTCAGCCTGGGCAACCCGCCGGAGGCGCTCAAGTCCGGCGAAGTCGGCGCACAGCCCGCAGGCCCCGGCGGTGAGGTCGATCCCCTGGTCCAACAGGGCCAAGGGCTCTACCGCAGCTTGGGTTGCCTGTCGTGCCACTCGGTCGACGGCTCCCCGAACGTCGGTCCGACCTGGCAGGGCCTGTTCGGCAAGACCGAGACGCTGGCCGACGGCTCGCAGGTCGAGGCCGACGCCGACTACCTGATCGAGGCCATCGTCGAGCCGGGGGCGAGCGTCGTGCAGGGGTATCCGAACGTCATGCCGGCCTACCCGCAGCTCACGCAGGAGGAGCTGGACGCGCTGGTGGCCTACATCGAATCGCTGGGAGGCAACCCATGAGCGCGTTGGAAATCGCGGCCGTGCTGCTGGGCTTGGGCATCCTGGCGCTGATCGTGCTGGGCCTGACCCGCGGCGAGTTCGACGCCGAAGCCCCGAAGTACGAGATGCTCGGCCTGGAACCGCCGGTCCCGCCACAGTCCGCGCATGCCGCGGGTCGCCTCGGGCCGGTGGACCGCGTCGTGCGCCTGGGGCTGATCGGCGCGGCCTTCTACTACGCGGCGCGCTGGGGTTGGGCCAGCCCGCTGGGGGTCGTGCTGAGCCTCATCGGGGTCTACGTCACCGTCACCGGCCTCTGGGGAAAGGACCCGGTCTACCGCTTGCTGGCGCGCACGAAGCGAGCGCGCCACTGAAGGCCGATCGAGGCCGTGGCGCTTGCAGGGGCGCGGCATGCCGCGCCCCTACGGCTGCCGCACAACGTAGATGACCAAGTTGCCCTAAGAGCGCCTAACAAAACCTCTCAACCATGTCATCCTGAGGCCGTCAGGCCGAAGGATCTCCCGCATATGCAGGGGATTCTTCGCTTTCAGCTCAGAATGACGGGTTGCAGGGTGTCAGGGTTTTGTTAGGAATTCTTAGAGAGGGGCGTTGCCCCGCGCCACTGCGCCAGCGCCGCGCCCGCCAGCGCCACCGCCAGGCCTGTCGTTTGCAGCGCGCCCAGCGTCTCGCCCAGCAGCGCCCAGGAGAACAGGGCCGTGCCCAGCGGGATCAGGCTCAGCACGGTGTTGGCCTCGAACGCCTTCAGCTCGTGCAGCGCGTGATTGTAGAGTAGATACGCGAACGTCGTGTTGACCAGCGTGAGGATCAGGATGATCCCCCAGCCGGCCGGCGGGGCCTGCGGCACGCCCTCGACCAGCAGGGCCAGTCCGAGCGTCGCCCCGCCGCCGATCCCGAGCGGCACGGCCGTGAGCGCCAGCACGCCGACCACGCGGGTCCGGGCCACAGCCCGACCCGCCACCGCGAAGTAGATGAACCCCATAAGCCCCAGGCCCGCCACCAGCAAGCCCAACGGCTCGCCCGGCTGCAACTGCGCGCTCAGGTAGAGCACGCCGCCGCCCACGCTCACCAGGATGCCGGCCGCCTGCACGCGCGAGGGCGCCTCCTTAAGCCACACCCAGCCGACGCCGAGCACGACCAGCGGCAACAGCGACTGCAGCAGCGAGACCGTGGTGGCCGGCAACCATTGCAGCGCCCAGAACATCGCGCCGTTGCCCACCAGGTAGACGCTCAGGCCCAGCACACCCAGGCGCAGCCACGCGCCGCCGTCGAGGGCGACGCGCTCGCGCGCGAGCAGAAACGGGAGCAACACCAGAAACGACAGGAAGTAGCGCAGCCCTGCGATCGTGAGCGGGCCGAAGTCCGCCAGGGCGAGCTTGACCAGCACGAACGACGAGGCCCAGGTCATGGCCACCAGTGCGATCTCCGCGACGGCGGCCGCACGGCGCAGCGGGCCGCTGCCGATGCCCTGGGTCTCGACCGCTGCCTGTCTGGAATCGGTCACCGAACCTCCCGTTCCCGGCACGCGAACGCGCGAGTTGAAGCCTTCCGGATGCGCCCGTATAGTGACGCAATCCGGGGGCGTCTGCAATTCAAGTACGCTTTTATCACTCGTGGACACCGTTGGTCGTCAGGAGGTTCGGTGGAACTGCAACTGCCGCGCGGGATGCGCGACTTCGCGCCCGAGGAAAAGCTGTTGCGCGACGAGGTCGTGGCCAAGCTCAAGGCCACCTTCGAGCGCTACGGCTTCAACCCGCTGGAAACCCCGATCGTCGAGCGCTGGGAGATCCTGTCCGCCAAGTACGGCGGCGGCGAGGAGATCCTGAAGGAGACGTTCAAGTTCCGCGACCAGGGCGCGCGCGACCTGGGCTTGCGATACGACCTCACCACGCCCTTGGCCCGCTTCGTCGGCATGAACCCGTCGGTCAAGAAGCCCTTTAAGCGCTACCAGGTCGGCCAGGTCTACCGCGACGGCCCCATCAAAAAGGGCCGCTACCGCGAGTTCTACCAGTGCGACGCCGACACCGTCGGCACGCATTCCATGCTGGCCGACGCCGAGTGCGTCCTGCTGGCGCTCGACTTCTTCGAGCAGATTGGCTTCGACGTCGAGATCCGCGTGAACAACCGCAAGCTGCTGTTCGATCTGGCGCGCTCCGGGCTGGGTGCAACCGACGACGACCAAGCCGTGGACTTCATCCTCTCGCTCGACAAGCTGGAGAAGATCGGCCCGCAAGGCGTGACCGAGGAGCTGGCCGAAAAGGGCTTCGAACGCGAGCGCGTCGCGTCCGCCTTGGACCTGCTTGCGGTGGAAGGCGATGGCGCGGACAAACTCGCCGCCTTGCGGGAGCGGGTGTCGGATGCGAAAGAGGATTGGCAACGGGAACTGAGCGAGTTGCTGACCTACCTTGACGACGACCCCCGCGTCCGTTTCCTCCCCTCGCTGGCGCGCGGCCTGGGCTACTACACCGGCACGATCTTCGAGGTCTACATGGCCGA
>CAZNGF010000044.1:0-1644 GCA_964572855.1 uncultured Thermotogae bacterium | reverse complement strand
GACGGCAGCTTCGACGGCGCCGTGGCGGCCGGCGGGCGCTACGATTCGATGATCGGCGACTTCCTGGGCTCCAACGAGCAGGTTCCGGCCGTGGGCATCTCCTTCGGCCTGGAGCCGATCGTCGAGCTCATAAAAGAGCGTCAGGAGTTACAGCGCCAATCCGTGGTCCGGGTCTACGTCATCCCCATCCAGACGACCGAAGCCTGCCTCGGCTACGTCCAGCAATTGCGCAAGGTCGGCATCCCCGCCGACATCGACCTGGTCGGCCGCGGCCCGAGCGCCAACCTCAAGTACGCCAACGCCTACGGCATCCCCTACGCGCTCATCGTCGGGCCCGACGAGCTGGAGGCCGGCGTCGTGACGCTGCGGGACATGAAGTCCGGGGGCGAAGATAAAGTCGCCTTTTTGGACGCGCTCAACCGACTACAGCAACCCTGATAATCTCAGATGCAAAAGGTTCTGTTAGAAGTTCCAAGGGATCCTGACCGCTGCTCAAGAACATAAACCAAGCGCGCCTCCTGAGATCGGTCAAGAGGCGCGCTTGGCATTTTTTCAGACTCGGCTTTTCCCTTGGCTAGAACGGTGTGGTTGCCCAAGGATCAAAGCGCACATTGGGTCCCACGCCAACGCCGGTACCGTCAGCTGGTTCGGCTGTGACGGGATCCGAAATGGGTCCAAGGCCGTTATCTCCCGGCCCGCTCGTGGTCCCCCACCAGTTGTTTCGTGCGTCGACGATCAAGTTGTGACTGCTCACTAGGTCAGGATGTTGAGCCACGCCCCACCCCATCGCACTGAAGTTGTTAGAGTCAACGGAAACGCTGTCAGCCGAGGGGTTTGACTCGAAAAACACGCCGATTGCATCGCTGGGAGCTTTGTGGTCAACTAGGTTGCTAATCTTGTTGCCCTGCACCACAGCATTCGGTGTGTCCGCCTCAAGACCAATCGCGTGAGCCCAGAGCCCTTCCAGGTCATCAATGGTGTTGTTCAAGATTTGTGCCCCGACAGTCTGGCCCCCCGCTGATCCGTGGTTCAGCAGAATGCCATAGGCACCTCGTCCGACTTTCCAAGGGCTCGTGTTCGCATCGATACTGGAAATCGTGTTGTCTTCGATGATCAAGTTCGTGATGTTGAAAGCCCCGGTGCTGTCACCGATGAAAATGCCTTTGGCGCTTGGACCCGAGCCGCTAACCCATGGCCCTGCGAGCACTTTGCTGATGGTGTTGCCACTGATGTGGATGTCGTCGACCGCGGCGCTCAGCGACTTGATGTAGATGGCTTGAGCGCTTTGATTGGGCGTTCCATCACCAATGTCGTGCAGCTTGTTGTCCTGAATCGTGATGTGGCTGTGATCCTGAGCAAAGATGCCGACGCTTCCTGTTGGGTTGGCGATTTCAAGGCCGTTAACCGTCACGTTGTCGGAGGAAATCGTGATGGCAGTTCCTCCCGAAGCGGATATAGCGGGGAAACCCATGCCGAAAAGCCCCAGATTCTTGCCAATGGACAGGTTCTCGTTGTAGGTGCTAGAGGCGACGCAGACCGAATCACCCGCGGTAGCGTTATCAATGGCGGTTTGGATCGTTTCGCCCGGCTGGACGATGTCGCTGCAGGTGAAGGTGCCGCTGACGGTTGCTCCCCAGCCCTGCA
>CAZNGF010000043.1:0-24851 GCA_964572855.1 uncultured Thermotogae bacterium | reverse complement strand
ACACGCTGAGCGCGCCCAGGTTGGTGGTCAGGCTCAGGATGGCGAACTCGACGCCGGTGGTCCCGAAGCCGAGGTCGGCGCCGAAGGTCAGACCGCTCATGGTCACGTTGACCTGGAGGTTGGCCTGGAGGTCGATTTCGTAGATGACGGACTCGAACGCGTTGGTCTGGGGCTCCAGCAGGACGTGCAGGTCGAAGCTGCCCGTCACGTCCGCCTTGGATACCGTCGCAACGCCCGCGACGAGAAATAGCGCGATGAGCGCCGAGAGAATCCTTCTAGACATTCGAGAGTTACCTCCTTGAATAGTTTTGGACCGAACTGAACTCGTTTTGGATTGTGTCGGTTATCACCCCTCGAGAGAAACCGTTTGTTGAACAATTCCCTCTAGTCTCCATAAATAGCACAATGGCACCCAAAAGTCAAGTCGGGCAGCGGCCTCCCCCGAAGCCAAGCCATCCCGCATCCGCTCTCGCATCGGGGTGGATTTCGCCCGCAACGCTCGCCCGGTCCCGTCTAGGGAACTGGTTTAAGACCCGCCCGCCAGCAGAAGCAGGATCAGACCCGACCATTCCGGTACGGCGCCCCCTTTCGATGCGTCAGTAAACACCCCGGCGTGGCTGTAAGGCGGGTTGACATAGAAAAACACCCATTTCGTCGGTATCATGGCCGCCTGATGAAGGTCTTGGTCGTGAGCGACGAGGAAAGCGACTTCCTCTACGGCCCGACGCTCCAGACGCACTTCGCGGACGTGGACTTGTTGTTGTCCTGCGGGGACTTGCCCTATCCTTACCTGGAGTACCTGGTCACGCTGCTCAACGTCCCGTTGTTGTACGTGCTGGGCAACCACGACGACACGTACCTGCTCGCGGGGGATACCGAGCTGAGCGCCCCGCGCGGCGGGCGCAACGCGCACGGGCGGGTGATCGGCCTCCGCAACGGCGCGGGCGAGGAGCTGCTGGTCGGCGGCCTGGAGGGCGCGCCGTGCTACGGCGACCACAAGCACCAGTACTCCGAGGCCGGGATGAGCAGGCAAATCTGGCGCATGACGCCGCAACTGCTCTGGAACCGCTGGCGGCGCGGGCGGGCGCTGGACGTGCTCATCACGCACGCGCCGCCCTACGGGGTGCACGACGACGCCGACCCGTGCCACCGCGGGTACCGAGCCTTTCGGCGCCTGATCGAGCGCTACCGGCCGCGCTACCTGATCCACGGGCACACGCACCCCACCAGCGGGTACGACGGCAAGACGCGCCACATCGGCGACACGGCCGTCGTCAACGTCTACGGCTACAAGGTATTGGAGGTGAAAGGCCATGTACGAGGATGACGCCTACGCCCGGGACGAAGCCCGGCGCAACTGGGACCGCGCCCGCCGGCGCCTCTGGCTCGGCAAGCTGCTGCATCCCTTGCGGGGCGACTCGGACGAGCTCATCCCGTTCGAGCGCGTGCAGAGGGAGCTCCGGCTCGTGCAGGGCCACAGCCGCGGCGTACAGCAGATCCAGATCGACCGCATTCGCGGCAGCGTGGGCCGTTACCGCGACTTCACCGCCAGCTTCCTCCCGCGCAAGCGCAAGCTGCGCGACCGCTGGCAGCAGGTCGACGTCGTGAGCGCCACCCGCGGCTTTCCGCCGATCTCGGTCTACAAGGTGGGCGAGGCCTACTTCGTGCTGGACGGGAACCACCGCGTCTCGGTCGCACGTCAGGCCGGCGCCAACACGATCGAGGCCCACGTGCTGGATTACGCGGGCCCGGTGAGCCTGAGCGCGCGCGCCGACCTGGACGAAGTGCTGCTCAAGGCCGAGGAGGCCGACTTCCGCGTCTCGACCGGGATCGACCGGATTCGACCCCGGCACGGGATCGTCTTCACCGCGCCGGGCCGTTACCGGCAGGTCAAGTACCTGATCAAGGTGTACCGAATGGACCTGGCACGCGACCAGCGCCGCCCCATCCAATGGGCGGAGGCCACGGCCCGCTGGGTGGATCACGTCTACGGTCCCAAGATCCGCGCCATCGAGGCCAGCGGCGTCCTGGACAAGTTCCCCGACCGCACCGCCGCGGACCTGTTTATCTGGATGTGGAAGCACAACCACACGCTGGATGACTTACGCCGCGTCGACGACGTGAACGAATCGCCTTCCGCCGGCTTCTGGCAGCGCCTCCGACGCACGCTGCGCGCGCTGCTTCCGTTCCGCTGGTTTCCCGGCTAGCGCTCGCCCCGAGCCAACTTCAGCAGGCGGCGCCCCAAAGCCCGGACCGCCCTGGAAGAACACGAGCCAAGGGAGGTCGTCGCCCGCCCGCTCGATGGCCACGGCCTCGCGGGCGAAGACTTGAACGCGCTCCCCGTCCGGCCGGTCGTGGTCGAGTGGCAGCTCGAACCCGTGGTCGGTGAGCGCAAGGCCCGGCAGCCGATGGGTGGCCCCGCGCATCGGCTAGACCCGGCCGGCCAGCGCGACGGCGTCGGCGAAGCTCACGCGCCCGTCGCCGTTGAAGTCGAAGAACGCGGCGCCGTTTCGCACCGCGGGGTGGTCCAGGTTGAACGCCAGCGTCAGCGGGTCGCGCGAGTCGAACACGCCGTCGCCGTTGACGTCCTCGAACAGGCCGTCGCCGTCCAGGTCGCGCGGCGGGGCGAAGCCCGGCCCGAGCGCGGCGGGACCGCGCACGAACTCGACCTGGCCCCCGCTGAGCTGGGGCTGCAAGGCCACGCCCCCGTCGCCGACGAACAGCTCGGCCTCGAGTTCGACGCGCACCGTGCCGGGCGCCACGCCCTGCAGTTGCAGCCGCGCCAAGGTCACGTCGCGGGCGCCGGGTGAGATCGCGCCGTCGAAGTCCGCGCCGCGGAACACGAGCTCGGCATCGCTTTGCGAGACGACCTCGAAAAAGTCCGCCGCCAGCGCCACGCTCTCCACCCCCGTGATGCGGGCCACCCCCGCCGGCATGAGCCGCACGCGCAGCGTGAACCGCTCCAGGCCCTCGGGCGCGCGAACCAGCGTGATCGCCACCTGAGCCGTCTCGTCGGCGTTGGCGCGGGCGTTCCCGGCCCGCAGGACCGGCGGCTCAGAAGCCGGCTGCGCGGGCTCGGCGGGCTCCTGCGGCTCGGCCGCCCGCTGGATCAGCGTGAGCAGCCGCGAGACGTCGGCGTTGGTGAGCTGACCGTCGCCGTCGAAGTCGAAGAAGCGGGCGTCCGCCTGCACGCCCGTCGCGCTCAGGTTGCTCAGCAGCAGGCCGGCGTCGTCCGAGGTGAGCCGGCCGTCGCCGTTGACGTCCTCGTAGAGGCCGTCGCCGTCCGGGTCGCGGGGCGCGTTTTCGCTGCCGCCCACGGAACGCGGCGCGTTGCGTGGCTCCGCGGCGGGCTCGGCGGGCGTCGCGGGCTCGCTCGGCTGGGACGCGCCGCCCCCCACGGTGAGCACGCCGTTTTGCACCTGGGGCTCGACCTTGGCGCCGGAGTCGTCGACGTAGGCGCGCACGGTGAGCCGCACGGGCGTCGCCCCGTCGGCGCGCGCCGCGAGGGTGAGGCGGGCCAACACGACGCCCTCGGCGCCGGGCGCAACGTCGTTGTTGAGGTCGAGCGCGCGGAACTCGGCCCGCGCCTCGGTCGCGCTGCTGACCTGGAAAGCGTTGCCCGCAAGCGCCACGCCCTCGACGCCCTCCAGCGCCGCGATGGCGGGGCTGTCGAGCTCGACCACGAACACGTACTGCTGCAGGCCCGCCGGCGCACGCTCCAGCACCAGATTCAACGTGGTGCTCTGGCCCACCTGCCCCTGCACGTCCTCGACCCGCAGGACGGGCGCCTCCTGCGCCAGGCCGACGCAGGAGAGCACCGAAAGCGTCAGAAGAGCGAAAAACGTGGCTTTCATTGCGTGAACCTCCTGCCGCGCATCGTAGCACGCGCAGGCGATCCGCGTCAACGCGGCCGGTCGGCCGTCAGCCCGCCTGGACCGTCACCCAGACGCGCCGCGTCCGCGGCCCGTCGAACTCGCAGAAGAAGACCCCTTGCCACGTCCCGAGTTTGAGCTTGCCGCCCTCGACCGGGAGGTGGGCGCTCGCGCCCACCAGTGAGGCCTGCACGTGGGCGTGGGCGTTGCCCTCCAGGTGCTTGAAGCGCAGGTCCTGGGGCACGAGCCGCTGCAGGGCCATCAGGATATCCTGCTTGACGGCCGGGTCCGCCGACTCGTTGATCGTAACCCCGGCGGTGGTGTGCGGAATGTAGAGCGTGCAGACGCCGTCGGCCACGCCGGACTCGCGCACGGCGCGGCGAACCTGGTCCGTGATCTCGACCAGTCCCTGCTTGACGCCGGTCTTGACGCTGAACTCGATCAAGACGCCTGCGGCTCCCCTTTGCCCTCTTTCTTGAGCAGCTCGTCGGCCAGCTCGGGCGAGCGCACGATCTGGTAGCGCAGGAACTCCTGCTGGAAGGTGGCCCGGCCCTGCGTGAGCGACTTGAGCTCGACGGCGTATTCCATCACCTCGGCCAGCGGGACCTCGGCCTCGATGCGCTCGACCACGCCCTCGCTGTCCATGCCGTGGATCTTGCCGCGCTTGCCCGAGACGCTGCTCATGATGTCGCCGGTGTAGGCGCGCGGGGTCCAAACCGTGAGCTTGTAGACCGGCTCCAGCAGCGAGGGGCTGGCGCCCTGCACGGCCTGCTTGAAGGCCGTGGACGCCGCGATCTTGAACGCGATCTCCGAGGAGTCCACGTCGTGGTGCTTGCCGTAGAAGACCGTAACCCGGACCCCGTCCATGGGGTAGCCGGCCAGCACGCCCTCGATCATGGCTTCCTGCACGCCCTTCTCGACCGCCGGCATGAACTGGTTCGGGATCACAGCGCCCTTGATGGCGTCCACGAACTCGTAACCCGCATCGAGTGGCTCGACGCGCAGGTGGACCTCGCCGAACTGCCCGCGCCCGCCGCTCTGCTTCTTGTGGCGGTACTGGGCCTCGTTCATCTTTTGGATGGTTTCCTTGTACGGCACGTGCGGGCGGTCCATGTGGATGTTGACGCGGAAACGGTTCTTGACGCGCTCGGCGGCCGCGTCGAGCTGCACCTCGCCCATGCCTGAGAGCAGCATTTCGTGCGTGACCTCGTCCACGCGGAAGTCGAGCGTGGCCTTGTTCTTGGTGATTTCCCTGAAGGCCGTGCTCATCTTCTCCTCGTCGGCCTGGGTGGCCGGCGTGATCACGCGCGTGTAGACGGGTTTGGGCAGGTTGCCCAGTTCGAGCCGGTCCGCGCCGCCCGCGGTCGCCAACGTGTCGCCCAGCGTCACCTCAGAGAGCTTGGGGAGCACGATGACCTCGCCGGGGCCGGCCTGCGGGATCTTCTCGGCCTTGGTGCCCAGGGGCGAGAGGATTTCCTTGGCGGACTCCTTTTTGTCCCCGTTCAGGTTGAGGAAGGGCTGGCCCTCCTTCAGGGGACCCAACAGCTTGACGTAGGTCATCGTGCCCAGGTACGGGTCCTCGGCCACGTTGAACACGAGCCCGTGGAAGGCGTCCTCCACCGATGCCTCCTCGTCGAAGGTCGGCGTGTTGTGCTGCAACATATGGAGCAGCGACTTGAGCCCCTGCTTGGCCGCGGCCGAGCCACAGAGCACGGGCACAAGCACCTGCTCCAGCAGGCCCTGGTGCAACGCGGCCTCGATCTCGGCGCTCGAGACGTCCTCCTCGGCCAGGAACTTCTCCATCAGCGTGTCGTCCACCATGGAGAGGCCCTCCAGCAGCTGCTCGCGCAGCGACTCGGCCTCGCCCTGCACGGACTCCGGGATCTTGCCGGTTCCGCCGCTGAAGAAGACGGGCTTCATCGTGAGCAGGTTCATGTAGCCCACGAAGGCCCCGCCCTCGTCGCGGATCGAGACCTCGACGGGCACGAAGTTGCCCAGCTCGCGCAACCCCTCCATCGCGCTCGAGAACGAGGCGTTCTCGGCGTCCATGCGGTTGACGAACGCCACCACGGGTTTTTCGTATTGCTGAAACACTTTCCAGGCGATCTCGGTGCCGATCTCGACGCCCTTCTCGCCGTTGACCACCAGCAACCCGGTCTCGGAGACGCGGGCACCCTTGTAGATCTCCTCCAAGAACTCCACGTAGCCGGGGGTGTCGATCAGGGAGAACACGTCGTCGCCCTTGCGGTGCGTGGCGACGCCCAGGTCGAGCGTGATGCCGCGGCTCTTCTCCTCGGGCAGCGCGCCGAGTTCGACTTGGGTTCCTAATTGGCCCATGAGCGCCCGGATGAGCTCGGTCTTGCCGCTCCCCGAGTGCCCGGCCAGACAAACGGTGCGCACGTTGGCCATGCTTTGTATCACCTCAGGTTTCGCGTTGCGAGTGAGTCCGAAAGCGGTCTCGGCGCGAGGCAGTATAGCAGGGTCCGTTGAGGCGTTCCAACCGGTTCATCGGGCCCATCAGCCTGCGCTTCCATTCGTTCCGGTGGGCATTCCGGGGCGGCTTCGTTTACGCTGGGGCCGCAACTGCCACCGGCTGCGCTCCCGCGGCCGGGAAAAAGGAGTAAAGCCATGAAGGCAATGCAGATTCACGCGTTTGGCGGGGCCGGGCAGATCCGTGCGACCGACGTCCCCGTTCCCGAACCCGGCGCGGGCCAGGCCCGCGTGCGGCTCAGCGCCGCCGGGCTCAACTTCATCGATATCTACCAGCGCCGAGGGCTCTACCCCGTGCCGCTGCCGTATACGCTCGGCCTGGAGGGCGCGGGCACGGTCGAGGCGCTCGGCCCGGAGGTGGAGGGCTTGCGCGAGGGCGAGCGCGTGGCCTTTGCCATGGCGCCGGGGGCGTACGCCGAGGCGGTCGTCGTGCCAGCCTGGCAGCTCGTGCCTGTGCCCGCAGGCATCGCGCTCGAGGCGGCGGCCGCGGTCATGCTGCAAGGCATGACCGCCCACTACCTGACGCACAACACGTATCCACTCCAAGCAGGCGACACGGCCTTGGTCCACGCCGCGGCCGGCGGCGTGGGGCTGCTGCTGATCCAGCTGGCCAAGAAGCGCGGCGCGCGCGTGGTGGGCACGGTCTCGAGCGCGGAGAAGGCCGAGCTGGCGCGAAAGGCCGGCGCGGACCACGTGGTCCGCTACACCGAACAGGATTTCGAGGCCGAGACGGCGCGCTTCACCGGCGGCGCGGGCGTGGCGGTCGTCTACGACTCGGTGGGGGCGGACACGTTCGATAAAAGCCTGAACTGCCTCAAGCCCCGGGGCGTGCTGGCGCTCTACGGCCAGGCCAGCGGCCCCGTGGGCCCGTTCGACCCGCAGGTCCTCAATCAGAAGGGCTCGCTGTTTTTGACCCGGCCCAGCCTGGCGCACTATGTCCTGAGCCGCGAGGAACTGCTGGAACGGGCCGGCGACCTGTTCGGCTGGATGGAACGGGGCGAACTTCGGGTGCGGGTGGACCGCACCTTCCCGCTGGAAGACGCCGCGGCGGCGCACGAGTACATGGAGGCGCGCCGGACCCGGGGCAAGGTGCTGCTCGTCCCATGAGCTGGAAGCAGGCGCTGGCGTTTGCGACGCTGGCGCTGGCGTGGGGCTCGTCGTTCCTGTGGATCAAGCTCGCGGTGCAGGAGGTCGGCCCGCTGACGCTGGTGGGTTATCGGCTCTCGTTCGGGATCGTGGGCTTGCTCGCCTTGATCGCGTTCAAGCGGCCGGCGCTCCCGCGCCGCGCGCGGGACTGGGTGGGGCTTGCGTTTTTGGGGATCATCAACACGGCCATCCCCTTCACGCTCATCTCCTGGGGCGAGCAGTCGATCGACTCGGCGGTGGCCTCGATCCTCAACGGCACGGTTCCGTTCTTCACGCTCCTGATCGCGCACCTCGCGCTCAGCGACGAGCGCATGACGCTGCAGCGCTGGCTGGGCCTGCTGGCCGGCTTCGGCGGCGTCGTGCTCCTGTTGAGCCGCGACCTCTCGTGGGGGCAGTTTCGGGCCGACCTGCTGGGCCAGCTGGCCATCCTGGGCGCGGCCGTTTCCTACGCGATCGGCATCGTGCACGCACGCCGCAACCTGGGCGGGATCGCCCCGCTGACCCAGGCGCTGGTCTCGGTGGGCGTGGCCGACGCGTTCATCTGGACCGCCGCGCTCAACGCCGAGTCGGGCAACCTCGTTCCGGCGCAACCGCTCACGTGGCTCGCGCTGGGCTGGCTCGGCCTGCTGGGCACGGGGCTGGCTTATGCGCTCTACTACTACCTGGTCCAGTCCATCGGCCCGAGCCGCACCTCGATGGTCACCTACGTCATGCCCGTGATCGGCGTCGCGCTGGGGGTGGCCTTTCTGGGGGAACCGCTCAGCTGGCAACTCGGTGCGGGCGCCGCGCTCATCCTGTCGGGCGTCTGGATCGTGAACCGGCGGCGTCGCCTCGCGCCGCAGCGAGACCAGACGCCCGATCCAAACCGCGCTTCCTAGCCCCCCTCCTCCCCGTAGCGCGCCCTTAGCGCACGATAGTCCGCCGGCGTGTCCACGTCGTACAGCACGGCGTCGTCGTCCAGCAGGACGTAGGCGATGCCGCGCTCATGGCGCGCGAGAAAATCGCGCATGGTGGCCGGCGGGGAGAGCGCCAACACCTCGTCCCAAAGCGCTGTGGGCAGGTAGAACGGGTGGCCGCGCCGCCCCCCGGCGCTGGGAAAAACGATGGAGCTCGGCGTCGCTTGCGCGCTCCGAACCACCTGGGAGATCAAGCGGACCGGCACGTGGGGCTGGTCGCCCAACGCGAACAGCGCCCCCGGCGCGCCCGAGCGCGACAACGCGGCCAAGCCCACCTGAAAGCTCTGCAGGAGCGCCCCGCGCCGGTAATTCCGGTTCAACACGGCCCGCCCGCCCGCGGCCCGCACGGCGGCCGCCACCGCGCGGAAGCGGTGCCCCACGACGCAGGCCACCGGGTCGCAGCCCGCCTGCCTCACGTGCGCGACCGCCGCCGCGATCGCCGGGCGGCCGTCCCAGTCCAGCAGTTGCTTTGGCGTCCCCATGCGCCGGCTGCGCCCCGCCGCGGCCACGACGGCCGCCGGCTTCAAGTACCCCATGCGCCGACGGTACCCGATGTGCCACGCGGTCGCATGGCGCGCTTGCCCTATAATGGAAGGTCCCAAAGGAGACCTGCCGGAGCATGAAACAGCGCATCCGCTTCCGCACGGCCGCGCCCGGGCCGTCGTGCCGGCGCTTGAGGCCCGCCTCGAACACCGCCAGCGATTGCACCCCCAACCTCACGACGACGGGACACCCCGCCGCCTGGACTGACCTTGCCCGAGACCTCGGGACCCGCTCAGGACTCGGGCGGGACAGCGGGCGGGTACAACCATCCCCACGAGGGCAAGCCGTTCCCAAAGGAAAGGAGTACCGATGCGCTGGATCAAACGCGCGCGGCGCAAGCGCGCGACGCGGACGGACACGCCGTTCCCGACACCGATCCCCTTCTACGGGATCGCGGGGCTGGGCCCATTGGCGACCTTGAATCGATAGTGACCGACAGCCGTAAGGAAAAGGAGTCGAGATGAATCGAAAGATCTGGAGTTTGGTCGCAGCGGCAATCGTGTTGGTGGGCGGTACCGCCCTGTATTTCGCGGGCACGCAGTCGGCCGGGGCGCCCCCCCTGCTGGCGGCGGTGACCTACACCGACGACGCCGGGACCAACGGCGGCGACGGCGTGGCGATCGTGGACCTGAACCCCGAGTCCGATACGTTCGGGAAAATTTTGAACCAATACGCGATCGGCACCGGCGTGCTGCCGCACCACCTGTACTACAACCTGGACGGCTCGCGCTTCTACGCCACCGCGCTGGACGGCACGCGCCTCTACGAGCTCACCGTCGAGGGGGAACGCGTCACCAACGCCGAGCCGATCGACACGCGCGACTGCCGAGTGGGCGAGGATCTGTTCTTTGCCGAGGACGGAGAGACGTTCTACCTAACCTGCATGGGCTCGGACCGGATCATGGTCTTCGACGCGGAGACGCACGCGATTCTAGACGAAATCACGGCCGACGACCCGGACGCCTTCGTGCGCTACCCGCACGGGATCTGGATCAAGCCCGAGCTGGACCGCATGCTCGTAACCGAGACCATCAGCCACACGCTGGACGACCCCGGCACGCACGTGACCGTGATCCGGGCCAGCACGGGCGAGGTGCTCTCCTCGCACCCGCTGGCCAAGACCGAGGGCCAGCCCAGCGCGCCGGTGGAGGCGTACTTCCACCCGAGCGCGCCGGTGGCTTACATCACGGGCATGCTGGACGCCTCGCTCTGGGTCGCCGTCTGGAACGAGTCGACCGAATCGTTCGACTTCGAGCTGGTCGACGACGGCGCGCGCCGCGGGCACAGTTGGCCGCTGGAGATGTACGTCGGCCCCGACGGCCACCTCTACGTGAGCTGGGCGCAACCGGGCGCGGTGGACGTCTACAACCTGAGCGACCCCGAGCGGCCCCGCTTCATGCGGAGCCTGCCGGCCGGGGAGGGCGCGCACCACATCCTGTTCGGCCCCCAAGGGGAGACGGTGTTCGTGCAGAACAACCTGCTGAGCCTGGAGCACATGAAGGCGGGCACGATCACGGCCGTCGCGCGCGACTCGGGCGAGATCGTCGGGACGATTCGTTCGTTCATCGAGGACGGCATGCAGCCCACCTCGATGGTGTTCTTGCGGACGGAGTAAGGGAAGCCAAGCGGCGGGCGGCAGACGCACAGGAGCGAGCCGCCCGCCGCTTTCCCGCCCTCACGGACCGTACAGCAGGACGACAAAGCGCTTGGGGCCGTGGACGCCCACGCTGAGCGTCTGGCCGATGTCGGCCGTCTTGCTGGGGCCGCTCACGAACGTGAGCGCCGCCGGCAAGGCGCCCTCGCGCTCGGCCGCCCAGGTGAACAGGTCCGCCGTGAGCTGCTCCGTGGACACGAGCGCGACGTGGACCGCCGGCAACAGCGTGCAGAGCCGGCTGCGCCCGGGGCCGCTTTCGAGCACAACGCTGCCGGTCTCGGCCAGCGCCGCGGCCGCGCCGCTCAAGCCCACGTCGGCCGCCGCGCAGGCCGCGCGCACATCGCCCGCGCTGCGCCCCACCACGTGCCAGTCGCCCCCCGGCCAGCGCACGGCCAGGTCGAGTTCGTTCAAGGGCGGCTCGTCGTTGGCGACAACACGCTCGGCGCCCAGCTCGCTCAAGAGCGCGTCGAGCTGCTCCCACGCCTCGACCAGGTTCCCCGCGCGGCGGACCTCGCCGCCTTGGGTCCCCAGCGCCTGCACAAAGCGCGCCGCCAAGTCCTCGAAGGCTCGCTTCGATGCCCACGTCGGGGGCGGTTCGACCCGACGCGCCTGCGCGCGCAGACGCCCCAAGATCTCGTCGCGTGCGCTCATCGCTCTCGCACCTCGCCGCGGCGCCACGCTTCCCGAAACGGCCTCTCGGCCAGCGGGGGCAGGCTCCGGCCCAGTTCGGGACCGAAGGGCAAGCGCAACTCGCCGTCCCGCAGGAACGGGCGCTGGAGCAGCCGGAGCGCGCCCGTAGCCAACCGAAAAAGCACGGGACGCCCCGCCGTGTAGGCGGCCAGCCGCATCAATAGACGTTCGCGCCGTGAGGGGAAACGCCGTTCGACCTGGCCGGCGCGTAGCTCGAGCAACATGCGCGGCAGGTCGATTTTCGAGGGGCAGGCCTCGACGCACGCACCGCAGAGCGAGCTGGCGTGCGGCAGCGCCTCGTACCGTTTTAACCCGAAGATCAGCGGCGAGACCACGGCGCCGATGGGGCCGTTGTAAGGGCTGCCGTAGGCGTGGCCGCCCGACTCACGGTACACCGGACAGGCGTTCAGGCAGGCGCCGCAACGGATGCACTGCAGCACCTCCTCGTAGGCCGTGCCGACCTGCCGGGTTCGCCCGTTGTCGAGCAGAACCAAATGGACCTCGCGCGGACCGTCCGGGTCGTCCGCCCGTGCGGGCCCCGTGACCGCCGTGGTGTAAACCGAGGCGGGCTGGCCCGTGGCGCTGCGCGCCAGCAACTGGAGCCAGACGGCGGCCTCGCGCCAGGTGGGCACGACCTTCTCGATCCCCATCACGGCCACGTGCACCGGGGGCAGGCTCGTGACCATGCGCCCGTTGCCCTCGTTGGTCACGAGCACGAGGCTGCCCGACTCGGCCACGCCCAGGTTGCCGCCCGAGATCCCGATGCCCGCATCCAGGAACTTTTGCCGCATCATGCGGCGCGCGGCGGCCGTCAGCGCTTTCACATCGTCGGGCAGCGGCTCGCCGGCCTCGCGGCTCAAGAGCGCGGTCACCTCGTCCAGCGACTTGTGCAGCGCCGGGCCGATGATGTGCGAGGGCGGCTCCTGGGCCAGCTGGACGATCCACTCGCCCAGGTCGGTCTCGACCGGCGCGATCCCGGCCGCCTCCAGCGCCCCGTTGAGCCCGATTTCCTCGCTGACCATCGACTTGCTCTTGATCGCGCTTTGGGCTTGATGCGGGCGTGCGATCCCCAGCACGATGCGCTGAGCTTCCGCCGCGTCCCGCGCCCAGTGGACGCGCACGCCGGCGGCCTCGGCGTTGCGCTCGAAGGTCTCTAGGTGTTCGGCCAGCTTGGCCAGCGTCGCCTCGCGGATCCGTTTGAGCCGGTCGCGCAGCGCGTCCGCGTCGGGGAGTTCGGCCAGCGCCTGCCCGCGCAGCGCGCGCAACACGCCGGTGACGCCCTCGAGCGTGAGCTGGAGCCGCCCGTCGGCCACGGCCTTCCGGGTACCGGCGCGGAATTCCTCGAAAGAAGCCGTCATCGGGTCAGCGCCTCCAGCACGCAGGCCAAGTGTTCAACGCGCACGCGGTCGGCAGCCAGGCCGCGCAGTTGTAGCAGGCAGCCGGGGTCGGCCGTGATCAGGAGCTGACCGCCCGTGGCGGCCGCCTGTTTGAGCTTTTCGGCGCTCATGGCGTTGGCGGCCTCGGGCAGCTTGAGCGAGAAGAGCCCGCCGAAGCCGCAGCAGCGGTCCGGCTCGGCCATCTCCTTGAGCTGGCAGCCGACGGCGCCCAGCAGTTGTCTGGGCTCGCGGTGCAGTTGCAGGTGCCGGCGCATGTGACAGGAGTCGTGGTAGGCCACGGCGGGGGCGTCGTCGGCCGGCGCCGGCGCCCAGCGGGCGACGCGCGTCAGGAATTCGCTCAGCTCGTAGGTGCGTTCGGCCAAGCGCCGGGCGCGCGCGGCCAGGGGCGTCCCGCCCAGCAGCGCCGGGTACTCGACCCGGATCATGCTCGCGCAGGAGCCGCTGGGCAGCACGACCGTCTCGGCGGCCTCAAAGACCCGAACCGTGCGGCGGGCCAGCCGCCGTGCCTCACGGCGATAACCGCTGTTGAACCACGGCTGGCCGCAGCACGTCTGCTCGAAAGGGAAGTCAACCTCGCAGCCCGCCCGCTCCAGCAGCCGCACCGCGCTCACCCCGACCTCGGGCATGACCTGATCGACCAAGCAGGTGGCACACAGCGACACGCGTCGGAGGTCGTTCATGGGGACCGCTCCCGTGGACAAAGGTTATCGGGCAGCATAGGACACGAGCGGCATCCAAGTCAACGGAGGTGTCTTTACGCTTACGGGGCAGTTAGAGGGGCAACGCCCGCAGGCAGGCCCGGAGCAGGCGACGGTGGGTCTTGGCGTCCAGAAAGCTGACGCCGTCGTAAGCGGGATCGAACGGGAACGCGTCCAGCGCCTCGGCCTCGCCGACGCCCTGTCGAACCAGCGACTCGGCCCGCTTGATGAGCCCCCCGGCGTAGGCGTGCAGCCGGTCGAAGGTCTTGCGATCGTAGGACCGCTCGTGCCCGGCGGCGTAGGTCTCGACCTCCAGCGCGCCCGCGCGGGCCAGCAACTCGGGCAGGCGCAGCGGACTGCCCTCGGCCCCGCCCAGGTAGTAGAACGCGTCGCCCGGGAACAGGACGCGCTCGTCGGGCAGGTAAACCGCGATGTGATCGTCGCAGTGGACGCCGTCGAGGTGGAACAGGTCGATCTCGGTCCCGCCCAGGTGCAGCCGCAGGCTGCCCTCGAAGTCGACGGCGGGCGGGACGAGGTCGAGCCCGGCGAAGTCCTTTGGAGAGAGCGCCGGGACGTGGGGGAGCATCTCCGCGCGCAGCCAGCCGTGCACGCGCTCCGGCGCCCAGTCGTCGCCCAGGTTGCCCGCGAAGCGCTCCCGACAGCGCCGGCTCCCGATCGCGGGGGCGCCGAAGGCCTGGTTGCCGAAGGCGTGGTCGAAGTGGCGGTGCGTGTCGATGACGTAGCGGAACGGGCGCCGCTCAATTTGCCGGGCCGCCTCGTAGGCCCGGCGGCCATGGGCGGGCGAGTTGCCGCCGTCCACCGCGACCCAGCCCTCGTCGGTCAGGATCAGCCCGACCGTCGGTTCGAGCCGCTTCCAGTCGTGGCACAGGATCCAGACGCGCTCGGCGAGTTGTTGGACCCGGCTGTCCTGTCCCATGCGCCTCCCGGGAAAAGCGAGCCGGAGCGGCGCGCAGGCCGCCCCGGCTCGCACCTTCGCGCTAGCTCAGCTTGGCGATCTGGGCCTCCAGCACGTCCAGGCCGCGGTCGAGCTCGTCCTCGCCGATGACCAGCGGGATGAGCATGCGCAGCACGTTGCCGTGCAGGCCGGCTTTGGCGGTGATCACGCCGTCTGCGAGTGCGCCCTGGATGACGTGCGCGGTCTGTTCGGTGGCGGGGGTCTTGTGCTCGCGGTCGGTCACGAGCTCCATGGCCACCATCGACCCCAGGCCGCGCACGTCGCCGATCAGTTCGTAACGTCCCTTCATGTCCTCGAAGCGAGAGCGCATATGCGTTCCCAGCGCCTCGGCGCGGACCAGCAGGCCCTCGTCCTCGATCGTATCGAGCACGGCCAGCCCAGCAGCGCAGGCCAGCGGGTTGCCCACGTAGGTCCCGCCGATGGCGCTGTCGCCCGGCGCGTCGATCACCTCGTCGACGCCGATCACGCCGCTCAGCGGCAGCCCCGAGGCCAGCGACTTGCCGACCGTGATCAGATCCGGCTCGATCCCCACGGCCTCGGCGGCGAACATACGTCCGGTGCGGCCCATGCCGGTCTGGACCTCGTCGAAGACGAGCACGATGCCCTCGTCGCGGGTGAAGTCCCGCAGTTCCTGCAGGAACCCTTCCTGGGGCACGATGAAGCCGCCCTCGCCCTGGAGCGGCTCGACCACGACGCAGGCCACGTCCTTGGGGTCCACCAGCGCCGTGAAGCGGCGCTTCCACTCGGCGAAGGGCATGGGCGTGTGATAGGCCGAGGGATAGGGCACGCGGTAGACGTCCGAGGCAAACGGCCCGAAGCCGGCCTTGTAGGGCGTGGCCTTGTGGGTCATGGTCATGGTCAGCAACGTGCGCCCGTGGAAGCCGCGGTCGAAGACGACCACGCCGGGCCGCCTGGTGCGGAGTCGGCTGATTTTGACGGCGTTTTCGACGGCCTCGGCGCCGCTGTTGAAGAACGCGGCCTTCTTGGGGCGCGCCCCCGGCGCATAGGCGCCCAAGCGGCGGGCCAGCTCGACGTAGAGGTCGTAGCCCACCACGCTGTAATCGGTGTGGACGAACTGCTCGGCTTGCTGCTGGATGGCGCGCACGACCCGCGGATGGGTGTGCCCCACCACCAGGCAGCCCCAGCCGCCCGTGAGGTCGATGTACTCGCGCCCGTCGTCGCCGGTGATAAGCGCGCCGGCGGACTTGACGGCGCGAAACGGCGCCAGCGAGGTGATGGCGCGCGGAACGAACTGGTAACGGTCCTGCCAAGCTGTGGCGGCCGACTTCGTCTCGATCTGTGTCATGGCGTGTCCTCCTTCTGGTGAGAAGACAAACGTGGGACGTGTCCGACCCGTGCTGGTGGCGTCTAGAAGGAGGAACGCGGCACGAGCGCGCTGAAGAAGACGACGGCGGTGAGGCGGAGACGCTGTCGGGCGGCGGCAATGCGCCGCGTGTGGGAGGCACTCTGCAGCGGGGGGAGTGTCGTCCGGCGTGCGCGGTTCATCGGGGCCTCCTGTTTGCGGGCTCGGGCGCAAACGCCTTACGGCGCCGTCACATCCGCGCCCATTATGGCACAAAGGGGCGACGTTTTCCAGCGGTCATCGCTCAAAGGGCCACGCGCCCGCGCAGGGCCTTGCCCAGCGTGATCTCGTCGGCGAACTCGAGGTCGCGGCCCACGGGCACGCCGTGGGCAAGCTGGGTGATCTTGACGTTTTGGTCGAGCGTCTTGCGGATCTGGCGCGCGATGTACATGGCGGTGGCTTCGCCCTCGACCTTGGGGTCGAGCGCTAGGATGAGCTCCTGGGTCTCTCCGGCCCGGAGCCGGCCCAGCAGTTCGTCGATGTGGAGGTCGTCGGGCGAGACGTCGTTGACCGGCGAGATGAGCCCGCCCAGCACGTGGTAGAGCCCGTAGAACTCCGAGGTCTTTTCGAACTTCAACACCTCGTGCGGCTGGCTCACGACGCAGATCACGGTGCGGTCCCGGCCGGGGTCGAGGCAGATCGCACACCGCTCGCCCTCGGCATAGTGGAAGCACTCCTGGCAGAGCCGGATCTTCTCCTTGACCTCGACCAGCGCCTGACTCAGCGTCAGCGCGCGTTCGTCGGGCTGGCTCAACAGGAAAAAGGCCAAGCGCTCGGCGCTCACGCGGCCGATGCCCGGCAGCTTCTTGAGTTCCTGGATCAGCTTCTCGAGCGACTCGGGATACTTGCGCATCGCGGGGACCGGGGGGAATCGCCGCGGGTCAGAAGCCGGGCATGTTGGGCAGGCCGAGGTTGCCCATCATGCTGCCCATTTCCTTCTGGGCCAGCTCCTTGGCCTTGCCCTGGACCTCCTTGAGCGCGGCCAGGATCAGATCCTCCAGCATGTCGACCTCGTCGCCGTTGACGACCTCGGGGTCGATGGTGATGTCCACGATCTCTTCGCGCCCGTTGGCCACGACCTTGACCATGCCGCCGCCGGCGCTGGCCTCGACCCGCTGCTGGGCGAGTTCCTCCTGCTTCTCCTGCATCATTTCCTGGGCCTTTTGAATCTGCTTCATCATCTGGCGCATGTTGCCGGCCATCGAATCCACTCCCTTGGACGAATTGGTTTCATTATAGGTTTGGCCCTATAATGAAGCAAAATGGAACGCCTCTTCGACCGCGCACTACGCTTGGGGTTGGTCGCGGCGCTGGCGGGCTTGCTCGGGCTGATCGGAGGGACGGCTCAGGCCCAAGGGCGTCTGGAAAAGCTCGCGTTTTCCGTGCTGGCCGAAGACCAGACCCAGCCCGTCCACATCGCACAGATCGCCTTTTCGACCGTGGGCGGCTCGATCTCGGTATCGAGCACCGTCGGCTTCACCCAGCGCGTCGGGCTCCTGCGTGTGGAAACCGGCGAGTCGTTCAAGCGCACGCTGTTCCTGGGCAACGAAACGGGCCAGGAACAGCGCTTCACCGTGCTGCTGTTGCTGGACGACCGCCAGGTGGAACTCGCACTCGACGGGCGACGCGCCCCGGTGCACACCCTGGCGGTGGACGCCGACTCGCAGGTGTGGCTGCCGATGGCGTTCCCGGCCCAGAGCGAAGCGGGACTGCACAACTTCGTCCTGCTGGTGTTCTACGAGCTCGCGATCGAGAGCGAGACGCTGGACGGGTTGTTCACCCCATACGCCGACAGCCTGATGGTCGGGGATGGCGACCCGCCCGCCCGTTCGGTGGCCGCGCCGGGCCAGGACGCGTTCGTCGAGGGGCGCACCGTGCGCGGGACGTTGGCCCTGCCGCCGCGCGGGGTCTCGCTCAGCCGGACCGAAACGCCCGAGACCGACGCCGACTTGCTGGACTCCCCCTTGGGCCTGTCCGCCGGGCAGCGTTTCGCTTACTTCGTCCACGTCCGCAACGGCCAGCCGCGTCAGCCCGAGCGGGACGAGTTCGTGCTCGTCGTGCTCTGGGACGGCGTGCAGGTTCCCGTGCAGGCGGACGCGGACGACCCCGTGGTTTACTTCACGCTGCCGGCCAACGGGCTGGTCAACCTGCCGGCGACGTTGGCGATTCCGGACGACCCCGGGGAACACACTCTGGACATTTTGGCGATTCGCAACCCGTATCAATTCCAGGCGGGAATGGACTCGCTCGAAGTCCTGCATGAACGATTCCAGGTAAACGCGAACTAGACGCGCCAACTACCTTGAGACGGGCTTCCCCTCCAACACGTCTTCGACCAGACGAACGGCGTCCTCCAGTTTGGAGGCGCTCTCGGGACCGGCGGAAGCCGGGGGCGACTCCCCGGCGGGAGGCGTGTCGTTGTCGTCCCCGTAGTCGATGGTCAGCCGCACGCGCTCGCCGAAGACCTGCTTGACCTTGTCCAGCACGTAGTCCCTGACCTGCGGCTTGTCCAGACTCTCCTTGTGGAACCGGTGCTCGGGGTGATAGCGTACGTGGAGCGTGTCTTCTTCCAGCCGTGGACTCCCTTCGACGAGGTAGGCATAGACGGCCACGCGTTCGTTGCGGATGGCCTCCAGCAACGCCTCCCAGCGCGCCTCCAGTGACGTGGGGCGGGAAGCGCGCGCGGGCGGACCCTCGGGTTTGTCGGCCGCGGGAGGCGGCGTGTCGGCGGCCGACTCGGCGGGCTTGGGAGACGTCGGCTTGGCAGCGCGCGCAGGGGGCGGTGGCCGGTCGGCCACGGGGGTCGGGGAAATCGCGGCCAGCTGCGACGCGGGGGCGGGCCCGCGCACGAATTGGAGCGCGCCGACCTCGAGCCAGATCTGCTTGTCCCAGACCCGGCCCATCTCGCGCTTGAGTTCCAACAAATGCTCGGTGAGGCGGGCCAGCTCGGCCAAAGACGCCTCGACCGGGAGCTCGCGGCCCCGCACGCTGGCCACCAGCCAACGCCGGCTCAGGCGGATGAGTTCTTCCAGGAACAGTTCCAGATCGCGGCCGTGCTCGGTCTGCTCGCCCAGCAAGCGCAAGGTGGCCTCGGCGTCGCCGGACAGCAGCGCCTCCAGAAACGCGGCCAGGACGGACTCGGACGGGAGACCCAGCACGGTCTCGAGCGTCTCGCCGTCGATGGCCTCGCCGGAGGCGTAGGCGGCCACCTGCTCCAGCGTGACCAACGCGTCGCGCAGCGCGCCCCCCGCGCGGTCGGCTACCGCGGCCAGCGCGCGCTCGTCGGCCCGGATCCCCTCGACCTCGCACACCTTGGCCAGGTGCGCGGCGATCAGCTCGGGGGTGATGCGCGTGAACTCGTAAGCCTGGCAGCGCGAGGTCACGGTGGGCGGGAGCTTGTGCGGCTCGGTGGTGGCGAAGATGAACACGACGCGCTTGGGCGGCTCCTCCAGCGTCTTGAGCAGCGCGTTGAAGGCCTCGTTGGTGAGCATGTGAACCTCGTCGATGATGTAGACCTTGTAGCGCACGTCGCCGGGGACGAAGTTCACTTCCTCGCGCAATTTGCGGATCTGATCGATGCCGCGGTTGCTGGCGCCGTCCACCTCGACCACGTCCAGCGAGGCCCCGCGCCCGATGCGCGCGCAGGCGTCGCAGGCGTTGCAGGGTTCGCCCCCCTGCGGCTCCAGGCAGTTGACGGCCTTGGCAAACAGCCGGGCCACCGTGGTCTTGCCCGTCCCGCGCGGCCCGGCGAACAGGTAGGCGTGGTTGATCTCGCCGCTGGAGAGCGCGTTGACCAGCGTGCGCACGGCGTAGGCCTGGTTGACCACGTCGGCAAACCGCTGCGGCCGCCACTTGCGGTAGAGCGCCTGGTGTTCGGTCACTGCATCACGCCTTCAGTAAGCTTGGTGATCTTTGGATCGTTGGTTCGCTGTAAAACACGTGAAAAACCACGTGCATACTATAACCGTAAACCGCTTCGTTCTCCATTTCGTTCTCCATTAGGTCGCTGTGACGAACTTCGCGCAGGGTTCCTTGGCGTCGCTGCCACGGAACCCGCACCGGCACGCACTCCAATATTCCGACAAGAGCTCTTGACATGAGCAACATTATGAACTATATTAGAGGATATATCTATAATAAAAAGCTGTGTGGGCTGTGCTGGAGGGTGGGGGTTTGTCTTGACCTCTTGGACTATGCCAGCCACCGTCTACAGTTGCATTTCCTGTGCTGGCTGATGTGGCTATGTTGCTCTTGGTCACGATTCTAGCGGGAATGGCGATCGATCACGGCGGCATCGCCTTCGCGAGCACGCTGGCAACCATGGTGGTCATACGCCTCAAAGCACCTTCGAGCAGCGAATCCATCGTGGCAATGTCCCTTTTGTTGTTGATCCTGATCTCAGTGGGGATGGCCATCATGCATGATCGAGAAAGCGCCTTGGTGATCGCGTTGGTGGTCCTGGCGATCATCGCCAGTTCAATTCGGCTGATCCTGTTCATCGTCCGGGTGCAGTATCGAAAGCCGTAGTTGCAAAACCTTGACAAGGCGCTTCAATCGGTGCGGGAGCACCTAAGACGGCAAGACCTCGCGCTGGCGCGTCACCGACTGCAAAACATCACGATCCACGGTCACGCCCACCCCCGCGCCCGTCGGCACCGTGAGCGTGCCGTTCGGGTTGAGCGTAAAGGGCGGGTCGATCAGGTCGCGGCGGTAGTAGCGCGCGCTGGCCGAGAGGTCGTTGGGCAGGGTGAAGCCCGGCAGGCTGGCCAGCGCGACGTTGGCCGCGCGGCCGATGCCCGTCTCCAGCATGCCGCCGCACCAGACGGGCACGCCCCGCTGGCGGCAGAGGTCGTGAATCGCTTTGGCGTGGGTGAGCCCGCCCACGCGCCCGGCCTTGATGTTGACGATCCGCCCGCTGCCGAGCGCGAGCATGGCTTTGACGTCGTGCAGGGTTTTGAGCGATTCGTCCAAGCACAGTGGGGTTTTCAAACCCCGTTGGAGCTCGGCGTGGTCGGCCAGGTCGTCGTGATCCAGGGGTTGTTCGATCATGAGCAAATCGAGCTCGTCCAGCGCCTCGAACACGGCGCGGTCATCGAGCGCGTAGGCCGAGTTGGCGTCGACCTGGAGGGGAAGCTGGGGGAACGCTTCGCGCACGCTTCGGGTGATCTCGACGTCCCAACCGGGTTTGATCTTGAGCTTGACGCGGCGGTAGCCGTCGGCGAGACGGTGCTCGATCGTCCGCAAGAGCGCGTCCGGGCTGGCCTCGATCCCCAAGCTCACGCCGCTCTCGATCTCGGCCTTCTCCCCGCCGAGTGCCTGCGCCAGCGATATCCCTTCTGCCTGCCCGTACAGGTCCCAGCAGGCGGCCTCCAGC
Source organism: uncultured Thermotogae bacterium (assembly GCA_964572855.1). Lineage (GTDB taxonomy): Bacteria > Bipolaricaulota > Bipolaricaulia > RBG-16-55-9 > JAJCYT01 > CAZNGF01. Next base: position 3,692 of record CAZNGF010000043.1, on the reverse strand, counting down.
GCGGCCTTGGCCATGGGGTGGCCGCGCACGCGGCGGAACGCGTTCGGGAGCTCGGACGGGTGGGCCCAATCGGTCTCCAGCAGCGTCGGGACCAGAAAATCCTTCAGCACGTGCTGCGCGGTCTGCACGGTTTCGTACTCGTACCAGGGCCCCGAACCGGCCACGCACTCGCCCCAGCCCGTGAGCCCGTCCGCGTCCGACTCAACGAGGATGGCGGGACGGCGCTCCTCGCGCCCGAAGCTCGTCTCAAACGGCGCAACCAGGTCCATCTCGACGAGGTGTAAGGTGATCCGCTCGACTTTCAATCCGACCCCTCTCGTCGCAGGAACGCCTCGGGCGCACTCCGGCTCAGGGTATACACGCCCAAGCCCCTCTCCCGGTCCAGGTCGAAGGCGTGGACCAGGAACCCGGCCTCGAAGGCGGCCTCGAACCAACGACGGATATGATAGCGCCAAGTCAGGCTCATCTGCAGATCGTGAGCCTTTAAGGCGTCGATCCCCAGCGGGATCGCGATGTGGACTTGTTCCAGACCTCCAAAGTGCGGATCGAGTTGGTCTTCCGGCTCCCAATCGCCGCCGCCTCCCCGTCGCGGTCGATTCGCCGGCTCGGGCAGCCGGGCTGCGTTCGGCCGCTGCCGGGCCAAGCGCCGCTCGACGTGCGGGCTCTGAAGCCACCACTCCACCAGGAAGCGGTCGGTGGGCAGCCCCTTGTTGATCTCGTCGCGGAACGAGCCGTACAGATCCTCCTGATAGCGCCGCAGGATCACGCCCAGTTTGTTCAGGTTGAAGTGCGCGTTCTGCGCCTGCAACGGGTCGAAGGTCCAGGTCATCAGGTCGTACCCCTGGGCGAGCGCGAGGCGGCGCTGCTCGCACTTGAGCCGGTAGGCCACGCCGCGGTTGCGGTAGGCGGGCAGCACGGCGCTCATGACCGAGGTGTGCTTCACGCGCCCCTCGTCGGTCCCGACGAAGCCGAACACGTAACCGACCAGCTCGTCCCCGTCGAAGGCGCCCAGCACGATCCCGCCGTGCTTCTGGAACGTGATCAGGACGTGGTTGGGCACGACCGCCAGGTCGGCAAAGCCCCAGATCGCCTTTTGCATCCGCTCGCAGGCGACGTAGTCCTCGTGTGTCTCGAACAGGCGGTAGACGATCTCTCCCATGGCCAAGACGATACAGCGTTGGAACGATGCGCGCGAGTTACGAAACCAACATCCCTGTCATCTCCTCGGCCACGGCCTCGGGCACTTTGTCGGTCACGTCGATCCAATGGATATCGTCGTAGCGGCGGTGCCAGGTGAGCTGGCGCTTGGCGTAGTTGCGCGTGTGCTGTTTGATTTTGCGAATGGCGTGCTCGAGCGACCAGCGGCCCGCGAAGTGCTCGAACAGCTCCTGGTAGGTGATCGTGCGGTAGGCCGGCAGGTCGGGATGGAGCTGCGGGTAGACGCGCCGCGCTTCCTCGATCAGCCCCGCTTGAATCATACGGTCCACGCGCTCGTTGATGCGTTCGTAGAGCGCTGTTCGGTCGCGATGGAGCCCGACCTTCTGAAAGCGAAACGGCAGCGGCTCGGTCTCCCGCCGCCGCGCGCTAATGGGGTCGCCCGTCTGCTCGTAGACCTCCAGCGCCCGCGTGATGCGCAGCCGGTCGTTGGGGTGCAGCCGCGCGGCCGTGTCGGGGTCGACCTCCCTCAATTGCTCATAGAGCTGATCCAGCGGCGCCCCGTCCATACGCTCGCGCAGCTCGGGATCGGCCCCCGCGCCCTCGAACAATCCCACGGTGAGCGCCTCGACGTAGAGCGTGCTGCCGCCCACCAAGATCGGCACGCGGCCGCGCCCCTGGATCTCGGGGATGAGCCGGGCCGCGTCCTGGCGGAAGCGCTGGACGTTGTAGACCTCGTCCAGCTCGCAGACGTCGATCAGGTGGTGCCGGACGCGCCGGCGTTCCTCGGGCGTGGGCTTGGCCGTGCCGATGTCCAGGTGTTTGTAGACCGCGCGGGCGTCGTAGTTGACGATCTCCCCGTCGAGGCGCTCGGCCAGCCGCAGCGACGTTGCGGTCTTGCCCACCGCCGTGGGGCCCAACAGGATCGGGACGGTTTCGGAATGGAGGCTCATCGCTCATCAGAATTTGGGGTCGATCCCGGCCTGCTTGCAAAGCGCGTTGGCTGTGATGCGGTCGAACCGTTTCGCGCGCTTGACGGGGAGGACCTTGCTCCCGTCGGTGTAGATGGCGTGTTTGCGACCTTCTCTGAGCAACTGGAATCCGTGCGCTTCCAAGTGTTTGACCAGGTCACGACGCTTGACCGGCACGGTCGATCTCCACGGGGATTTGCTCGAGCAGGCCGCCGCCGAGCGGAATCTCCTTGTCGAGCGAGCGATACGCCTGGATCATCTCGAAGAGCGCATCGCGTAGCGACGCGCGGCATGCGTCCAACGTCCGCCCCTCGGTGACCACCTCGGGCCACTCCACCAGTTGGCCCATGTAACCGTTCTGGACCTTGACGTATTTGGCGGTATAGTGGTTCAAGGATTTCACCTCATCCCGCAGGTCCTTTGCAGCCATAAACCCTCCGGAACCATGCTAACCGAATTCGCCGAACGTGTCGAGATCGCAAACACGTTGATTTCCTCGCGAGGAACGCCCACAATCGCTACAAACCGGATTAAGGGAGCATTTATGCCACAACACGCACCGATCGACCTGCGCAGCGACACCGTCACCAAGCCCACGCAAGGGATGCGCCGGGCCATGGCCGCGGCCGAGGTGGGCGACGATGTCTACGGCGAGGACCCGACGATCAATCGCCTGCAGGCACGCGTGGCCGAACTGCTGGGGCGCAAAGCCGCGCTGTTCGTCCCCACGGGCTCGATGGGCAACCAGACGGCCGTCAAGGTCCACACGCGCCCCGGCCACGAGGTCGTGGGCGATGCCGACTGCCACATCTTCAACTACGAGCTGGCCATGCCGGCCCACTTCAGCGGCGTGGTCACGCGCATGGTGCCCACGGAGCGGGGCTTTTTGGGCGTTGAGGACCTGGAAGCCTCCCTGAGCCTGGAGAGCCCGCACCGGGCCAAGACGGGGCTGGTCGTGCTGGAGAACACGCACAACCTCAAGGGCGGCGGAATTTATCCGGCAGAACAGATGCGTACGGCGGTCGACTACGCGCATTCCAAAGGGCTGCCCGTGCACCTGGACGGCGCGCGCGCCTTCAACGCGGCCGTCGCCGGCGGCGTCTCGATCGCCGAGCTCACGGGCGGGGCGGACTCGGTCATGTTCTGCTTCTCCAAGGGGCTGGGCGCGCCGGTGGGCTCGATCCTGGTGGGCTCCAGAGACTTCATCGCCGAGGCGCACTTCGTCCGCAAGCAACTCGGCGGCGGGATGCGCCAAGCCGGCGTGCTGGCCGCGGCGTGTTTGTATGCGCTCGACCACCACGTCGCGCGTTTAAGCGATGATCACGCCAACGCCAAGCGCATCGCCGGCACGCTGCAGGAGCTGGGCGTCGCGGTCGACCCGGTCGAGACCAACATCGTCATCTTCACGCTGGCCGAGCCGCGGTCATCTCAAGTTGTGGATAAGCTCAAAGCGGAGGGCGTCCTTTGCAACGCCTTCACCCCGAAGCGCATTCGCTTGGTCACGCACCTGGATGTGAGCGAGGACGATGCGGCACGCGCGTGCGAAGCGCTCAAGCGGGTGTTGGG
>CAZNGF010000042.1:0-25244 GCA_964572855.1 uncultured Thermotogae bacterium | reverse complement strand
GCGGCTCCACGCGCGGGAGGGCCGCGTGGATCTGGCCGCGCTGCTCGACAAGCTGGCCGAGGCGAGGCTGGACAGCGTTCTGGTCGAAGGGGGCGGGGAGGTGCACTGGAGCTTTTTGGAGCAGGCATTGTTTGACAAGGTGGTGTGCTTTGTCGCGCCCAAGCTCGTGGGCGGGCGGGGTGCCCCCGCGCCCGTGGGCGGGCGGGGCCGGGCGGCCATGGACGGGGCTACGCGGCTCGCGGATCTCTCGATCGAGCGGCTCGGCGACGACACCGTCATCACGGGGTACCCCGAGGAGGCCACATGATCGCGCGTTATACGCTCGCGCCCATGCAGGAACTTTGGAGCGAGGGGGCCAAGTACGGCCGCTGGCTGCGGGTCGAGCTGGCCGTGCTGCAGGCCCAGGCCGCGCTGGGCCAGGTTCCGGTCGAGGCGGCCGAAGCCGTGCGGGTCAAAGCGCGTGTCGATCCGGACCGAATCGCCGAGATCGAAGCCGAAATCAAGCACGACGTGCTGGCTTTCGTGCGCTCGCTGGAGGAGACGGTCGGCGCGGACGGCCGCTGGCTCCACCTGGGCCTGACGGCCTCGGACGTGGTCGACACGGCCAACGCACTCGCGCTGCGCGAGGCGTTTGACCTCGTGCTCGCCGCGCTCGACGCGTTACTCGAAACGGTCTGGGCGCTGGCCCACCGTCACCGGCGCACGCTCATGGTCGGGCGGACGCACGGGATGCACGCCGAACCGATCAGCTTCGGCCTCAAGGCGCTGAGCTGGTATGCCCAGCTCACGCGCGACCGGGCGCGCTGCCTGCAGGCGCGGGAGCGCGCCGCGGTTGGAAAGATCTCGGGCTCGGTGGGGACCTACGCCAACGTCGACCCCGAGGTCGAGCGGCGCGCGTGCGTAGCGCTCGGGCTGCAACCGGACCCGATCTCGAATCAGGTGGTCCAGCGCGACCGCTACGCCGAGGCGCTCAATGCGCTAGCCGTGTTCGGCGCGACGGTCGAGCGGGTCGCCGTCGAGCTGCGCCACCTGAGCCGCACCGAGGTGGGCGAACTCCGGGAACGCGGCGCGCACCGCTCCAGTTCGATGCCGCACAAGAAGAACCCGATCGCCGCCGAGACCATGAGCGGCCTGGCGCGGCTGCTGCGCGCCAACGCCCAGGCCGAACTGGAGTCGGTCGCGCTCTGGCACGAACGCGACATCTCAAACTCCTCGGTCGAGCGGGTCGTGTTGCCCGATTCGTTCGCGCTGGCGCACTACCTGGCCGTGCGGCTCGAGCGCCTGCTGGGAGGGATCGAACCGGACCCCGAGCGGATGCGGGCGAACCTCGAGCTCACGCACGGGCTCGTGTGCTCGCAGGCCGTGTTGCTGGCACTCGTGCGTGCCGGGATGCCGCGCGCCGAGGCGCACGAGCGGATTCGGGAGCTCGCCTTCGAGGTCGGTCCCAAGCGCCCCTTGCGCGCGCTGCTGGAAGCCGACGGACGCATCGGCGGCTTCCTCGATCCCGACGCGCTCGACGCGCTCTTCGATCCCGAGCGCGCCTTGCGCCACGTGGACGCGGTGTTCGCGCGCTTCGAAGGCCGTTGAGCCAAGCGGATCATCCCGTAAGATGGAAGCGCAAAGGCGCGTCTCAATATCCACCATTCCAACGAGGAGGCAAGCATGAGCGAACGGATGATCCAAGTCCAACCCAACGGGCCGATTTTGGTGAAGGGGCCGCTCAAGTACACCGATCCGCAGGGCCAGGATCAAACGCTGGACAAACCCTTTGTCGCGCTCTGTCGCTGTGGGAGCTCCAGCGACAAACCCTTCTGTGACGGGACGCACTCCGGCGCGGGGTTCGAGGCCGAGGCCTGCGGGTTCGATCGGGCCTGATTTGCGTCTTTAGGGGCGCACCGCAGTGCGCCCCTAAAGTGGCCGATCCCGCGGACAATTTGACACCGATCCGCTCCCCGCCTATAATCCGGCCCACCCATTGGCAAAAGAGGTGATCGGACGATGAACGTTTTCGCAAAGGGTGGTCGACTTTGGCTCCGCGCAAACCCCTCCCCCCGTTTCCCCTTCGCTTGAGCAGCTCGTTCAGCACCCCGTGGCCGGCCTCTCGGTCCGCCGCGTTCCGTTAGACGATCCATTTGAGTTCTACCGCGCCGTGCGCTCCGATGCGCCGCGCAGCTTCATCCTGGAAAGCGCGCCCGGTCCCAAGCGCCGCGCCGAATTCACCTTCCTCGGCTTCGAACCGGAGGCCGTGCTGAGCGCGCGCGGTGGGCAACTGTACGTGGACGGAGCGCCGTACGAGGGCGGTTTTCTGCAAGGGCTACGGGACCACCTGGCGCCATACGAAAAGCCCGCACTCGTCGGTCACAAATACCTGGGCGGCTTGGTGGGCTACATGGGCTACGACGTCGTGCCGCACCTCCAGCCCGTACCGGCGCCGCGCGTCCCGCACGCGTTCCCCGAATTCGAGTTCGGGCTTTTCCTGGACGGCTTTGCGTTCGAACACCGCAGCGGGCGGGCGTACTACTTCACGCACGGGGACGACCGGGGCGACCGTTGGCTGGCGTTGGCGAAGGCAAACGGCCATGCTGAGTCCCGCTTTGACTGCGGCTCGTTCGAGTCGGCCGACGAGCGGGCCGGGTTCGAGCGCTCGGTCCGGGTTGCGCAGGAAGCGATCCGCGACGGGGACGCGTACCAGATCGTGCTCTCGCGCCAGTTACGCGCGCCGTTCGAGGGCGACCCGTTGGTCGCGTACGGGTGTTTGAGAGCGTTCAATCCGTCGCCGTATATGTACCACCTTGCCCTCGATCAGCGGCAAATCGCCGGGTCGAGCCCCGAGACGCTCGTTTCGGTGCGCGACGGGACCGTGACCACGTTCCCGATCGCCGGCACGCGGCCGCTGGGCGATTCGGAGGCCGAGCGCGCGCGGCTGGCCCGCGAGCTGCTGGCCGACGAGAAGGAGCGCGCCGAGCACGTCATGCTGGTGGACCTGGCGCGCAACGACGTGGGCCGCGTGGCCGAGGCCGGCAGCGTGGGCGTGCCGCAGTACATGACCGTGGAGCGCTATAGCCACGTGCAGCACATCGTCTCGCGGGTGCGGGGGCGGCTGCGCGCGGGGCTGGACGGGCTCGACGCGCTGGCCGCGCTGCTGCCGGCGGGCACTGTGAGCGGCGCGCCCAAGATCAGCGCGATGCGGCGCATCGCCGAGCTGGAACCCGTGGCGCGCGGTCCATACGCGGGCGCGGTGGGGTATTTTTCGTTCAACCGTACGATGGACACGGCCTTGACCATCCGCACGGCCTTCTTCGACAAAGAAACGGCCTACGTGCAAGCCGGTGCGGGGATCGTGGCCGATTCCGTACCCGCCAACGAGTACGACGAAATCGACCACAAGCTGGGCGCGCTGCGCCGGGCGATCGCCGAAGGGGGGACGGGATGACCGTGTTGCTGATCGACAACTACGACTCCTTTACCTACAACCTGGCACAACAGTTGACCGTGTGCGGCGCGCATGTGCGCACGGTGCGGAACGACGAGATCACGCTGGCGGAGATCGCGCACATGCGTCCGGAGGCCATCGTGCTCTCGCCCGGTCCGGGCAACCCCGGCCGGGACGAGGCCTGCCTCGGCGTGGGCGCGGCTTGTCTGCGGGAGCTCTCCGAAACCATCCCGACGTTGGGGGTGTGTCTGGGCCATCAGGGCATCGGCGTGACCTTCGGGGCGCGCGTAATCCAGGCGCGCTCGCTCATGCACGGCAAGACCTCCTCCATCACGCACGACGGGCAGGGCGTGTTCGCGGGCGTTCCTGCGCCCCTGGTGGTGGGCCGCTACCACTCGCTGGCGCTCGACCTCGAGTCGATCCCCGACGTGCTGGAGGTCAGCGCGCTCAGCGCGGACGGCGTCGTGATGGGTCTGCGGCATCGGACGCGTCCGCTGCACGGCATCCAGTTCCACCCCGAGTCGGTCCTCACGCCCGAGGGCGATCGGCTCATAACCAACTTCCTGTCGTTGGCGCGCGTGGGGGCGGCTTCGTGTCCGTGACCGACGCGCCCGTGCGCGAGGCCCTGGCGCTGCTGGCCGAGGGGCGCGACCTCTCGGAGGATCTGGCCGAGCGCACGATGGACGCGCTCATGAGCGGCGCGGCCACGAGCGCGCAGATCGGGGCGCTGCTGATGGGCCTGCGGCTCAAGGGCGAAACGGTTGAGGAGATCAGCGCGCTGGCCCGCGCGATGCGCGCCCACAGCGTGCGCATTCAGCCGGGTGTGGCGGGGTTGGTGGACGTGTGCGGCACGGGCGGCGCGCGCTTGAAGACGTTCAACGTCTCGACCGCGGCCGCGTTCGTGGTGGCGGGCGCCGGCGCGCCGGTGGCCAAGCACGGCAACCGCAGCAACGCCTCGCCCTCGGGCAGCGCCGACGTGCTGGAATCACTCGGCCTGAACCTGAGCGCCGCGCCCGAGGCCGTGTGCGCCTGCATCGAGCGGACGGGCATCGGCTTCCTGTTCGCGCCCGTGCACCACCCGGCGATGAAGTACGCCATCGGTCCGCGCAAGGAGATGGGCGTGCGCACGGTGTTCAACATGCTGGGGCCGCTCACGAATCCCGCCAGCGCGTCGTATCACCTCATGGGCGTGTTTGACCCCGCGCTGGTCGAGAGCTACCCCTACGTGCTGCAAAAGCTGGGCGTGCGCAAGGCGCTGGTCGTCCACGGCCTCGATGGCCTGGACGAGCTCTCGACGCTGGGCGAGAGCGCCGTGGGTGAGCTGAGTTCTGAGGGCGTGCGCCACTACCGCCTGTGGCCGGAATCCTTCGGCCTCAAGCCCGCGCGAATCGAGGACGTGGGCAGCGTCCCACCCGAGGATGGGGCCGAGAAGATCCGCGCGCTGCTTGGCGGCGCGCGCGACGCGCACTACGAGATCGTTCTGCTGAACGCGGGCGCGGCGCTTTACGCCGCCGAACGGGCCGACTCGATTGAGGCGGGACTGGCACAAGCGCAAGAGGCGATTCAATCCGGCGCCGCGCGCGAGAAGTTGGAGCAACTGATCGCCTACGGCCAAGACGAGGCGCCCCGTGGCTGACGTGCTCGACAAGCTTGCCCAGACCGCGCTGGAGACGATTTCGAGCGGCTATTACGGGCAATTGAAGGCGCCAAAGTCGCCTCGCAAGCCCGCTTCGTTCATCGAGCTGATCGAGCACAAGCCGGGCCGCGTGCTCGTATGCGAAGTCAAGCCCGCTTCCCCCTCGCGCGGGAAGCTCGCCCGCCGCCCGCCGCGCGAGATGGTCGATCTCTACGTGAGGGGCGGCGCGGACGGCCTGTCGATCCTGACCGAGCCCATTCACTTCGGCGGCGCGCTAGACACGCTCGTCTACGCGGGCTGGCAGGGGCTCCCGGTCTTATTCAAGGACTTCGTGCTCGACCCCGTCCAACTGGACGCCGCCGCGCGCGGCGGCGCGAGCGCCGTGCTGCTGATCCTGGCGCTGTTCGAGCGCGGCCACGCCGCCGTCCCGCTGGACGCGATGATCCGGCGCGCGCACGCGGCGGGCCTGGAGGTCCTGCTGGAGGTCTACGACCGCCCCGAGTACGAGCGCGCGCTCAAATCCAAAGCCGACATGATCGGGATCAACAACCGCGACTTGAAGACGCTCGAGGTGGATTTGGGGACGACCGCGCGGGTGTTGCGGGGGGCCGAAAAGGACCGGCCGGTTTGGGCGTTGAGCGGCCTGAACGGGCCTAAAGCCTTACGCATTGCGCCGGCGGAAGCGTTTCTCGTGGGGACGAGTCTGATGGAGTCGGATGACCCTGGTGTCCAGTTGAACGCGCTGATCGAAGCGGTGCAGCACCGGCGTGGTTGAGTTCCGGAGATTGATTCATGCGGGATTGCTCTGTCTCAACGTCGCCGATTCCCTATCAGAGCATGGCTCAAGAGCGCGGTCGGCTCCATGTCGCCTTCCAGAGGAAAGTCAGTCCCAGAACCGTCAGCACGAGCATCTGCCAGTACTGCCCGAGTGGCCCAAGGCCGACGGTCTCGTCCAGCGAGTCGCGCACTTCGTCAAAAGCCGCGTGATAGGCCGTCGTCACGGCCAAGCTGCCGCTACTCGACCAGATGTAGGCGAACACGATCGCGTGCATGACGGTTGGAATCAAGCTAACGCCGATGACCAGCGCGACGGCGACAAGCAGATCCCCGCCGAGTTGCGTGCCCAAGACGACGACCACGGGCATATGCCAGACCCAGGTGATCATACCGTGCAAGAGCAGGGCGCGGCGCGTGCTGTGGCGTGTCATCAAACGAGGCAATAAATAGCCGCGCCAGCCAAACTCCTCGCTAAATGCGGGAATCAGCGTGATCACGAAGCTGAGCACGAACGTCGAGACAACGGTGCCGACCTCGACCGTTCGTCCCTCGTAGATCCCGAGTGCCCGCTCGACGACGCTCGGCACGAGCCACAGGAACAACGCTAAGCTAAAGGCGAGGATGTGGTTCAGGGGCTTGCCCCAACGCCAGCCTACGGTGGCAAAGCCATCCCGAAACACGTGTTTCCCTGCAATGTAGGTGCCGACTGCAACCATGATCATCGAAACCAACAGCAGAGGACGATATGCCTCTCCCAGAAAAACGTAGGCGAGCTGGAACGGCCAGGAGAGGGTGAAGACGATAAGCAGATAAGTTCGGAGCGAAAAGGTCGAGGTTGAGGAAGGATTGACCTGGCGAGATTTCTTGATCATGCCGTTCCCCTTGTCTTCACGGAAGACGCACCGTTTGCCGAACGATGGTGGCGTCGCTGACGAACGTTGGCGAGGGCATCATCCACGCGGGTCGGTCCTTGAGCGGCATGCCGTCGATCGTCGGGAGTCCGTACCCCCGATCTTCCAGTTTCAGCGTTACCGAGGATTGTTCTCTTAGCGTCAGTTCCACCTCGATGCCCTGGCCGGCGGCGGCTTGGACCACGGCAAACAGTTCCGATTCGGGCGTCTCGGCGCTGACGCTACCCAAGGACTTCCCCGCAATCGCGCTGCGAACGAATGCCCCGTCGGTGCTGAACTGAACGACCATCACAGGTGCGTTTCGCGGGGAAAATAGGCGCAGCCTCATGTGACGTTGACCTGCCTCATCCGTGACGTCTTCCAGGACCCTGGCGGTCGGGACGGGCAGGTCGAGCAGGGGGGCGGCGCTTTGATAGGCCGGGAAGGTGGCCGGCATGGGCGCGCCCCAGGGGCTGTACAGGGTCTCTTCGGGATCAGCGCCGAGGTACTGCGAGGTCCACTCGTCCAGCAACGACCCGCGCTGCTGGCCGACGGCGGCCGCGCCGGTGACCCAGTGGGCTTCATCCCGGTCCGAATCCAGGACATAGGCGACCATGTTCGGCTTGGGGCGGGTTTCGCTGAAGTCGGCCGTGAGCGAGACGCCGACCAGAACGGCAACGGCGAATCCCGCGAGCGACAGGGCGGCCAGTTCGCGTCGGCCGCCGGCGATCTGTTCGAACGCCGGCAGGAGGAGCCCGGCCAGCAGCGCGGCGAACGGCGCCGGGATCATGGCGATGACGGGAAGACCCATCAGCACCTCGGCCCGCCCGCTAAAAATTCCTAGGAAGTTGATCATCGGAACCATCGCCAGCAGGGCTCCCGCGACGCCGACTGCCGTGACGACCGTGCTCGACCAGCCCGACGGGTTCTTACCGAATAGCCGCATGCTCAGCACGCCGAGGAAGAGCAGCGCGGGCAGCGCGAACGTGTAGCTGGAGCCGGGAAGCTGGAACGCGGTCAGCACGCCAAGCGCCGCCCACCAAGTGAGGACACCTGCCGCCAGTTCAACCCCGTCTCGTCGTCTGAACAGCCGGAAGCCGCCAAGCACGAGCCCTGCCGTCAACGCCGCAAAAGCCAGTGTGTACCAGGGCCGATCGTAGGAGACCCCGATGAGAAAAACTTGCAGTCGAGGATCGAGGATCCGGATCAGATACCAGACGAGTCCCACAATCGCCGTCGTGGCCAGCATCAACGGAACGAACGTCACAGCGCCGATAAGCACGCCCCGCCCGCTCAGGCGCTTGCGGCCGACCCCGACAGCAACAAACAAGACGGTCCCGATGGCCGCAAGCAGCGCGAGCCCCACGCCGACGCCGGGCGAGTAGCGCACGACCTGATGGCCGAAAAGGTTGAAATAGACTGTATCCTCGCCCTGCAAGGTCCCAGCGAGCGAGCGGGTCCCGAAGTGTTTCGCCAGCGCAAGCATGGTCGAGCCCTGATGCCCGAGCGCGTTCGGATCGAGATTGGCCACGCGGTCGGCCATGGTGTGATACGCGGGGACGTTTTCCAGATAGACGAGCCCCAGTCCCACCTCGGCGGCCATCAAGAACTGGTCGAGGTCGGACCCGCCCGTCCCCGTGAGCCAGACGATGTCGTTGGCGAAGGAGTAGGCCACGGGCGCGGGCATGACCGACAGAGCTTCCTGAATCAGCCAGCCATTGCCTGGTCCGGTGACATAGAGCAGCGACGCGCCCCGTGTGCCCATCGCTTCCAGGTTGAACGCCACCCGCACGTCCGCCGCCCAGGGGTGTTGCTCCACGAAGGACAGGGACCCGGCGCGCGTCGTCTCCTCGCCGTCCTCCATCAACAGGATGACGTCGTTGCGCAGCGGGGGGCCGGCGAGCAACGCGCGCGCCGTCTCCAACACCGCCACCGAACAGCCGCCGCAGTCGCTGGCGCCGACGGTGGTGTGCACGCTGTCCAGGTGGCCCGCCAGCAGGATCGCGCCCGTGCTGTCGCTGCCGGGAATGCGAGCGATCACGTTGCGAGCGCGGCCGACATTGGCGCCATTCGGCCCCGTCGAGACCGATAAGGCGTCGGTCACTTGAGGGGAGAGGCCCATCGCCTTGAGTTCGGCCACGAGATAGTCGACGGCCTCCGCGTGCCCGGCTGAACCCGGAAATCGCGCTTTGGTTGTGATCCTCCGGAGATCGTCCAGAGCCCGCTCCGTGGAGAACGCGGCCGAGTAGGCAGCGGGGATGTCGGGGGCCACGGTCAACGGCCGAATGGCGATCACGGCCGCGACCACGATGGCGATCAGCAACACGAGCGACTTGAGGGCATCCTCCAGCGTGAAACGCCCGGCGTGGACGAACAGCAACGTGAATCCCTCCCCTCTCAGCACCCGACGCGGGGCGCGTTCCCCAAAAAAGCGCGTTGAATGCATACAAAACCGATTTTCGGGGCTTTTCTCAAGACGTTTAGGCTAAGAGGGAACATGCCAATGGGCGATGATAGGTATCAAACACATCGCTGATGAAGATCATAGGTGATTGCCTATGGGGAGTCGCCCGGATTTGGTGGGCGGTTTAGTGCTTGGCCTTGCTAAAAGAAACGGGACGGCCTGGGGTAGGCCGTCCCGTGGGAAAGGGGGTTTCTCGAGCTTGGACGGTTGGCAATTGCCCGTCGGAGGAAAATCTCGAAAACCTCCGCGTTCGCGTCCAAACCCTTCAGGGATGAGGTTCGAGGTCAGCATAGGGGATGCGGCGCGGGGGGGCTGTAAGTTGGCTTACACAAGGCTTGGGAATGGGAATTCAGGAAATTACAGGTCTCTGTGGCTGCGGACTATTCAGCGTTCAGGTGACGAGAAGCGCAATCCCTCTCGGTCCCCCTTCAAGCAAGGGGGAGAAACTCGGCTCGATCGCAGGACTTATAGGAGTAAAACGCTCGGCTAGATCGACATTTTGCGACGGTGGACCCACTCAAAGCCGATGAGGCCGCCCATGACGATGACCAGGGCGCCCAGCACGAACGCGGCTTCCTCCCAGCGGATGTCGCCGATCAAGCCGTCGGCCACGCCCGCCTCCTCCTGTCCCGCTTCGCCTGTGGCCTGCTCAGCTGTCGCAGCAGCCTCGTCGGAAGCAGCCGGGGCCTCTTCCTCCTCGTCCTGAGCCAATACGGGGCTAGCCAGCCACGAGACGGCCAACAGGCAGATCAGCAGCAAGGCCAACGTGCGTCGTATCATCTCCCACCTCCATAAAGGTTCCCTGTCCTTCGCTGTGACGCTACCACAAGCATTCATACAAGTCAACTGCTAGACGAGCTCGGCGGGTTGAGCTCGCGCTTGAGTTCCTCCAACTCCTTGGTGACCGCCGGGGAGCGCTGCTTGTCGGGCTCGGACCCGGGCAGCGCGGGGTCGGCCGGCTCGCCGAGCTCGCGGGTGGCCTCGACCTCGGCCTGGATCTCGTTGATCTCACCTTCGAGCCGCCGGAACGCCTCCTGAATGTCGTTGGCGCTCTCCTGCGCGGCCACGCCCCAGCGCCGCTCCTGCACGCTCAGCTCGGCCTGGGCGGCCTTGCGCGTGAGCTCCATCTCGTCGCGCTTGATCTTGTAGATCGTGATCTCGTTGATGAGCATTTCCTTGGCGCGCTCCAGCTCCTGGATCTGCTCGCCCAATCGATCGATCTTGTGCTGGAGCTGATCCTGGGTTTCCCGGGCGGAGTTCTTGTTGCGCAACGCCAGCTCGGCCAGGTCCTCGCGCCCCAGCTTGAGCGCCTTGCGCGCCTGGTCCTTGTAGCTGTTGATCGTCTTCTGCAGGTCGCGCACGCGGTGGTCCAGCTGGATGCGCGACTTGCCCAGCTCCAGGCTGCTGCGCTTGATCTCCTGGAGCTTGTCGTCCATCTGCTGCAGCTCGTCCTGCAGCACGGTCAACGGGTCCGGCGGCGGCTTGCGGTTCTTGAGCCTGATCCTGACCAGCCGGATCACACGTTTCACGAAGTTCAACGGACTCGCCCCTTTGCGAGACACACGGCGCCGGCGCGCGAAAGCGCGCTTCCACACCGCTCGATGTTAGCGCAAGGCCACGTTCTCAGCAAACCCCGGCCCCACGGACACGATCCCCACGGGACAGCCCACCGCCCCCTCGACAAAGCGCACGTAATCGCGCGCCGCCCGCGGCAGCTCGTCCTCGCTGCGGCAGTTGGAAACGTCTTCCTTCCAGCCGGACAGCGTCTCGTAGACGGGGATGCACTGGGCCAGCGCGTGCGGATGCGCCGGGAAGTTCTCCAGGCGCTCGCCGCCGCGCTCGTAGGCCACGGCCACCTTCAGCTCGTCGAAGCCCGAGAGCACGTCCAGCTTGATGAGCGCCAGCTCGGTAAACCCGTTGAGACGCGCCGAGTAACGTAGCGGGACGAGGTCGAGCCAGCCACAGCGGCGCGGGCGGCCCGTGGTGGTGCCGTACTCGCTCCCGCGCTCGCGCAGCGTCTCACCGGCTTTATCGTGCACCTCGGTCGGGAACGGCCCCGCGCCCACGCGGGTCGTGTAGGCCTTGGAAACGCCCACGACGCGGTCCAGCCGCCGCGGCGAGACCCCCGCGCCCGTGCCCACGCCGCCCACGGTCGTGTTGGACGAGGTCACGTAGGGGTACGTGCCGAAGTCGAGGTCGAGCAGGCAGGCCTGCGCTCCCTCGAAAAACACGGCCTCGCCCCGGTCGAGCGCGTCGTTCAGCAGCGCGCCCGTGTCGGTGGCCCGCGGCATGAGCGGCTCCAGCAGGCCTGCGACCTCGTCGCACAGCTTGGCGACGTCGATGTCCTTGAAGGGTTCCTCGCCCCAGACGCGGCGCTCGTAAGCTAGCACGTGCTCGACCTTTTCCCTGAAGAGGTCGGGAAAGCGCAGGTCGCCCACGCGGACGCCAACGCGCTTCACCTTGTCCCGGTAGGCCGGGCCGATGCCCTTGGCGGTCGTGTCCAGCGCCTTGGTGGAGCCGGACAGTTTCTCGACCACGGGGTGGTAGGGCAGCAGCAGGTGGGCCGCCTCGCTCAGGTACAAGTCGGGGTCGTCATGGCCCTTGGCCATCTTGAGCAGGTCGATTTCCTCGTGCAGCGCGTAAGGGTCGATCACCATGCCGTTGCCCATCACGCCGGCCACGCCCTGGTGGATCGCCCCCGAGGGCACGAGGTGGAAGGCAAACGCCTCGGGCTCGGCGACGTCGCCCTGCGGGGTTTGCTTGATTCGGTCGAACACGACCCGGTGCCCGGCGTTGGTCCCCCCGTTGAAGCGGGCGCACCAGTCGGCTTGTTGCGCGAGCAGGTGGACGATCTTTCCCTTTCCTTCGTCGCCCCATTGGGCGCCGATGACGACGGTGGCGGTCATGTGACACTCCCTTGTGCAATTGTGGTGTGGACGTCCTCCGCGGCCAACAACACAGGGCCGTGCGCGGTCTCGACCCGGAGTCGGCCGTCCGGTTCCAGGCCGAGCGGCTGGGCCTCGACCCGCGCGCCGGCCCGCTCGAAGACGATGCGCTCGCCCAGCACGGACAGCGCTTCCCAGCGCCGGCGGACGGGCTCGAACCCGCGCGCGGCGTAGGCGTCCAGCCCGTCGGCGAGCGCGCCCAGCACGACCGAGGCGACGGGCGCCAAATCCAACTCCCGCCCGCGTATGCCCGCAAGCGAGACCGCCGGCGGCGTCGCGTTCTGCGGCACCGGGTTGTTGACGTTGAGCCCGACGCCGATTACGGCCCGGACGCGGTTTGAATCGCCTCCTGAAAGCTCGATCAAAATGCCGGCCAGCTTCCGCCCGTTCCAATAGAGGTCGTTGGGCCACTTGACGCCGATCTTGAGGTCGTAGGCCGCGTTCAGTCCGTCGGCCAGCGCCACGGCCGTCAGCAGCGACAGGCATCCGGCACGCTCCGGCGGCAAGGTGGATTCGATCAGCGCGCTGAGCCAGAGGCCGCCCGGATCGGAGCTCCACGCGCGGCCCGAACGGCCGCGGCCCGCCGTCTGGCACCGCGCGATCAGGACCGTGCCGGGTCGCGCGCCGCCGTCGGCCCAAGCCTTGAGCGCGCGGTTGGTGGAGTCGAGCTCGTCCACGACGTGCACCTCGGGCCACGCCTCGGGCCGGGCCAGCGCCCGGCGCACGCCCGCCGGCGTCATGTGCGCCGCAAGCCCAGTGTGGCTTTGAGGTCGTTGATGGCCTGCTCGCCCTTGAACTCGACTGAGTCCGGCACGGCGCCGCGGGAGAGCGATTCGGCCAGCACCTCGGCGCGGATCTTCTCCTCGAACACGTCCAACGCCTCGCCCAGCGCCCCGTCGCCGTCGACGTAGAGAGCGATGCGGTCGCTCACCTCGAAGCCGGCATTCTTGCGCATCTCCTGCACGGCGCGGATGAGTTCGCGGGCGTAGCCCTCGCGTCTGAGCTCGGGGGTGATCGCGAGGTCGAGTACGACCGCGCGGCCCTCCTCGAGCGCGGCCGAAAACCCCTCGACGGCCCCGTAGCGCACCTGAACGTCCTCGCCGTCGAGCTGGACTGCTTCGCCCTCCACGTCGAGCTTGACGGCACCGCGCTCGGCCAGCGCTTCGGCGAGCGCGTCCGGGTCCGCTTCGTGCACGGCCTCGTAGATCTTGTTGGTGAGCGCGCCGAAGCGCGGACCGAGCCGACCGCGGTCCACCTCGACCTCGGCCGCGAGGTACTCGTCCAGGCTGGGGACGGTGACGATCTCCTTCACGTTGAGCTCGGCCTTGACCAGCGCCTCGAGCTCGGGGTTGAGCGCGCGCTCGGGGGTGCCCTTGAGCAGCAGGCGCGAGAGCGGCTGGCGCGTCTTGACCTTGGCGCCGTTGCGCGCCGCGCGCCCTAGGCCCACGGTCTGGCGCGCGAAGGCCATCTGCGCTTCCAGCGCCTCGTCACGCGCGCCCGCGTCGGCTTGTGGGAAGGCGCACAGGTGGACGCTCTCCGTCCCGTCGCCGCCAAGCGCCTGGTAGAGCGTTTCGGCCAAGTGCGGCACGAAGGGCGCCAGCAGCTTGGAGAGGTTCAGCAGCGCGTCGTAGAGCGTCTGGTAGGCCGATGCTTTGTCGTCGGTGAACTCCTCGCCCCAGAAGCGGCCGCGCGAGGTACGCACGTACCAGTTGGACAGGTCGTCCACGAAGCCCTGCAGCGCCTGGGTCGCGCCCACGACGTCGTAGGCGTCCATCGCGGATTGCACCCGCTGGACCGTGCCCTGCAGCCGCGAGCGCAACCAGCGGTCCAGCGTCGGGCGCGCCTCGGGCTTGTCGGCGTGCTTTGCGGGGTCGAAACCGTCTACCCCCGCGTAGAGCGCGAAGAAGTTGTACGTGTTGCGCACCGTGTCCATGAACTGGTAGGGCGCGCCGCCGGCGACCTCTTTGCTCAGCAGCTTGTCGCGCCAGGGGGCGCTGTCGGAGTAGAAATACCAACGCACGGCGTCCGCGCCGTAGGCTTCCATCAGGTCGAAGGGATCGAGCACGTTGCCCTGCGACTTGCTCATCTTCTTGCCCTCAGCGTCCAGGCCCAGCCCGGTGACCATGACGTGCCGGTAGGGGTGCGGGTAAGGCCGGTCGGGGTGGATGAGCGAGCTGGTGACCAACAAGCTGTAGAACCAGCCGCGCGTCTGGTCCAACGCCTCGCAGATGAAGTCGGCCGGGAACTGCGATTCCCACATTTGTTCGTTCTCGAACGGGTAGTGGTACTGCGCCGTGTGCATCATGCCGGAATCGAACCAGCAGTCGATCACGTACGGGACGCGCGTCATCGTCCCGCCGCAGTCGCAGTTGAGGCGGACCTCGTCCACGTACGGGCGGTGCAGCTCGACCTCGCGGGCCGCGTCGGGATTCTGGGCGCGTTCAACGAGCTGCTCGCGGCTCCCGACGCCTTGCTCCCGGCCACAGTCGCCGCACACCCAGAGCGGTAGCGGCGTGCCCCAGTAGCGGTCGCGCGAGATGGCCCAGTCCTTCATCGTCTCCAGGAAGTTGCCGAAGCGCCCGTCGCGCATGTGCTCCGGGTGCCACTGGATCGCCTTGTTGTTGGCGATGATGTGGTCCTTGCGCGCGGTCGTGCGCACGAAGTAGGAGTCCTTGGCGTAGTAGAGCAGCGGGGTCTTGCAGCGCCAGCAGAACGGGTAGCTGTGCGTGTAGTCCTCGGCCTTGTAGAGCTGGCCCGTGCGCCGCATGTGCGCCAAAATCTCCGGGTCGGCGTCCTTGACGAACTGCCCCGCCCAGGGCTGGACCGCGTCGATGAAGCGCCCGTCCTCGTCCACGGTGTGGTGCGCGGGCAGGCCGAGCTGCTGGCCGAGCTGGTAGTCCTCCTCGCCGTACATAACCGCGGTGTGGACCACGCCGGTGCCGTCTTCCAGCGTGACCATGTCCTCGGTTGCGGTCACGAACCAGGCGTGCGGCGAGCGCTCGCCCGCCTCGGCCAGCGCGTTTTTCAGGCACGGGAACAGCGGCTCGTAGGGCCAGCCGTCCATGTCCGCGCCCTTGAGTTTTTCCAGCACTTCGTAGTCCTCGCCCAGCACCCGATCCGCAAGCGTCTCGGCCAAGACATAGGTTTCGCCCCCCTGGCGTGCCCTGACGTAAGTGTGTCCCTTGCCCACGGCCAGCGCGACGTTGCCGGGCAGGGTCCAGGGGGTCGTGGTCCAGGCCAGGACGTATTCGTCCGCGCGATCCCGCAGCTTGAATTTCACGTAGACGGCCGGCTCGGTGACCTCGCTATACCCTTGCGCCACCTCGTGGCTCGACAGCGGCGTGCCGCAGCGCGGGCAGTAGGGCACGACCTTGTGGCCGCGGTAGAGCAGGTTTTGCTCCCAGATGCGACTCAGCGCCCACCAGACGCTCTCGATGTAGGAATCGCGGTAGGTGACGTAGGCGTTTTCGAGGTCGAACCAAACGGCCATCTTGCGGTCCAGTTCGCTCCAGACGTCGATGTAGGTCCAGACGCTTTCCTTGCACCGCTTCACGAACGCCTCGACGCCGTAGCGCTCGATGTCGGCCTTGGAATTCAGCCCCAGCGCCTTTTCGACCTCGAGTTCGACGGGCAGCCCGTGCGTGTCCCAGCCGCCCTTGCGCTCGACGAAGTAGCCCTGCATCGTCTTGTAGCGCGGGAACAGGTCCTTGTAGAGTCGCGGCATCAGGTGCCCGAAGTGGGGCTTGCCATTGGCCGTGGGCGGACCTTCGTAAAACACGTACGTCTGGCGCCCGCGCGTCTGCTCCAGGGATTTGGCGAAAATACCGGCTTCTTCCCAATAGGAGCGCACGGCCGCTTCGCGGGCACACAGGTCCGAACTTATCTGTTCAAAGGTCGGCATCTCTGCCACCTCCCTTTCTGAAATGCTTGTCGGCCGGACCGGACAACTCGGCCCCGGATGCGTAAGGGACGGAGGAAACGCCGGGTGCGGGCGACGCGGGCCATTATGCGGATGCCGGGCGCCGGGTCAAGACCGTCCGGCGCCCTCCTCGGGCTCGATGCAGATCCGCCGATACACCTCACGCTTGGGCAGGCCGCGCTGGCGCGCCGCCTCCTTGAGCGCCTGCTTGCGTTCCAGGCCGGCCTCGACCAAGCGCTGGACGTGGTCTTCGAGCGAGAGGCCGGACCAGTCCGGTTGTTCGTCCTCGGTCGCGCCGGCCAGCAGCAGGACGAACTCGCCCCGGATGCGTCCGCGCGCCTCAAGCGCCGCGATCAGCTCGGCAGCCGAGCCACGCAGGGACTCCTCGTGCAGCTTGGTGAGTTCGCGGCACAGGACGAGCGACCGGTCGGGCAGGCGCTCGGCGATCGCCGAGAGCGTTTTCAGGATGCGGTGAGGGGACTCGTACAGGATGACCGTGCGGCGTTCGGCCTTGAGCGAGTCGACGTAGTCGCGCAGCGCACCGCCCTTTTTCGGCGGCGTCCCGTCGAAGGCGAACCGGTCCGGTGGCAGGCCCGATGTGACCAGCGCGGCCAGCAGCGCCGAGGCGCCGGGCACGGGCACGACGCGCAGCCCCGCCTCGAGCGCGGCGCGCACGAGCGGGAAGCCGGGGTCGTTGAGCAGCGGCGTGCCGGCGTCCGAGACCAGTGCCAGCGTCTTGCCGGCGCGCAACAACTCCAGCCACGCGTCCAGCCGTTCGCGCTCGACCCCCTGGTAGAGGCTGGGCCCGAACTCGGCGGCGATCTCGAAGTGCCGCAGGAGCCCAGCGGTGCGGCGTGTGTCCTCGGCGATGACCAGGTCCGCCTCGCGCAGGACGCGCAGCGCGCGCAGCGTGATGTCCTCCAGGTTGCCGATGGGGGAAGCCACGACGTGAAGCGTGCCGGGATCGGTTGAATCCGCCATGCCACTAGCTTAGAATACGCTGCAGATCGGGGCAAATCGCTGCAACGCCAAAGGAGATCATGAACGAACAACTCGCTGCACTGGCCGAGCGCCTGCAAAAGGTCGGGGATCGCCTTTGACGTGGCGGTCCTGACCAAGGAGCTGGAAGAGCTCGACCAGGAGATGATCAAGCCCGGCTTCTGGGACGACCCCAATCGGGCGCGCGAGGTGACCCAGCGCGCCGAGCGCCTGCGCCGCACGCTGAACGAGTACAACGACTTCAAGCAGCACCTGGGCGACCTGTTCGCGCTCTACGAGCTGGCGGAGGAGACCGGCGACGGCGCGCTGGAAACCGAGCTCGAGGGCGAGTACGAGCGCATCCAGCTCGAGCTGCGCGAGCTCGAGCTGCACGCCTACCTCAACGGGCCCTACGACGACAAGGCCTGCTACCTCAATCTGAACGCCGGCGCGGGCGGGACGGAAGCGCAAGATTGGGCCGAGATGCTGCTGCGCATGTACACGCGCTGGCTCGAGGAAAACGACTACCGCTTCAAGCTGCTCGAGGCCAGCCCCGGCGAGGTGGCCGGGATCAAGAGCGCGACGCTCGAGGTCGAGGGCGAGTACGCCTACGGCTACCTGAAGGCCGAGCACGGCGTGCATCGCTTGGTGCGCATCTCGCCTTACGACACGGCACAGCGGCGCCACACCTCGTTCTCCTCGGTCAACGTCGTCCCCCAAATCGACGACGCCGAAGTCGAGATCAGCGAGGAGGACCTCAAGATCGACACGTATCGCGCCTCGGGTGCCGGGGGGCAGCACGTCAACACGACCGACTCGGCCGTGCGCATCACGCACCTGCCCACGGGCATCGTGGTGGCCTGCCAGAAGGAGCGTTCGCAGCACCAAAACAAGGAGATCTCGCTCAAGCTGCTGGCGGCACGCCTTTACGAGCTGGAACGGGACAAGCAGGAGGCCGAACTCAAGGGCATCCAGGGCGACCTGAAGGCGATCGAGTGGGGCAGCCAAATCCGTTCCTACGTGTTCCAGCCCTACCAGATGGTCAAGGATCACCGCACCGACGTCGAGGTCGGCAACATCCAGGCCGTGATGGACGGCTACCTCGACCCGTTTATCGAGGGGTATCTGACCCGCGCCGACGCCTAAGCGTATCCAGCCAAAACCGCTGCTAGACAAAATTTTACCGGGTTTAACCTGCCTTCTACAGACTTTCTACGCCCCGCCGGGCTAGCGTGGGGCATCATCTCAGCAGGAGGCGATGGACATGTTCAAACGGGGTTGGATCGTGACGCTGGCGTTGCTAATCGCGGTCGGCGCGCTCGCCAGCGCGCAGGAGGAGAGGGAACCAGCCAGGGTGGGCGTGATCGTGCGGATGGAGTCGCCCGGGATCCTGATCGACGAACCGGGAATCCTGCAGGCGATCATGGCTCAATTGGCGCACGGCATCGAGCAGGTCGAGCGCGTCGCGCTGGTCGACCAGGAGGCACTGGGCGAGGCCCAGCGCAAGCTCGGCGTACAATTGGATCACCGCGCCAAGCCCGACGACCTAAAGCGCCTGGCGCGGCTGCTGCGGCTCGAGCGGATCGTGATCGTGCGGGTGACGATCAGCGACCGTTTCCGGGTCGGGATGGCCACCACGGTCTATTCCGGACGCGGCGAGCGGCTGTCCGCGGGGCACTTCCACGCGGACGCGCCAAAGCTCGAGTCGGCCCTGGAAAAGGCCGTTCGGATCTGGCTGCAGCAGACCCTGCCGGTGTTGTCGTAGGTTCATGGCGGGGCTCGCACGGGGCGGGCCCCGCGGCCGTTCCATTCCACAAAGGAGGTCGCAATGGCCAAAGCGTCTTTGCATTTGGCAGCGACAAGACGGGATTGGCTGCGTGCCGCGGGGGGCGGCGGCACAGCGGCGCTGGTGGGCTCGCCCCGGCGCGCCCGCGCTCAAGGGGAATTCGGGCGCGCCGAAGCGGGGCACCTGCTGCGGCGCGCGGGCTTCGGCGGGACGCCCGCCGAGGCCGAGGCGCTGGCCGCCAAGGGGCGCGCGGCCGCCGTTGATGCGCTGGTCGACTACGAGAACACGTCCAACGACGCGCTGGAAGCCGAACTGGACGCGCTGGTCCAGGACGTCCCGCGCGGCCAGCGGGCCGACCGCGGGCGCATCGACCTCAAGACGTTCCCCGGCATCAAAGCGTGGTGGGTCTACCGGTTGGCCCACAGCGCGCGGCCGTTCGAGGAGAAGATGACGCTTTTCTGGCACGGGCACTTCGCCACGGCCATCTCCAAGGTCGCGCGCGTCGATTTCATGCTGAACCAGAACCACACGCTGCGCCGGCTGGCGCTGGCCCCTTTTCGAGAGCTCGTGCTGGCGGTCTCGCGCGACCCGGCCATGATCGTCTGGCTCGACAACAACACCAACGTCAAGGGCGCGCCCAACGAGAACTACGCCCGCGAGCTCATGGAGCTGTTCACGATGGGTATCGACCACGTCAAAACGGGCGCGTCCAACTACACGGAAAGAGACGTGCAGGAAGTGGCGCGCGCCTTCACGGGCTGGACCGTGCGGCGCACCGGCTTCTTCTTCAACCGCTCGCAGCACGACTCAGGACCCAAGACCGTGTTCGGGCAGACCGGGAACTTCGGCGGCGAGGACGTCATCGACCTGATCCTTGAGCGGGACGCCACCGCCTATTTCCTGAGCTGGAAGCTCTGGACCTTCTTCGCCTACGAGAGCCCGGAGATGGAGATCCTGGACGAGCTGGCCGAGGTCATGCGCGCTTCCGGCTACGACCTGCGGGCCGTCGTGCGGCACCTGTTCAACATGGACGCGTTTTACAGCGAAAAAGCGCGCTTTGCGACCGTCAAGAGCCCGGCCGAGTTGGTGGCGGGCGCGGCGCGCCACCTGGGGCTGAAGTTCAACGACGAGCGCGGCTACAACGCGCTGGCCAACTTCATGCGCACGATGGATCAGGAGCTGTTCAACCCGCCCACGGTCAAGGGCTGGGACGGCGGCCTGGATTGGGTCAACACCAACACGCTGCTGGTGCGCTACAACGTGGCCAACCTGATCACCACGCTGCGTCCCGGACGCATCGGGCAGGGGTTCGAACCGAGCGCCTACGTGCGCGCCGGGCAGTCGCCCGAGGAGGTCGTGACCGCGCTGCTGGAACAGCTCGGCGGGCTCGAGGTGTCGGCGGAGACCAGCGACCTGCTGGTGGACTACCTTACCGACGGCGACGCCTCCGGCTTCCGGCTCGACCCGCGCACGCAGGAGGTCAAGGTGCGCGGCCTGGCCCACCTGATCATGTCGTTGCCCGAATACCAGTTGAACTAGGAGGCTTTGCATGAGTTTAAACCGCAGGGAATTCATCAAGCGCGGCGTGACCTTCGTCTCGCTCAGCCTGGCCAGCCACACCATGATGATGCAGACGTCCAACGGCGGCGACACTGTGTTTGCCCAGGCCAGCAACCTCTCAACCGAGGACCGCATGCTGGTCGTGATCCAGCTCGGCGGCGGCAACGACGGGCTCAACACCGTCGTCCCGTTCGGCGACGGGCGCTACTACGACGCGCGGCCGGCGCTTGCGATCCCGGAAGAAAACGTGCTCGCCCTCGACGGAAAATTCGGTTTAAATCCGAACCTGGCCAACTTCAAATCGCTCTACGACCAGGGGCATCTGGCCATCGTCCAAGGGGTGGGCTACCCGAACCCGAACCGCTCGCACTTCCGCTCCACCGACATCTGGGAGACCGCCAACCCCGAGACCGTGGTGGGCACGGGCTGGCTGGGCCGCTACCTGGACCAAACCCTCTGCGAGAGCACGTGCGAGGGAGGCGTGCCGGCGGCCAGTGTGGGGAACGACCTCCCGCTCTCGTTGCGCGGCGAGCAGGTCGTCGTCCCCTCGATCCGCGACCTGGAGGGCTTCGAGTTTCAGACCAACGACGCCTTCCCCGAGGACCGCGAGCCGCAATTGAGCGCGTTCACGGCCATCAACGAGCGCGTCGGCGCGCGGGAGGACGGCACCCGCTCGCTGATTGCCAACACGGGTTTGAGCGCGATCCGCAGCGCGGCCGCCATCCAGGATGCCGCAGCCCGGTACAGCAGTGAAGTTGTCTATCCCGACAACCCGTTCGCTCAAGGGCTGCAGCTGGTGGCCAAGCTGATCGCGGGCGGCCTGGGAACCCAGGTGATGCACGTTCAGATCGGCGGCTTTGACACACATGCCGAACAGAGCGAGATGCATGCCCAACTCCTGAGCGCGGTGGACACGGGCGTGGCCGCCTTCTACCAGGACCTGGCCGGGATGGGGTTGGCCGACGACGTGCTCATGATGACCTTTTCCGAGTTCGGACGCCGCGTGCGCGAAAACGGCAGCCTCGGGACCGACCACGGCACGGCCGCGCCCATGTTCGTGCTGGGCAACCCCGCGCGCGGCGGGGTGCTGGGCGAGCCGCCCGATTTGCGCGATTTGGACGACAACGGCGACCTCAAGTTCGCGATCGACTTCCGCTCGGTCTACGCCACCGTGCTGGAACGCTGGCTCGGCGTGGACGCGGCCGACGTGTTGGGCGCGCGCTACGAGTTGCTGGAGTTCGTATGAACGGTTTGACAAACGGCACGGACCGGCGGGGCCGCGGGCTCGTCCGCGTTCTTGCCGGATTGCTCTGTTCGGGTTTGCTGGTTGTGCTCGCGTGGAACACGTTTCCGGCAGGCGAAGAGAACGGGACAACCTACGTCGTCGAGTTGCGCGACTTCTTCTTCGACCCGCCGGGGTTGCTGCTCGAGCGCGGCGACCGGGTCGTGTTCGTTCTCGTGGAGGACGTGCTGGGCGACGGCCACTCGGCCACGGCCTTCCATCCGGACCTCGACAAGGCGCTGCGGATTCCGGAGACGGCCCCGCCCTGGAACACGGGACTGCTACGCGAATTCGGGGCATCAGCCGAGCGCGTGTTTCGGGCCCTCGGCGTCCACGACTTCTTCTGCATCCCGCACGCGGACATGGGCATGGTGGGCCGCATCGTCGTGGAGGAAGCCACCGGTCCTGGTAGCCAGCCGCTGTCGGTCGGCGTCTCGCCGGCGGGCCGCTCGGTGATGCCCACGCTTGACGAACTGTTCGGGCCCGTGGGTGAGGTCTTCGGGTTCATCGGACGGCTCCATTGGGTCCTGCGGCTGTGGGAGCGCCCCGATCAGACCACCGCCATGCGCGCGTGGGAACGGCTGGCGTCTGATCCCGGCACGTCCCTCTCGCAGATGTGGGAGCGGCTCGCGGCGTCGGATCAAGCCCACGTGCGCGCATCGTTTGACGACTTCGGCGCGGCGTTGGGCGAGGCGGGCGTGGCCAGCAGTGCGATTCGCCGCGAGGCTGAAGGGCTCAAGCGCCTGCTCGAACGGCTGGCCTTCGCGCTTCCCCCCGCAACGTCATAAGCGCGCGACGATCACGGTCTTTTCGTCCCGACGTCCGAAAAGCGGGTCGCGGAACCGGACCTGGTGGTCTTGCACGTCGGGGAACACCCCCCCCAGCGTCGCGCGCAGGGTTGCCGAAGGCGGATCGGCCGACCAGAGCGCGAACGCGCCGCCCGGGCGCAGCCGCTTGGCGAGTTGACCCAGCCCAACCTCCCGGTAGAAGCGCCCGTGAGCAGCGCTCAACAGGTGCTCGGGCGAGTGATCGATATCGACCAGGACGGCGTCGACCGCTGCCGGCACGTCCGGCAGATCCCGCCCGTCGGCCCAGGTGAAGAAATCTCCGTCGGCGAGCGCACAGCGCGGCTCCGCCGCGAGCGCAGCGCCCATCGGGACCAAGCCTTGGCGATGCCACGCGATCACCTCGGGCAGGTACTCGATGACGGCAACCGTGCGCACGTCGGGATGTGCCAGCGCGGCCTGCGCCGTGTAGCCGAGCCCCAGGCCGCCCACGACGACGTCCAGCGGATCCCCCGCCATCGGTTCCAGGGCGAGGTCGGCCAGCGCGACCTCGGTGTCGGTGTTGAGGCTCGACATCAAGAACGCACCGTCCAGGATCACTTCGTGGACATCCACCCCGCCCAGACCGAGCGCCGCGCGGCGGCGCAGGACGAGCGGCCCCAGCTTGGTTTCGTGGTAGGCGAGTTCCTCAAAGGCGGGACGGATCAAGGCGCGGCCTCCGAATTTGTGCGAAATGGCGGCATGGCCGGGGTGAGGTCCGAAAAGAAACAGGCACCGTCGTGAAGACGGTGCCTGTCGAAGTCGATTGCAAGGTTTAGAGCGGGCGGATGTTAACCGCGCGCGGGCCCTTGGCGTCGGCCTGGATCTCAAACTCGACGGACTGGCCCTCGCTCAGGGACTTGTAGCCCTCACCGACGATGGCGGAATAGTGCGCGAATGCGTCCTCGCCGCCATCATCCTGCTCGATGAAGCCAAAGCCCTTGTCGTCGTTAAACCACTTGACTTTGCCGGTTGGCATACGTTTCCTCCTTTTGCCTGCGACGGATTTGACGCACGACATCGAACACGACAAGGAGAAACCGTCCAACCAGCTTCAGCCCGCGTGTGTCTTGTCCATGCTTCAGGTTCAGGCGGCCACTCCGTGCCACCTTTGCTGCAGACTAAACCAAGTATAGCAACCGTTCGCCCTGAAATCAACCGGTGCGGCCTCGGGCTTGCCAACCCGGATTCCGCCCTCAACGCCAAACTGCTTGGGTGGCCAAGCAGGCCGCGTAGCTCGATTCGCTCTCGGGCGGGCGCTTGCGGCTGGGGGTCGGGGTGGGCTGGAACGAGTTCGAGTACGCGGGGATGGGCGTCGACTTCGGGACGCGCGGCCGGCGCATCGAGGAGCAGCTCGAGGTGCTCCGGCGGCTCTGGCGCGACCCGCTGGTGGCCTTTCGGGGGACGTAAGAACGCGCTGGACGACGTCAGTATCAACCCGCGGCCCGCGCGGCGCATTCCGCTCTGGATGGGCGGCGCGGCCGACGCCGTGCTGGCGCGCATGGCGCGCGCGGGGAGCCTGTGGACTGGCTGGCGCAGCTGGAACGCTTCCGGCGCGCGGTGAGCGGCTAGGGGCGCTACGAAGATGAGGCAGGCGGGTCGCCCTTGACCCCGCCGTCCACGACGCGCCAATTGATGCCTTCCTGCTGAGCCTGGGCGCTCAGGCGCTCGAAGTCCCGGCGGGTGAGGCGTACGTCGACGGACACGTCGCGCTCGCCGTAGCGTTGTTCCAGCACCTCGCCCTGTCGGTGCAGGATGTCCAACCACTGGCCCTTGGCGTAGGGGACGTGCAGCTCGATCACGACCTTGGGCTCGCCGAGCAGCCCCGCCACGGTCTGCAGCAGGAGTTCCAGGCCCTGCCCATGCAGCGCGGAGATCTCCACGGCATCCTGCAGCTGGTCCCGGGTGTGCTCCAGCGCCTCGCGCGCCTCGGAGTCACCGGCGCGGTCGACCTTGTTGAACACGTGCAGCACCGGCGGCCACTCGCCGCCGCCCAGGACGTCTTTGAAGACGTTCCTGACGGCCTCCCACTGCGCCAGCATTTGGGGATTCGACGAGTCCATCACGTGCAAGATGAGGTCGGCCTCCCGCACGGACTCCAGCGTGGATTGGAAGGCGGGCACGAGCTGGTGCGGCAGCTCGCGGATGAAGCCCACGGTGTCCAGCAGCACGGCCTCGCGATCGTCGGGCAGCGAGACGCGGCGGGCCACGGGGTTGAGCGTGGCGAACAGCTTGTCCTCGGCCAGCGCGCCCGCGTCGGTGAGCGCGTTGAGCAGCGTCGACTTGCCCGCGTTGGTGTAGCCCACCAGCGCGACCTGGGACACGCCGCTGCGTTCCCGCCCCTTGCGCTTGACCGCGCGCTTGACGCGGGACTCCTCCAGCTGGGTTTCGATGCGATGGATGCGCCGCCGCAGCTGCCGGCGCTCCAGGGTCAGCTTGGTCTCGCCGGGGCCGCGCGTGCCGATGCCGCCGCCGAGCCGGCTGAGCGCCTCGCCCCAGCCGCGCAGCCGCGGGAGCAGGTACTGGAGTTGGGCCAGCTCGACCTGGAGCTTGGCGTCCGCGGTCATGGCCCGCTGGGCGAAGATGTCCATGATGAGCTGGGCGCGGTCGATGATCTTGACCCCGAGCAGCTCCTCCAGGTTGCGCCCCTGCGCCGGGCTCAACTCGGCGTTGAACACGACGACCTCGGCGCCACTGGCCTCGACCAACCCTTTGAGCTCGGCGGCCTTGCCCTTGCCCAGGAACGTCCC
>CAZNGF010000041.1:0-25348 GCA_964572855.1 uncultured Thermotogae bacterium | reverse complement strand
CGCGCCCCTACACCCAAGAACTACTGTGGAGTTCGGCATGAGACAGCAGACACAACCGGCTCAAACCGCTGCCACGAGGAGGACGCCATGAGCGCGCCCCGCCGTCTCCGTCGCGTCGGTGCCCTCGCGTTGCTAATGACGACGTTCACGGCCGTCACGGCCAGCTCCCACGGCGGCGAGGAGCGGGTGTTCGCAGGCGAAGCGGGTCCGTACTGGGTCGAGGTCTACGAAAGCGAGGCGGTCGCAGGCGAGCGCCTCTACTTGACCTACCTGTGGAACGCGCGCGGCCGGGCGCCGGTGGCCGACGCCGCCGTGCGCGGGACGGCCGCGGTCGGCGCCCAGGGGGAAACGCCCTTCGAGGCCGAAGCCTTCTTCAACGAGTTCCGGGTGCGCGTGCCGGCCGGGGGAGACGCCCCGGTGCGCCTGCGTCTCGAAATCGACGGCCGGCTCGGGCCGGCGTCGCTTGCGCTCACGGACGCCCCGTCAGTTCCCCTGTGGTCCTGGATTGCGCTGGGCGGGGTCGGTTGGGTCGGACTGATTGGCGGCTGGTTCGCCCTGCGCCGCCGGGGCTGGACGCCGGGGCAGTTACGGTCGGCGCGGGAGGTGCGTTGACGGTGGGGCGCCTGTGCGAAAGGGTCGGGATCGGCCTCGCCCTCGCCCTGTCGCTCGTCCTGGCCGGCTGTGGCAGCGGGGCGTCCTCCGAGCCGCCGGCCTACGAGGGCACCGCGCTGGAGGCCAAGCCCGCGCCGGACTTCCGCCTCACCGACCAAACCGGGCGCCCGCTCGCGCTGGCCGACCTGCGCGGCCGGGCCGTGGCGCTGGCGTTTCTCGACCCGAACTGTACCGACGTCTGTCCGCTGACCGCGCTGCACTTCCAGCGGGTGCAGGACGCGCTCGACGAGGCTGCCGGGCGCGTGGTCTACGTCGCCGTCAACGTCAACGCTGCTTTCAACGCGGTGGCGCAGGTGGCCGAGGCCACGGCCAAGTGGCCCGCGCGCGAGCTGAATGCGTGGCACTTCCTGACCGGCCCCGCCCAAGCGCTGCGGGCCGTTTGGGAGGCCTACGGCGTCGCCGTGCAGGACGACGGGCGCAAGAGCGGCGAGGTCGTGCACACAAGCGGCGTGTACCTGATCGATCCCCAGGGCCGCCTGCGCTGGTACGTCTCGACCCCGCTGCAGGCGGGGAGCTGGGAGGGCTTCGAGCTGCACGCGCTCCTCACCCGACACATCCGAGCCCTGCTGCAGGAGGCGCCCGCGAGCGGCTGAAATCTGAAGCCCCCCTCAACCCAAAGGAGGCCCCATGTCGAAGAAGAACAAACGCGCACAACGCAACAACGCCCAGCGGGTCACGCTCTACACCGCGCTGGCCGTCCTCGCGGTGGCCGCGCTCGGCGGCGTCTACTGGCTCCAGGTCCAGTCGAGCCAACCTGCCCCGTCGGCGGACGGGGTCGACTTCCGGCTCGAGCAGCAGCCCTCGCTGGGCTCGGACGGGGCGCCGGTCAAGGTGGTCGAGTTCGGCGACTACAAGTGCCCGGCGTGCAAGCAGTTCCACCAAGACGTCTATCCGAGGATCGTGCTGGACTACGTGGATCAGAACCTGGTCGAGTTTTTCTTCATCAACTTCCAGTTCATCGGCCCCGACTCGACCACGGCGGGCATCGCCGGCGAGTGCGTCTACGAGCAAAACGAGGCCGCCTTCTGGGACTACTTCGACACCGTCTTCGAACACCAGGGACCCGAAAGCCAGCGCTGGGCCACGCCCGAGCGCCTGCTCGAGCTCATCCGCGCGGACGTGCCCGACGTGGACCCGGCCGCGGTGGGCACGTGCATCCAGGGGCGCCGGCACCAGGACGAGGTCGCGCGCGACAAGCAGATCGGCGAGGCCGCCGGCGTCACCGGCACGCCCACGATCTTCGTCGACGGGACGAAGGTGGCCAACTTCTCCTACGGGGCCGTGCGCGCGGCCATCGAGCGCGCGCTGGACGAGGCCCAATGAGACGCCTCGCGCGCGAATACGGGCTCTACGTCGCCTGGGTGGTCGCGCTGGCGGCCACGGGCGGGAGCCTGTACTTCAGCGAGGTCCGCCAGTTCGTCCCCTGCGCGCTCTGCTGGTACCAGCGGGTGCTGATGTACCCGCTGGCCATCGTGCTCGGGATCGCCAGCTACCGCGGGGACGCGGGCGTGAAGCGCTACGCCCTCCCCCTGAGCGGGCTCGGTATGGCCTTTGCGCTCTTCCACTACCTGGAACAGAAGGTGCCCGGCTTCGGCTTCCCCGAGCTCTGCCGCGTGGGGGTTCCCTGCAACGTGGCCTACATCGACTGGGCCGGGTTCGTCACCATCCCGTTCCTCTCGCTGGTCGCGTTCGTCCTGATCGCGCTGCTGCTGTGGGCGAGCCGGCCCGAGGTCGAGCGAGACAAGCCGGAGCGACAGCCCTACCCTTGAGCCGAAGCGGGGCGCGCGCGCCGCTGCACGTACCAGGCGGCCGCGGCCAGCAGGGCCACGCCGGCGAGCGTGGCGATCCAGACGAGCGTGCCGTTCCCGCCCCAGGCGTCCGGGGCGTAGGGCGTGAGCGCGCCGGCCTGGCTCACGGCCTCGCTCTCGGGGTGGAGCGTGGCCCAGCTGAACCAGAAGAGCGACGACTGCGGCAGGCGCCGGAGCTGCTTGCCTTCCAGCTCGCCGGCGACCGCTTGGCCCGACAGGTCCCAGCTCGAGCCCGTCTGCGCGTCGCGGAAGCGGCCGTCTTCCAGCTCGAACGAGAGCTTGCGCCCCTCGACCGCCGGGTCGAAGGCCGCGCCCGCGCCGTCCAGCACGAACAGCACCAGCGGCTGCCCGCCCACCTGGTCGGCGTAGGCGCCGTCCGCCAGTGATTCCAGGTCGTAGCCGACCGCCTCGCCGCCGAAGGTCACCCCCACCACGGGCGCCTTGAGCGGCAAGCGCTCGTCGCGGCGCGACACCGGGAACGGGATGGACTCGTCCCGCTCGTTGTAGCCGGAGAAGATGTCGAGGTTGTAGTTGCGCGTGGCCCCGTAGCCCGTCTCGCGCGAGAGCACCTGCCCTGCGGGGAACGCCTCCCGGAACTGCGCCCAGCGCATCATCTGCGAGGGCAGCCGCTTGAGCCGCGTCCCGTGCAGCGGCCCGGTGATGGCCTCGCCGCCCACCTGGAACCACTCGCTCTCGCTCTGGCGGTCGTACATGACCATGTCGTTTTCGTAGAGCGCGCCGGTGTTGCCGAATTCGATCACGGTGTCTTCCGGCAACACGCCTTCGGCCTCGGGCGAGAGCTCGGCTTGGTTCAGGCGCCGGTCGAAGGCCAGCCCCGAGCGGCACAGCGGGCAGTAGGTCACGGCCACCGGCAGGCCGCCGACCGTGTCATTGACGATCTCGTGCCAGTTCATGATCTTGACGGGGTAGGCGCGCGCGTCGCCTGCGCGCTCGTAGACGAGCAGCCAGTCGTCGGCCTCGAGCCAATCGACCGCCGGGGCGGGCTCGTAGGCGGGCGCATCCAGCGGGGGGATCTCGTCGCGCGGCACGTCGGGGACGATCTCCTCGGGCGAGACGTGGTCGGCCCCGACCGGCAACGCCGCCCACGCCAAGAGCGCAACGCACAGCCATAGCGATTTCAGGCTCATAGGACCGTCCAGCTTACGGCCGCGGGCCTGGCAGGACTGTGAGCGCGCTTACAGCTCGGTCGGGCCGCCTTCCCTAAACTCGGAAAATGTGGACCGTTTGAATCCTCTTAACCGGCACGGTATAAGGAAAGCATGAACGTGTGGTGCGGACGCCGAGGCGCGCTGCTGGGTCTGATCGGCCTGCTCGTGCTGGCCGTCCAGTTCAACGTCTTTGCGGCCGTTTGCTTCGACCACGCGTTCAACCCCTTCCACCACCACCCCGGCGCCTCGCACGCGCACCACGAAGGGGCGCACGGCGCGCACACGCCGCACGGCCACGCCGAGGCGCAGCAGGATCAACACGACGAAAGCGACGCCCCGTTGCACGCCTGCCACCTCGAGGCCAACGCCGGGGGCTTGAGCGGGAGCGGTGTGGCCGTGCCGGCCTGCGAGGCGTGCCTAACGTTCGACAGCGCCGAGGCGCCGGCATGGCACGTCAAGGCTTTGCAGACCGAAGAATCGTTGCGCCTGCCCCAGATATTCCTTTCCCCCCCCATCGGCCCGCCCCGATTGAGCTAACCCGCGCGACGCCATCAGACATATCAACCAAAACCCGATTGTGACTAAAGGAGTGATGTATCGTGAGCAAGTTGTCCTTCAAGCTGTTGGCTTTGGTGCTGGCCGTGATCGGTGTGGGTGTGTTGGCGGTCAATCTGGTCTCTGCGCATCCCAGCCTGGCCAATTTCGGGAACGATTCCGCCCCCCAACCCGGCACGTTGCTCGAGGTTTCGCCGGAGGAAGTGCGCGTCGTCTTCAACCAGGAAAGCGTGCACGGCGGCATGGACGCTGAAAACAGCCTCTTTTACCTGATCCGTCAGGAGGGGCGCGCCGTCGTTACGGTCGGCAAGGTCGATCTGGATGACCCGACCCGCTCGGTGATGGTCGCCGAGTTGAACCAGCCGCTGGAGCCGGGCCTCTACACCGTCAAGTGGATTGGCATCTCCACCCCCGACGGTGGCTTCAGCGAGGGCGCCTACGACTTCGCGGTCCAGGGCGGCGGGGAATAACCTCCCGAGCGCAAGGGGGAAGGGACGCCAACGCCCCTTCCCCCTTCTCCCTTATCGCCAAGATGACGCTTCCACGTGTTCAGCTCGGCCGCAAGCGCCTTTTGTGCCTGTTGATGCTGGCGCTCATCGCGGCAAGCGTGCCGGCCGGGGGCCATTCTTACTTGAGTCAGACCGACCCGCCTCTGGGCGCCTCGCTGGCGGCGTGGCCCGAGGCGTTCGAGCTGTCGTTCACCGAAGGGGTCGATCCCGGTTTCAGCACGTTCGAACTCTACTCCACCGACGGCCAAAAACTGCAATCGCTGGACTTCCGCTTGCAACAGGAGGGGGAGCGCGTGGTGCTACCTCTGGGGCAGCCGCCGGCCGAGGGCGCGTACCACTTACACTGGAAAGTCCTCTCCGTCGCGGACGGACACGTGACCGAGGGGGTGATTCCCTTCGCGGTGGGAACCGAACTGGTCCCAGCCGGTGAGGCGTTCCAGGGCCGCTCGGAATTCCCTGCGACCACACGCTTGCTCGCCCGCTGGTTGGGGTTTGCCACGCTCTTGCTGTTGATCGGCGGGGCCTGGTGTTTTCTGTTCTTGCCCGCGCTCCCGACGGCCTTGCGCGCGCGTTCTCAGTTGCGCTTGCTTGGGGGAGCCTTGCTTGTGTTTATCGTGGCCGGCACGGTGGACTTGCTCTATCAGGCACGGCTCTTGGACGCATCCCTGTTCCAGTTGTTGCTCAACAGCCGTTGGGGGACGCTCCAAGCGGCCAAGGGATTGTTCGTCATGGCCCTTGGCCTCTTCTTGTGGACGGGGATCGAAGGCAGGTTGACGCGCTACGGCGTGTGGACCTTGGGCGGCTTGGCGTTGCTGGCGCAGGCGCTCGTGAGCCACAACGCCAACCTGGGCTGGCCTGGCGCCGCCGCCGACTGGGCGCACCTGGCGGCCGCGGCGCTCTGGTTGGGCGGGCTGGCCCAGCTCGCGCTCGTGTGGCTCCCCTGGGGCTTGCGCGCCTCCGACGAGGCGCGCGCCGCGCTGGCCGGGACGCTCATCCCGGCGTTTTCGCAGGTTGCGCTGGTGAGCGTGATCGCGCTGGTGGCCAGCGGGACCTGGGCTGCCTTCCAGCACGTGCCCAGCCTGGAGGCGCTCTGGAGCACGCTCTACGGGCGCGCGCTGGCCGGCAAGGTGCTGCTGCTGCTCCCGATCGGCCTGCTGGCCGGGGCCAACCGCTGGCTGCTCGTCCCGCGCTTGCAGCAAAGCGCGGCCGCGCGGCCGGACGGCGAGCGGGCGCGCTGGCTACTGAGCCGCTTCCGCCGCCTGGTTGGAGGCGAGGCCGCGCTCGGCGCGGTCGTGCTGCTGTTCGCCGGCGTCCTGACGCTTGCGTCCCCGCCGCACGCCGGCCACGCCCACGGCGCGCGGCCCGAACCGCTCACGCTGATCCGCCAACTGGACGCGCACACGGTCGGCCTGCGCGTGGCCCCGGCGGATGAGAACGGGAGCAGGGCTCTGACCGTGACGCTGCGCGAGGCGGCGGGCGACCCGGTCGCCGACGCGCTGCGGGTCTGGGTCCGATTCGACTACCTGGAGCGCGACCTGGGCGACGTCAACCTGAGCCCGATCGCCGAGCCGACCGAAGCGGGGCGTTACGCGCTCGAGGGGCCCTATCTGAACCTGCCGGGCCGCTGGCGCGCGACCGTGGTGGCCCGGCTGCGGGGCCGGATCGACGACTTGGAGGCCGCCTTCGCGCTCGAGGTCGGCCCCGGCGGCGTGCGCGCCGCAGAAGCCGCGTCGGAAACCGAAGCGCGCTGACGATACCATGGGAGAGCGAAAGGGGTTTGCATGAGCAAAACGAGTCCAAACGAGCAACGCTGGTGGTGGATCGGCGGCGCGGCCGCGTTGATCCTGGTGGCGGGGGCGATCTGGTTCGTGTTCTCGGGCCCGTCGGACGGCGGCGGCATGGGCGGCGGGGTCCCGGCCGGCCTCGACCTCGCGCGCACGCGCACGACGGAGAACGGCGCGTTCGAGGTCACGATCCGGCCCGAGACCGAGCCGGTCCCGCTCAACCGGATCCACAGCTGGACGCTGCGCGTGGCCGCCACCGAGGGCGGCGCGCCCGTGGAAGGGGCTTCGATTCACGTCGACGGCGGCATGCCCGAGCACGGCCACGGCCTGCCCACCGCGCCCGAAGTGACCGAGGAACTGGGCGGCGGCGACTACCGCGTCGAGGGCGTGCGCTTCAACATGGCGGGCCAGTGGGAGTTCTCCTTCGAGATCAGCGCGGACGGGAAAACGGATCGCGTCACCTTCAACCTGGCGCTACAATCCTGAGACATGAACGCCAAGGTCGTCTCGATCGGACTCATCGCGCTGCTCCTGGTTCTGGCCGCGGCCGCCGCCTATTACGTGACGGCCTCGCGTCCGCTCTGGAGCGAGGCGGAAATCGAGACGCTCAAGTCGCTCTGGATTGAAAACCTGCCCGCGCCGCCGGCCGACCCCTCCAACGCCGTGGCCGACGACGCGCGCGCGGCCGAAATGGGCCTCAAGATCTTCTTCGACACGCGTTTCAGCGCCAACGGGGCGGTGTCGTGCGCGACCTGCCACCAGCCCGATCTCGCCTTCACCGACGGGCGCGCGACCTCGCAGGGGATCGGGGCCACCCAGCGCAACGCGCCCACCGTGGTCGGCACGGCGCACAGCCCCTGGATGTTCTGGGACGGGCGCAAGGACAGCCAGTGGGCCCAGGCGCTCGGGCCCCTGGAGGATCAAAACGAGCACGGGGGCAGCCGCACCTTCTACGCGCACCTGATCGACGCGCACTACCGCGATGCCTACGAGGCGCTGTTCGGCCCGCTGCCGGATCTTTCCGATATGGAGCGCTTCCCGCGCCAGGCCGGTCCCGTGGCCGACCCGGAGGCGCGCGCGGCCTGGGAAGCGATGGCGCCCGCGGACCGCGAGGAGATCGATCGGGTCTTTGCCAACCTGGGCAAGGCGATCGCGGCCTACGAGCGCACGCTTCGCTACGGCCCTTCGCGCTTCGATGCCTACGTCGAGGCGCTGGTCGACGGCGACCGGGCCGGCATGGAAGCGGCGCTGAGCGAGGTCGAGGTGGCCGGCCTCAAGCTGTTCATCGGGGAGGGCAACTGCCTGCAGTGCCACAGCGGCCCGCTGCTGAGCAACCACGACTTCCACAGCACGGGCACGCCCCCCGCCGACCCCGCGCGGCTCGACCCCGGCCGCGCCCAAGGGGTGCGGCAGGTGCTGGACGACCCGTTCAACTGCCTGGGCCCCTACAGCGACGCCGAGCCGCAGCAGTGCGCCGAGCTGCGCTTCGCCAAGGCCGAGGGAAGCGAGCTGGTGGGCGCGTTCAAGACCCCGACGCTGCGCAACGTCGAGCGAACCGCGCCCTACATGCACGCGGGCCAGCTCGAGACGCTCGCTCAAGTCATGGCCCACTACAACGAGGCGCCCGAGGGGCCGTACCGGCACACCGACCTCGTGCCGCTCAACCTGACCCAGGAGGAGTTGGATCAACTGGTGGCTTACCTGAAGACGTTGAACAGTCCGATCGTGCAGCGGGGGACCGAGGAGTGATTCGGTCTATGGTCCCCCTGCTGCTGAGCGCGCTGGTGTTGGCGTTTCCCTGGAGCGCGCACGCGCAAGCGGCGCCCCCCGAGTGCCCCTCCGGCGCGATGGGCACCATGGAGGGCGGCGGGATGCGGATGTCGTCGAACCCGATGGACGCCGTGGCGCTGGGGGACGACCTGGACGGCGACGGCGACCCGGACGAGCTCACGATCTGCCTGCAGATCCTGGAGCTGAACCAGGAGATCGCGCCCGGCATCACGCTCCCGTTCTGGGTGTTCGCGCCGGATTTGGGCGGGATGGATCCGCCCGCGCGCCTGCCCGGTCCCACCATCCGCGTCGAGGAGGGCGACCGCGTCCACATCGTGGTCCAAAACACGCACTACTTCCCGCACACGCTCCACCTGCACGGCGTGGCCAAGCCCAACGCCATGGACGGCGTGCCGCACGTGACGCAAGAGCCCATCAAGCCCGGCGAGGCGTTTACGTACACGTTCACGGCCCGCAACCCCGGCACGTACTGGTACCACTGCCACGTGCAGCCGCCGGTCCACATCCTGATGGGGCTCTACGGCATGCTGGTCATCGAGCCGGACCGCCCCCAGAACTTCGTCACGCCGCTGGTCACGACCGCGCGCATGCCGGAGCTGTCGGCCGCCTCGCAGGAGGCGGGCTTCGACGCCGAGTACGCGCTCGCCTACGGCGACATCGACCCCGCGCTGCACGCCCCGCTGCAGGACGCGGCCAACGGGCCGGCCCAGCTGGAGTGGGAGCTGCACCGCAACTACAACCCCGCCGCGCGCGAGCCGCGCTACTTCGTGGTCAACGGGCGCTCGTTCCCCTACACGCTGCTGGACTCGATGGTGCGCGTGCGGCCGGAGTCGAGGACGCTGCTGCGCGTGCTGAACGCCGGGGCGCGCACCGTGAGCCTGCACACGCACGGCCACCGCGTCGAGGTCGCCGCGCGCGACGGGACGCCGGTGCCCGAAGACCAGCGCGAGCTGCGCGACACGGTCACGATCACGCCGGGCCAGCGCGTCGACCTCGTGCTCGACACGCGCGCGGAGGCGGGGCGCGCCTCGGGCCCCGGCGTCTGGCTGCTGCACGACCACACCGAGGAAGCCATCACCACCGACGGGATCAACCCCGGCGGCGACCTCAACTACATCGTCTACCCCGACTTCATCGACGCCTACGG
The DNA here is from genome assembly GCA_964572855.1 of uncultured Thermotogae bacterium. GTDB lineage: Bacteria > Bipolaricaulota > Bipolaricaulia > RBG-16-55-9 > JAJCYT01 > CAZNGF01. Next base: position 15,913 of record CAZNGF010000041.1, on the reverse strand, counting down.
CCTGCCCAAGGTGAGCGGCGACCTGAGCCGCTACTTCGAGCCCGCTTACTACCGCGGGCAGCGCTCCGTGTTCCAGGGCGCGCCGTTCGAGGACGCGCCGCCGGGGGGGAGGCGGGACGAGGTCGATCCCTTGGACCGCGTCCCGCTCTGGGGCTGGATCGCGCTCTTGGCCGTCGCGGGCCTGCTGTTGGGCGGCGCGTTGGGCGGTCTGCTGTTACGATGGACGCGTACACGGCCACAGCGGGGCTCGTAGGGAGACCCCCCGTGGCACCGAGGACAACATGAGCTTGACATCACCAACAAACCCCCTTCTCCCCTGGCGGGAGAAGGTTGGGATGAGGGGGAGACGATGGCCAAGCCCGCCTTCACCCTCACCCCAGCCCTCTCCCATCGAGGGAGAGGGGGCAAAGACGCGCGTCGAAACGATGCTGAGGAGGAACGCATGAAAGGGTTGTTTGGCGTTGGCCTGACGCTGATCCTGCTGGCCGCGTGGGCCGTGCCGGCCGGCGCGCACGGCGGCGAGGGGGGCGACATCCACGAGCAGTGCGCCCAGCCGCGCGGCGAGCCGCTTGAGATCACGGTGCGCGGCGGGGTGGCGCACGCCGAAGCCGGCGAGGTGTTCGGCTTCGACGTCGAGACGATCCGCGCCCGCCCGTGCCAGCAAGTGATCGTGACCTTCGTCAACGAGGACGACGTGCGCCACGCGTTCATGGTCGAGAACCTGAGTCCCATGTTCATGATCGAGCTGCGCGGCCGGGGCGAGCGGACCATGTCGTTTGTCACCCCGGACGAACACGTCACGCTCGCGCTGCACTGCCACGTGCGCGGCCACGACCGCGCCGGCATGCTGGGCGAGGTGATCGTGGGCGAGGGCGGTTCGGTGACAGGGGCAAACGCCGCAAGCGCCCCCTGGACGCACACCGCCTGGATGGCGCTGGCCTTCTTCGGCAGCTTCACGGTCGGCGGCGTGGGCGTCTGGAGCGTGCGGGCGTTGCGGGTTTAGATCGCAGGGCCTGCGGTGCAAGTCGCTTGAACCGATCCGGCCCGCACGGCGAGCCTATGCTTTCTGCTTGCCGCAGGAATCATAGGCTCGTACAGGGCCACGCTGTTTTTTCCGTGTAGGGGTCCCATTCATGGGACCCGGCCTACACGTCTGGTTCATGACCAGATAGACTTCACGGGCGGCCAAAGCGCGTGCCCACGGGCGCGATGAAGCGCGCCCCTACGCCCGAAAACCACCGTGGTTGAGTGCTAGAATTCGCTTGAAAAGAACGGGGCACCGTTAGGAGTTAGAAAATTCGCTTGCCCAGCGCCGAGGCGATCAGCTCCACGGCCAGCTTCCCCGTGCGGTTACGCTCGTCCAGGATGGGGTTGAGCTCGACGAGCTCCAGCGAGCGCATCAGGCCGGATTCGGCCAGGAACTCCATCACGAAGTGGGCCTCGCGGTAGCTCAGGCCGCCGTCCACGGGCGTGCCCACGCCGGGAGCCACGGCCGGGTCCACCGCGTCGACGTCGAAGCTCACGTGCACGGCGTCGGCATCGCTCCCGGCGCGGTCGAGGGCGCGGCCCATGACGGACTGGATGCCGTGGCGGTCGATGTCGGTCATCGTAAAGACGTGAACCCCGGCCTCGCGCAGCAGGTCCTTTTCGCCCGCGTCCAGCGCCCGCGCGCCCACCAGCGCCACGCGGGACGGGTCCACGAAGCGGTTTTTAAACAGCGCCAGCAGCTCGGGCGCGCCCCGGCCCGTGCCGGCGGCCAGCGACATGCCGTGGACGTTGCCGGACGGGGTGGTCTCGTGCGTGTTGAAGTCGGCGTGCGCGTCGACCCAGATCACGCCGGGACGCTCCCAGCGCGCGCACACCCCGGCCAGCGACCCGATCGAGAGGCTATGGTCGCCGCCCAAAAGCAGCGGAAAGCGCGCTTGGTCCAAGGCCGCCGCGACTTGATCGCGCGCCTGCCGGCACACATCGACGATCGGCCTCAGGTGGCGCAGCCTCGGGTCGCCGCTGCCCACGGTCTCGGCCAGCGGCACCTTGAGGTTGCCGGTGTCCTCGCAGGCCAGGCCGAGCGCTTCGATCTCCTGTGAGAGGCGGGCGTAGCGGATCGCACTCGGGCCCATGTCCACGCCGCGGCGGCCCGCGCCCAGGTCGGCGGGCACGCCCAGGATGCGGATGGGCGGGTGGTCACGCTTCATCGGAAAACGCGCGCGCCAGCCGCTCCTCCAGTACCTGGTCCCGCTGGAAGCCGGCCAGCTGCAGGTAGTACCCGGCGGCGTCCAGCAGCGCGGCCTGCGGCACGAGGCCGACGATCTCGCTGTTGAGCACCGAAACGCCGTGGCGGGCGGCCTCGCGGCGGATCAGCTCGAGCGCGCGGAACAGCGGGGTCGCGGAGAAGTTCGTCATGTTCATCGAGACCTGGACGATGCCCCGGTCCTCGAGCGCGAAGCCCAGCGCCTTGACGTGGCGCAGGCCGCCGCTCGAATGCCGCACGGCTCGGGCGATTTGCTTGGCCACCTCGAGGTCGTCGGTGCCGAGGTCGACGTTGAAGGCGATCAAGGGCGCGCGCGCGCCCACGGCCGTCACCCCCGCGGTGGGGTGGACCCGGCGCTCGCCGAAGTCGGGCGCCCAGTCGGGCTGCTGGATCTTCTCCGGGAACCCCTCGAACTGTCCCTTTCGGATCACAGCCAGGTTCTCGCGCTCGGGGCGCGCCGCGGCGGCCTCGTAGAGGTAGACCGGCACGCTCAATTCGTGGTTGATCCGCTCGCCGACCGCGCGCGCCAGCGCGGCGCAATCGTCCAGGCTCGCGCCCTTGACGGGGACGAAGGGCAGCACGTCGAGCGCGCCCATGCGGGGGTGCTGGCCGCGGTGTGTCGTGAGATTGATCCGCTCGACGGCGCGGCGGGCCAGCGCGAAGGCGGCCTCGGCCACGGGCTCGGGGGCGCCGGCGAAGGTGATCACGGCGCGGTGGTGGTCCGGGTCGCGGTCCACGTCCAGCAGCGCGACGCCGTCCCGCTCGCGCACGGCGCCGGCGATGTAGTCGAGCGTGGCCTCGTCCCGCCCCTCGCTCACGTTGGGGACGCACTCGATCACGGCGTTCACGGTCCGCCCTCGGTGGCCAGTGCGATCACGGCCTCGGCGGCCAGCGAACCGTCCACGCTGGCGCGCATCGCGACCTTGCAGTACGAGGGGCGCTGGCGCTGGAGCTCGCCCTCGTAGACGAGTTGGTCGCCCGGCACGACCATGCGTTTGAAGCGGGCCGACTCCACGCCCACCAAGTAGCCCACGTCCTCGGGGTAGGCCTGCAGGTGCAGCACGCCGGCCGCCTGCGCCATGCCCTCCAGGATCAACACGCCGGGCATGACGAACCGCCCGGGGAAATGTCCCGGGAAGAACGGCTCGTTGGCCGTCACGTTCTTGAGGGCGCGCACGTAGGTCCCGTCGAGCTCGAGCACCCGGTCGACCAGCAGGAACGGATAGCGGTGCGGGAGCCGCCGCCGTATGGCCTCCAGGTCGAGCGCGTGGGCGGGCACGGGGTGCGAACTAGGAGCCGTTTTCGCCGTCCCCGGAGGACGAGGAGAATTCCTGGTTCATGCGCTCGAGCACCTGGTCGGTGATGTTGACGATGTTGCTGCCTTCCTCGTAGTAGAGCACGACGTTCTTGCGGGCCGTGATCAGGTCGTAGCCCTGCTCGGAGCCGATGACCTCGACGGCTTCGACGATCTTCTGCGTGATCTCGTTGGTGAGCTGCTGGTCCAGCACCTGGAGCTCCTGCTGGACTTGGTCGCGCTGCGTGGCGTACTCGTTCTGCGAGATCGTGCCGGCGGACCACTTGTCCTGCAGGCTCTGGAGCTCCTGCTCTTTGGCCTGCTTCTCCTCGCGGTACTGCGCGATGGCGGTCTCGGTCCCCCGGAAGGAGACGAACACCTCCTCGGCGCTCACGAAACCGATCTTCATGGGCGCGGTTCCGCCGCCCGAGGCCGAGCCCCCGCCGCTCTCGATGGCGTTGATCTGGGAACGGAGCTGCTCGATTTGCTGGGCCAAGTCGCCGTCCGAGCCGCCGCTTTGCTGCGACTGCAGCGTCTCGACCTGGTCGGCCAGCTGCTGAACCCGGCTGCCCAGATCGGCCAACTGGCTCTGCAGGTCTTGGATCGCGCCGTCGTTCTGGGCGTTGCCCTGCGCGCCGCAGCCGGCCAACAGCCCCGCCGCGGCGATCAACAACAGGGTTCGAATCCAGTGCGTTCGTTTCATCGGTATCCTCTCCTTTTCAGCGTATGATTGCGATGTGGTGTCGTTCACGGTTTTACCACACACCTACGCCCGGAGCAACCCCTGTTTCACCTTCCAGAGCGAACTTCGCGCCCTTCCCCGGGGCGCGCGGGCAGCGGCCGCTAGAACATGGGCCCGAACGCGAACGAGAAGCGCGGGATCAGCGTGAACTCCGAGCGCAGCTCCCAGGCGAGCGCGAAGCGCACCGTGCCCAAAAACGGCAGCGAGACGCGCGCCTCGATCCCCGCCGTGCCGCGCAGGTGCTGATCCTCGCCCCAGGCGTCGGGACCCAGTCCCCAGTCGACGAAGGCCGCGGTCGAGAACTGCTCCAGCCACTTTACCCGGTACTCGGTGTTGAGCACGAGGTAGGCGTCGACCTGCTTGCTCGTGAGCCCGCGCACCGTGGCCGGACCGCCCAGGCTGAAGCGCTCCTGCGACGGGAGCGCCTCGCCCCCGCCGCCCACGCCCCAGCCGCTCATGAGGCGCACGGCCACGTTCTGGTCCTTGAGCGTGGCCAGGTGCTGCACGGCCGAGCCCGTCAGCTTGGTGAACTCGGTGCCCACCGAGAAGCCGCCGGCCTGCTCGATCTCGGCCACGCGGCGCCCGCCCTCCATGGCAAACGCCGGGTTGTCGCGCGTGTCGTTGATCCAACCCAGCGTGATCGAGTCGGTCACGCCCGGGGGCTCGCACGACTCGCCGCCGCGGGCGCATTCCTGAAAGTTCTCGTGCCGCCCGCCCACGCGCAGATCCGTGGTCGAGCTGAGCGGGTAGGTCACCGAAAGCTCGCCGCCGGTGCGCGTGATTTCCTCCTCGACCGTGGGCCGCTCGAAGGTCTGGAACAGCCGCACCGTGAAGTCCTTGAATTCCTGGAAGAAGCCGTGCGTCGTGTAGACCAGCGACCAGTTGGCCAGCGCCGGGCCCAGGATGCCGCGGTCGTACTCCAGCGAGACGTCCTGGCCGGTCCCGAACAGGTTCTTCTCGGACAGGCTCAGCTTGCCGACCAGGCCGGAGTCGTTGGCGGTGAGCACGCCGTTGAAGCTGCCCAGCTTGGTGCCCTCGGCGATCGAGAGCGAGACGTCCACGCGATTGGCCTCGTCGGCCACCGGCTCGACGTTGACCTGGACGTCCTCGAAGTACTCCAGTTCCATGAGCGTGCGGTGCGTGTCGCGCAGTTTGTTCTCGTTAAAAATCTCGTCCGGCGCGATTTGGAGCGCGTTCTCGACCACGTAGGGCTTGGTGTGGCCCGGCGCGGTCTCGGCCGGCACGGGCTCGCCTTGCTCGTCGAGGGCGAAGTGGGCCGGTTCCGTGGGGCCGTCGGGGGTGAAGGCCAGCTCGGTGTAGCCGTCCTCGCTGTTGAGGCGGACCAAGACGTTGCGCACCCGCCCCTCGCTGATCGAGACGTTCAGCGCGCCGTCGCCGGGGTCGACCGTCAGTTCCATCTGCGTGTAGCCGCTGTCGTGGTAGAGGTCGTAGGCCCCGCTGAGCACGTGCAGCAGGTCCAGATTGTTCAGGGACGTGCCCGGCTCCCAGGGACCGAGCTGGCGCCGCAGGCGCTCGTCCGAGAAGACCGTGTTGCCCTCGAAATCGATGCGCTCGGGCGCGACCGTCCCGTCGATCAGCGACCGGGTCCGCAACTGCAGCGCGAGGACGAGCGTGTCCACCCGCGAGCCCGGCTGCATCTGCAGGTTCTCCTGGCTCGCGGGGTCGAAGCTCTCGAAGTAGATGCTGTTGTTGAGCGCCGTGAACGACCCCTGCAGCGCCTGGATCTTGGGGGGCTCGTTGAGCGGGATCGAGATGAGCTCGCGGGCGATGCCTTCGAGTTCCTCGTTCAGGCCCTGAATCCGGATCTCCTCGACGTTGAGCTCCTGGATCGGGATCAAAAGCGCCTCGCCGCTCTGCAGCGAGCGCAGCATGCGTTCCTGGTCGATGTTGATCCAGAAGTAGCCCTGCTGCTCGTACTCCTGCCGCATGGCCGCCAGCGCGTCCGAGAGGTTGTTGAGGTTGACCTGCTCGTAGAGCGCCACCTCGTGCTCCTCCAGGATCTCGATCACCCGCTCGGTCTTGAGGATGTCCCAGAAAAACGGGATCTTAAGGCCCAACACGTCCCAGGTGACCTCGTACTGCCTGTTCCCGCTGATCTGGATCTCTTGCACCACCGGGTTCTCGGCGACTTGGAAGGTGATCACGACGCCGTCGGGGTCCTGTTGGATGTCGGGCCGGACGTCGTGGAAGAGGCCCAGGTCGAAGATGCGCTGGGCGCTCTGTTGGATGGCTTCCGTCCCGATCGTGTCCCCGGGCGCGAAGGTGATCTCGTTCAGGATGCGCTGCGCCGGCACCTGTTCGTTTCCCGCCACCCGGACGTCCTTGACCACGGCCTGCTGCTGTCCCCAGCCGATCGCACCGATCCCGACCCACAACGCCAGCGCCAACACGAGTCCGACCTTAATCCGGCTCAAGCCTATGCCTCCTTTATGCGTATGCCCGCTCCTCGGGACGATACTGGAGCGCTTCGGCCAAGTGTTGGGCGCTGACCGACTCCGCTCCCGCGAGGTCCGCGATCGTCCGGGCGACCTTCAGAATACGGTGGAAGGCACGGGCGCTCAAGCCAAAGTGGTCCACGGCGCGCTCGAACAGCGCGCGGCCCTCGCCGTCGAGCGCGCCGAGTCGCTCGATCTCGGCGCCGCTCAGGTGGGCGTTGCAGAAGGCGCTCGACCCGCGCAGGCGCTCGGCCTGCCGGTCGCGGGCCGCGGCCACGCGCGCCCGGATCGCTTGCGAGGACTCGCCGCGGGGCTTGCCGAGCAGCTCGTCCTTGTCCAGGCGCTGGAGCGAGACGTGCAGGTCGATCCGGTCCAGCAGCGGCCCCGACACGCGCTTGTGGTAGCGCTTCAGGTCGGCCGGCGTGCAGCGGCAGGCGTGCTTGGGGTCGCCGCGGTAGCCGCACGGGCAGGGGTTCATGGCCGCCACCAGCGTGAAGTCGGCCGGAAACGTCACGGCGTGCGCCGCGCGCGAGATCGTGACCGTTCGCTCCTCCAGCGGCTGGCGCAGCGTCTCCAGCACGGCGCGGTCGAACTCGGGCAGCTCGTCCAGAAACAGCACGCCGCGGTGCGCCAGGCTGATCTCGCCGGGGCGCGGCCGGCCGTGGCCGCCGCCCACCATGCCGGCGTAGGACACCGTGTGGTGCGGGGCGCGCACCGGGCGCCGCGCGATCAGGGGCCGGTCCGGCGGGAGCAGCCCCAGGATGCTGTAGATGCGGGTGACCTCCAGCGCTTCGGCGAAGGTCGGCTCGGGCAGGACCGTGGGCAGGCGCTTGGCCATCATGCTCTTGCCACAGCCCGGGGGGCCGGTGAGCAGGACGTTGTGGCCGCCGGCCGCCGCGATCTCGAGCGCGCGCTTGGCCTGTTCCTGGCCGCGGATCTCGCCAAAGTCGCGTGGGTCGTTGCGCCGCTGGTCGCGGAAGTAGGCCTCGCGGTCGAAGACGAAGGGCGTGGGCTTGTCGGGCGCGCTCAGCAGGTCGAAGGCGTGGTTCAAATCCGCCACGGGGTGTGCCGCCACGGGCGCGACCACGGCGGCCTCGTAGGCGTTGCCCTCGGGCACGGCCACGCGGTTCACCCGCCGCTCGTGCGCGGCCAGCACGACCGGGAGCACGCCCTTGACCCGCCGCAGCGCGCCGTCGAGCGCGAGCTCGCCCAGCAGGACGATTGTGTCGAGTGCGTCGGGCGCGAGCTGGCCGCTGGCGGCCAGGATGCTGGCGGCCACGGGCAAATCGAGCCCGACGCCCTCCTTGCGCACGTCGGCCGGCGCCAAGTTAATGGTTACGCGCCCCTGCGGGTACGTGAAGCCGGCGTTGGTGATCGCGCTGCGGATGCGCTCGCGGCTCTCCTGCACCTCCTTTTCGGGCAGGCCCACCATGTGGAAGGCGGGCAGGCCGCGCGCCAGGTGGCACTGCACCTCGACCAAGTGGCCCTCGACCCCGGAGAGCGTCCCGCTGAAGGCGCGCGCGTACACTTAAGTCCCCAGCGCGTTCCGATAAAGTCGGATCCGTCCGCCCTGCAGCGCCACGACGTCGAAGCGCACGGGCCCGTCCCAGGGGTGCCGGCTCAGGAAGTGGCGCGCTGCAAAACGCAGCCGCGCCCACTTGCGCGCCGTGAGCGCCTCCTCGGCCGTCCCGAAGGCCCGCGTGCGCCGGGCCTTGACCTCGACGAACACGAGGCAGTCGCCCTCGCGCGCGACCAGGTCGAGCTCCCCGCCGCGGGCGTGGTAGTTGCGGGCCAGGATCGCATAACCGCGCCGGCGCAGGAACGCCTCCGCGCGCCGCTCGGCGCGCTTGCCGGATAGGTAAGTTGACTCCCTTGTCTTGTCATGCACGAGGGGAGTGTAACGGGGATACCGGAGGGCTGTCAAGTAGGGCAGGCTGTGACTGCCCTACTGCTAATGCAGCCGCCGCAGCCAAAAGAGCGCGACCCCCGCCAGCGCCAGCCCACCCCAGAGCGGCCAGGGAGCCGCTGCGGCGCGCGGGCCGCTCCAGGTGTTGTTGCTGCGGTCGGGCTCGAGCAGCGTGCGCTCGGGGTCGAGGACGACCCGCGTCAGGGGCGCGTCGGTGGTGACCGTGAGCGCGACGCGATCCGCCTCTCCGTCCCAGCGGACGGTCTCGCTGCGCCCGCTCCCGTCCGCGATCGACACCGCCACCGGCATGCGCGCCCCGCCGCGGTGCAGCAGCTCGATCGTGGTCTCGACCCGGCCGGCGCGCTCGACGGCGCGCACCTCGCCCACGGCGGCGTCGAGCACGGCCGTCGTGCGCAGCCACTGGTCGAAGAACCAGTCCAGCTTGCGCCCCGACACGTCATCGAACACGGCGATCAGGTCGCGTGTCGTCGCGTTGCGGTACTTGAAGCGCTCGTAATACGTGCTGAACGCGCGCAGCAGCGTCTCGCGCCCGAGCAGATCGTCCAGCATCCAAAAGAGCGCCGAGCCCTTGGTGTAGACGGCCGCAACGAACTGCCGGATCGAGGGAAAGGCCTGGCTCGTTGACAGCACGGGCACGCCGGGCTCTTGAAAATCCAGCATGCGCCGGATCCCCGGCGGCTCGCCGCGCGCGCTGACCCGGTAGAGCTCGCTGGCGAAGGTGGCCGGTCCCTCGTCGAGCCAGGGCTCGTCGAACTCGTCGTTGCCCACGCCGGCGTACCACCACTGGTGTGCCACCTCGTGCGAGACCTCCTCGACCGAGCCGGAAGCGATCATCACGATGCCGGGGTACTCCATGCCGCCGCCCACGGTCGCCTGGGCCACGGTGAGCGTGTCGTAGGCGTAGGGGCCGAACGCCCCGCTGAAGAACTTCAAGCTGTCGAGCGCGAGCTCGGCCAGCGGCCGGTCGAGCGCCAGCGCCCGCACGGTCTTGCCCTCCCAGCTGCGCTCCTCCACCTGGTAGCGCGCGCTTGCGCTCCAGGCCACGTCGCGGACGCGGCGGGCGCGGAAGGTCCAGGTGCGCGCGCCTTCTGGCGCCTCTGCCGTTTCGACCAGCTCGCCGCTGGCGCCCACCACGACGTCCGCCGGGACGGTGAGTGCCAGCTGATAATCCCCGAAGTCGCCGTAGAACTCGCCGATCAGCCGATACGGGTCGAGGTTCCAGCCGTCCGAATCGTAGACGGCGAGCTGCGGGTACCACTTGGCCAGCGTGTAGACGCCATCGCGCACGCCGGAGCGCACGGCCAGCGTGCCGGCAAAGCGGTGCTGGGCACCGGCCTCAACGAGGTCGTTGACGAAGTCGATCGCGAGCGTGGTGGTTTGCTCCGGTGGGAGCGGTTCGGGCAACGACACGCGCAGGATCGTGCCGTCGATCTCGAAGGGGAGCGCGCGGCCGTCCAGCGCCACGCGCTCGACGCGCAGCGCGGCGTCGTCGGCGCCGGCGTAGACCTGCTCCAGCCCGGCGCCCACCGCGGCCAGGTCGCGCTGGTAGGCCGTGTCGGCCCCGCGCGCAAACGCGTTGGGCACGACGTGGAAGTAGAGCGCGTGAAACGGCTCGGCCGCGCGGTTGGTGACGGCCACGCGCGCCGTGCCCGCCAGCAGGTTGCGCTCGGCGTCGAGCCGGGCACTGATGTCGTAGGTCACCTCGTTGGGCAGCGCGTGCGCCCAGGCGGTCAGCAGCAGCGGCAACAGGGGAAGCGCGAATCGAATCAGGGATTTCATGGCCCCATTATAGGGAACCGCGCGCGCTTGCTTGACCGGGGAGAGGTGAAAACGGGCACGGGAATTGTCGCCTGCGTTACCGAAGCCCTAGTACTTGAGAAAAGTTTCAGCTATAATGCGTACGAGGAACGAGATCACAAAGCCGGACAGTCGTTCATTTCGATCTTTCAGTGATCCTCTCACCACCGCGTTTGCGCGACTGTCCGGCTTCCTCTCATGCCAGCGCGTTTGCGGGCGCTGTCCTAGTTCTTCTGCGGGAACAGCGCGCTCAACAGGTAGATCAATCCCATGCCGATGGCCGTGCCCATCATGATGCCTTCGTTGCGCGAGGGCGCGAACTGCTGCTGCGTGTAGCCGCAGTGCGTGCACTTGAGGTACGTGTTCTTCTCGGACTCCACCGTCTCGAAGGCCGAGCGGCAGATCGGGCAGTGCTCGGGCTGCAGCACCTCGTGGGGCACGACCTGGATCCCCTTGCGCATCAAGGCCAGCTCGACCTCTTTGGCGTTCTGGTAGACCCAGAACGGTACCTTGATGTTCTTGTAGGCCTCTAGGTTCTGCATGGCCCTCCGCCCATTAGAATAATCACCACATTGCTATTATAAGAATATTCTACCAGCGTGTCAACCCCTTGCGCTTGCGCCGTTTGCGTTACGAGGTCGCGCTTGCCGGATGGGGGGCGCTTGCGCGCGGCTTGAACGGGGGGGAGGCTTTCATTACACTTTAGCAAGCGAACACTTTAAAAATGAGGAGGCCACACCCATGGCATTCCAGCTTCCCGACCTACCCTACGCGCACAACGCGCTCGAGCCGCACGTCGACGCCAAAACGATGGAGATCCACCACGGCAAGCACCACAACGCCTACGTCAGCAACCTGAACGCGGCAATCGAAAAGCACGCCGAGCTCGCCTCCAAGGACCTGGACGAGCTCGTCAAGAACCTGAACGCCGTGCCCGAGGACGTGCGCACCGCCGTGCGCAACCACGGCGGCGGCCACTGGAACCACAGCCTGTTCTGGGACGTGATGGGCCCCAACGGCGGCGGCCAGCCCGGCGGCGAGCTCGCCGAGGCGATCAACAGCGCGTTCGGGAGCTTTGACGCGTTCAAGGAACAGTTCGTCAAGGCCGCGGCCGGGCGCTTTGGCAGCGGCTGGGGTTGGCTCGTGGTTCAGAACGGCAAGCTCGCGATCGGCTCCACGGCCAACCAGGACAACCCGCTCATGGGCGAGGCGATCGCCGGCATGTCGGGCACGCCGATCCTGGGCGTCGACGTCTGGGAGCACGCCTACTACCTCAACTACCAGAACCGCCGCCCGGACTACCTGAACGCCTGGTGGAACGTCGTCAACTGGGACGCCGTGGCCAAGCGCTTCCAGGCGGCGCGCGGTTAAATCCTAAAAGAATGTAGGGCCCGCTGCGCGGGCCGCGACTTGGCCGGCACAGCCGGCCCTACGTTTTGTCGTTCTCCGCGGCCTTCCGTGCCCGCTGCGCCCCCGCGGTTTATACTCTCCCCATGAGCACTGAAACCCGACACGCCCAGAACTTCGTCGCGCTGGAGACGGCCCACGCCAGCGGCGCCTACGCGCCCCGGCCGATCACGTTCGTGCGCGGACAGGGCGCCCGGGTCTGGGACGAGCGCGGGAACGAATACCTCGATTTCGCCACCGGCATCGGGGTGGCCGCGCTGGGGCACGCCCACCCCGCGCTGACCGAGGCGATCGCGGACCAAGCCGGCGCGCTCATGACCTGCGCGGCCGGCTACTTCCACAGCGACGCCCGCTCGCGCTTCGTCGACAAGCTCGCTTCGATCACGCCGGGTGATCTCAAGCGTGCCTTCCTGAGCAACTCCGGGACCGAGGCCGTCGAAGCCGCCCTCAAGCTGGCCCGCGCCCGCACCGGCCGTCCGGGGATCGTGGCCGCCATGCGCGGCTTTCACGGGCGCACGTTCGGGGCCCTGAGCGCGACCTGGAAATCGAGCTACCGCACACCGTTCGAGCCGCTCGTGCCGGGCTTTGCGCACGTGCCCTACGGCGACGTGGAGGCGTTGCGCGAGGCCGTCACCGACGAGACGGCCGCCGTCCTGCTGGAGCCGATCCAGGGCGAGGCCGGCGTCTACCCCGCGCCGGACGGCTACCTGCAAGCGGCCCGCGAGCTCTGCGACCAACGCGGCGCGCTGCTGATCCTGGACGAGATTCAGTCGGGCATGGGCCGCACGGGCCGCTGGTTCGCCTGCGAGCACGACGAAATCGTGCCCGACGTCTTGTGTTTGGCCAAGGCGCTCGGCGGCGGCGTGCCGGTCGGCGCCACGGTGTTCCGCGAGTCGCTCGGGTTCGAGCGCGGCCAGCACGGCAGCACGTTCGGCGGCAACCCGCTGGCCTGCCGCGCCGGGCTCGCCGTCATCGAGACGATCGAGCGCGACGGGTTGCTCGACCACATCGCCAAGGTCGGCGCTCATTTGGAGGCGGGTCTGCAAAAATTGGTCGAGATCCACCCCGAGTCCGCTCGCGAGGCCCGTGGCCGCGGCCTGATGTGGGCGCTGCAGCTGCGCGGCAAGGCCGGCCCCGTGCTCGAAAAGCTCATGGAAGCAGGCGTGCTCGCCCTGCTGGGCGGCGCGACCGCCGTGCGCCTGCTGCCGCCCTACATCGTGACCGAAGCCGAGGTCGACCGCGTCCTGAACGCGTTGGATGCGGCGCTCTAGAGGCGTCAACACGGAGTAGGGCCCGCTGCGCGGGCCGAAACAAACGGCTGTGTAGGGGTCCCATTCATGGGACCCGGCCTACACGTCTGGTTCATGACCAGATAGACTTCACGGGCGGCCAAAGCGCGTGCCCACGGGCGCGATGAATCGCGCCCCTACACCCAAGAACCATTGTTGTCGTCTACTAGAGCGTCGATGAAGGGAGCGGATGATGCTGACACGGTATCTTGAGCAAGCCATGCGCAGGGCAACGTACGAGAAACTCGATGACGGTACGTATTACGGAGAGATTTCGGACTGTCCCGGGACGCTCGCCTTTGGCCCAACCCTTTACGAATGTCAGATCGAGTTGCGGTCTGCATTGGAAGGTTGGCTTCTCGTCAAGATCCGCCATGGCGACAAGCTGCCGGAGCTCGGCGGGATCGACCTAAACAAGGCGATGCCCGACCTGCAAGAAACAACCTGATGGTTCGCTGGACCCCATGCAAGCGCAGGGAGTTCATCAAGAAGCTGAAAGCGTTGGGATTTGAGTCACCTGAGCCCGGTGGGAAACACTTCTACATGCGTCATGGCGAATACACGCTCACCGTGCCCAACAACGAAGAATTCTCTGTACCTCAACTCAAGATGTTGCTCAAGCAGGTTGAAGACACATTGCAGCGAAGGATCACCTTGGCAGAATGGAATCGGTTATAAACCGTAAGGTCCGTCGTGCGGGCCTTCAAAGCGGCCAGCACAGCCGGCCCTACATTGTTGAAGCTCGACAGAGCGAGAATCTTCCGTTCTCTGTATCTCTACGTTAATCTCCCCGAGGTGGTTCCCATGTCCGGCAACGAAAAGCAGTCCCCCAACCGGCTCATCCACGAGCAGAGCCCCTACCTGCGCCAACACGCCCACAACCCCGTGGACTGGCACCCGTGGGGCGAGGAAGCGTTCGAGAAAGCCCGCAGCGAGGACAAGCCCGTCTTCCTCTCGATTGGGTATTCGACCTGCCACTGGTGCCACGTGATGGCGCACGAGTCGTTCGAGGACGAGGAGGTGGCGCGCCTGCTCAACGACGCCTTCGTGCCCGTCAAGGTCGACCGCGAGGAGCGGCCCGACGTGGACGGGGTCTACATGACGGCCTGCCAGCTGCTCACCGGGAGCGGCGGCTGGCCGCTCAACCTGCTGCTCACGCCCGACAAGACGCCGTTCTTCGCGCGCACCTACGTGCCCAAGCGCAGCCGGCCGGGGCATCTCGGGATGCTGGAGCTCGTCCCCAAGCTCAAGGAGGTCTGGCAGACGCGGCGCGCCGAGGTGACGCGGGCGGCGGGCGAGCTCGCCGAGGCGCTGCAGCGGGACGCCGGCGGCGCGGGAGGGGAGCTGGACGCGGGGGCGCTCTCGAAGGCCTTCGACGAGCTGCACGCGCGCTTCGACGCGGCCTACGGCGGCTTCAACCCCGCGCCCAAGTTCCCGGCGCCGCACGGGCTCACCTTCCTGCTGCGCCACTGGAAGCGCGGCGGCGACGGGCGCGCCCTGTCCATGGCCGAGCGCACGCTGACGCAAATGCGCCTCGGGGGCCTTTTCGACCACCTGGGCGGCGGCTTCCACCGCTATTCAACCGACGCGCGCTGGCTCGTGCCGCACTTCGAAAAGATGCTCTACGACCAGGCCACGCTCGCCCTGGCTTATGCGGAAGCCTATCAAGCCACGCACAACCCGGAATACGAGCGCACAGCTCGCGCCGTGCTCGACTACGTGCTGCGCGATCTCGTCTCGCCCGAGGGCGGCTTCTACTCGGCCGAGGACGCCGACAGCGAGGGCGAGGAGGGCAAGTTCTACGTCTGGCACGAGGACGAGCTCCGCGGGCTGCTGGAGCCCGAGCTGGCCGAGCTCGTCGTCGAGGTCTACAACGTCAAGGCCGACGGCAATTTTTATGAAGAAGCCACGGGCCAGCGCACCGGCGCCAACATCCTCCACCTGCAGAAGCCGCTCCCCGACGTCGCCCGCGACCTCGGGGTCGAGGAAGGCGACTTGCGTAAGCGTTTGGATCAAGCGCGTCGGCAGTTGTTCGACGCCCGCCAGCAGCGCGTCCATCCCCACAAGGACGACAAGATCCTGACCGACTGGAACGGCCTCATGATCTCGGCGCTTTCCAAAGCCGCCCAGGCCTTCAACGCGCCCGCATACGCCCGCGCGGCCGAGCGGGCGGTGGCGTTCGTTCGGAAAGACTTGGTTGACAAGGACGGTCATCTTCTGCACCGACACCGCGACGGCGCGTCGACCGGACCGGCCTACCTGGACGATTACGCCTTTCTGATCCAGGGCCTGCTGGACCTCTACGAGACGAGCTTCGCGCCCGACCACCTCAAGTGGGCGCTCCAACTCAACGAGCGCGCGCTTGAAAAGTTCTGGGACGCGTCGGCCGGCGGCTTCTTCTTCACGTCGGTTGACGGCGAGGCTCTGCCGGCCCGCCGCAAGGATGCCCACGATGGTGCCTACCCTTCCGGCAACTCCGTGCAGGCGCTCAACCTGCTGCGCCTGGGCCGCATGAGCTCCGACCCCGCGTTGGAAGAGCGCGCTTGGCAAACGCTGCACGCGTTTTCCTCCCTCGTCGAACGCGCCCCGTCGGCGTTTGCCCAGCTCCTGCACGCGCTCGACTTCGCGCTGGGTCCGTCCCAGGAGGTCGTGCTCGTCGGCGAGCCGGAGGCCGCGGACACGCGCGCGATGCTGGCCGCGCTGCGCTCGGCCTACGCCCCGCGCAAGGTCGTGTTGCTGCGGCCGGTCGA